>NZ_JAOPWR010000475.1 GCF_025965585.1 Pseudonocardia sp.
CCGCCCCCGACCCCGACACGCTGCCGCCCGGCATCGCGCTCGTCGTCACCGGGCCCGGCCGCCGCCCCGACCACGCGCTCGTCCGCGCCGCCGCCGCCGCGGGCGTGCCGATCGTCGGGGAGCCGGAGCTGGCCTGGTGGATCGGGGCGACGCTGCCGCATCCGCCCGCGTGGCTCGCGGTCACCGGCACCAACGGCAAGACCACCACCGTCGGCATGCTCGAGGCGATCCTGCGCGCCGCCGGCCGTGACACGGTGGCCTGCGGCAACATCGGCCATCCGGTGGTCAGCGCCGTGCGCGAGGGCCACGAGGTGCTGGCCGTGGAGCTGTCGAGCTTCCAGCTGCACTGGTCGCCGTCCGTCGTCCCGGCCGCGGGATGCGTGCTCAACGTCGCCGAGGACCACCTCGACTGGCACGGGTCGATGGCCGCCTACGCCGGGGCCAAGGCCATGGCGCTGCGCGGTCCCGTCGCCGTCGCGGGGGTCGACGACGCGGCCGCCGCCGCGCTGCTGGCCGCGTCGCCCGCGGCCCGTCGCGTCGGCGTGACGCTCGCCGAGCCCGGGCCCGACCAGCTCGGCGTCAGCGGCGGGGTGCTCGTCGACCGGGCGTTCGGCGGGGGAGACCTCCTCGACGCGAGCACCGTGCACCCCGGCGGCCCCTCCGGCGTCACGGACGCGCTGGCCGCCGCCGCCCTCGCCCGCGCCCACGGCGTGGGGCCCGACGCGGAGCGCGCCGGGCTGGAGGACTTCCACCCCGGCCCGCACCGCAGCGCCCCCGTCGGCGTGGTCGACGGCGTCACGTACGTCGACGACTCCAAGGCCACCAACCCGCACGCCGCCCACGCCGCGCTGGCCGCGCGCACCGAGCCTGTGGTCTGGATCGTGGGCGGGCTGCTCAAGGGCGCGTCGGTCGACGCGCTGGTCGCGGCCCACGCGGGGCGGCTCCGGGCGGCCGTGGTGATCGGCACGGACCGGGCCGAGATCGTCACCGCACTCGCGCGACACGCGCCCGAGGTCCCCGTGGTCGAGGTCGCCTCGGGTGACCATGGGCCGGTGAGTGACGAGACCGGGCCGATGAGCACCGCCGTGCGACGGGCCGCAGGCCTCGCCCGGCCGGGCGACGTCGTCCTCCTCGCTCCCGCCGCGGCGTCGATGGACCAGTTCGTGGACTACGCCCACCGCGGCAGAGCCTTCGCCGAGGCCGTCGCCGAGCTGGGAGCGGGCGCGTGACCCGCTCCGGAGCTCCCCGTAGGACCTCCCTGCCCGGGACGCCGCCCCCGGGCGGGTTCCGCGCCGCCGTCGGCCGCACCGGCACCGCGCTCGGGCTGTGGCTGCGCCGCCCGCTGACCTCGTTGCACCTCATGCTCGGCGTGTTCGGCCTGCTGACGCTGTTCGGGCTGGTCATGGTGCTGTCGGCATCGTCGGTGGAGTCCTACACGGCCGACGGGTCGTCCTACTCGGTGTTCACCCGCCAGCTGATGTTCTGCGTGCCCGGGCTCGCCCTGTTCTACCTGGGGCTGCGCATCTCGCCACGCCGGCTGCGCGCCATGGCGCCCGGCCTGATGATGACGGGCATCGTGCTGCTCGTCGCCGTCCTCGTCGTCGGGGTGGAGCGCAACGGCTCGAAGGCCTGGTTCGGGGTCGGCAGCTCGTTCACCGTCCAGCCCTCGGAGGGCGTGAAGGTCGCGCTCACGCTGTGGGGCGCGCACGTGCTCGCCCCGCGACGCGCGGTCATGCACCGCTGGAAGTACGCGCTGTCGCCGGTCGTGCCCGTCTCCGTGCTGCTGCTGACGCTGCTGGTGCTGGAGCCGGACCTGGGCATGACCGTGTCATTGGGCATCGTGCTGCTCGCGCTGCTGTACTTCGCCGGCGCGCCGATGCGGCTGATGGCGGCGCTCGTCGGCGGCGCCCTGGTGGGCGTCACCGTGCTGGCGCTGAGCGCGAGCTACCGCCTTGCCCGCGTCACCGCGTTCCTCTCGCCGGACGGCACCGACCCGCTCAAGGCCGGGTTCCAGGCCAACCAGGCGCTGTACTCGCTGGCTGACGGCGGGCTGTTCGGCGTCGGGCTCGGCCAGGGCAACGCCAAGTGGGACTACCTGCCCAACGCCCACAACGACTTCATCTTCGCGATCATCGGCGAGGAGTTGGGCTTCCTCGGCGCGCTCGCGGTGCTCGGGATGTTCGCCACGCTGGCGTACACCGGCTTCCGGATCGCGGCCCGCAACGCGGACCCGTGGCTCAAGCTCGTGGTGGCCACGTCCACCACGTGGCTCGTCGCCCAGGCCGCCATCAACATCGGTTACGTCGTGGGGTTGCTGCCGGTCACCGGCCTCAACCTCCCGCTGATCTCATCGGGAGGCACGTCGCTCGTGGTCAGCATGTTCGTGTTCGGGGTGCTCGCCAACGCGGCACGCCACGAGCCGGAGGCCATCGCCGCGCTGCGCCAGCACGGCCAGGGCCGGGTGGCGCGGCTGCTGCGCCTGCCGCTGCCGGAGCCCTACAAGGCGCCGGTGGCCCGCCCGGCCGGACCGTGGGGGGTGCGATGACTCTCTCCGTCGTCGTCGCCGGCGGGGGGAGCGCGGGGCACATCGAGCCCGCCCTCGCGCTCGCCGACGCCGTGCGCAGGCTCCGCCCGGACGCGCGCATCACCGCGCTGGGCACGGAGCGCGGCCTCGACACCACCCTCGTCCCCGCCCGTGGCTACGCGCTCGAGCTGATCCCGCCGGTGCCGCTGCCGCGTAAGCCCAGCGGTGACCTGCTGCGCCTGCCGCTGAAGGTCCGGGGCGCGGTCAACCGGGTGCGCGAGGTGCTCACCGCCGTCGACGCCGACGTGGTGGTGGGCTTCGGCGGGTACGTCGCGCTGCCCGCCTACCTCGGCGCGCGTGGTCGCGTACCGATCGTCGTCCACGAGGCGAACGCGCGGGCCGGCCTGGCCAACAAGGTGGGGGCGCGGTTCGCCGCACGCGTCGTCGCTGCCGTCGCCGGCAGTGGGCTGGACGGCGCCGAGGTCATCGGCATCCCGCTGCGCCGCGCCGTCACGATGCTCGACCGTCCCGCGCTGCGGGCCCGGGCGCGGGCGACGTTCCGGCTGCCCCCGCAGGGCCCGGTGCTGCTGGTCTTCGGCGGCTCGCAGGGCGCCCGGACGCTCAACACCGCCGTGGCCGAGGCCCTCCCCGGGCTGCTGAGCCGCGGCATCGCGGTGCTGCACGCCCACGGCAAGGGCGGTACCCCCGCAGGCCCGCCGCAGCTCGGGTACGTGCCGCTGCCCTACATCGACGACATGCACCTGGCCTACGCCGCCGCCGACGCCGTGCTCGGGAGGGCGGGGGCGATGACCGTGGCCGAGGTGTCGGCCGTCGGCCTGCCCGCCGTCTACGTCCCTCTCCCGCACGGCAACGGCGAGCAGGCGCTCAACGCCGGGCCCGTCGTCGCCGCGGGCGGGGGAGTGCTCGTGGACGATGCCGACCTCACCGGCGACCGCGCGCTCGCCGAGCTGCTGCCGATCCTCACCGACCCGCGCCGGCTGGCCGCGATGGGCGCCGCCGCGCGCGCATCCGGCCACGCCGACGCCGACGTGAGGCTGGCCCACGTGGTCCTGGACGTCGCCGGCCACGGAGGCGGTCGTGCGTGGACGAGGCCGGGGCCCGCTTCTCCGCACACGGGCGGCGGTGGCGCACGATGACGCCCCGCACCACGCCCACCGAACCGGTCGAGCTCGCCGACCGCGTCCACCTCATCGGGATCGGCGGCGCCGGGATGAGCGGCATCGCCCGCATCCTGCTGGCCCGCGGCGTCGCCGTCTCGGGCTCGGACGCCAAGGACTCCCGCGCCGTCCTGTCGTTGCGGGCGCTCGGGGCGCGCATCGAGATCGGTCACGACGCCGCGCACCTGCCCGACGCCCCGGCCACCGTGGTGGTGTCCACCGCGATCCGGGCCACCAACCCCGAGCTGGTCGCCGCCCGCGAGCGGGGCATCCCCGTGGCGCACCGCGCCCAGGCCCTCGCCGCCCTGACGCGGGGCCGCAGGCTCGCCGCCGTCACCGGGACGGCGGGCAAGACCTCCACCACCTCGATGCTGACGGTGGCGCTGCAGCACTGCGGGCTCGACCCGTCGTTCGCCATCGGCGGCGACCTCGCGACGTCCGGCTCCGGCGCCCACGAGGGCACCGGCGAGATCTTCGTGGCCGAGGCCGACGAGAGTGACGCGTCCTTCCTGGCGTTCTCGCCCGAGGTCGCGATCGTCACCAACGTCGAGGCCGACCACCTGGACCACTACGGCACCGCGGAGGCCTACGTCGCCGCGTTCGGCACGTTCCTCGACCGCATCGTCCCCGGCGGCGCGCTCGTGGCCTGCGCCGACGACCCCGGCTCGGCCGAGCTGGCCCGGGTCGCGGAGCTGCGGGGCATCCGGGTGCGGCGCTACGGCCGGGCCGAGGGCGTCGACGCCCGGCTGGTCGAGTTCCGCCCCGACGGCCCGGGAGCCCGGATCGTGCTGGAGCAGGGCGGCGTCGAGCACCGGCTGCGCCTCGGCGTTCCCGGCGAGCACATGGCGCTCAACGCGCTGGCCGCGCTGCTGGCCGGCGTCGAGCTCGGGGCTCCTCCCGCACAGCTTCTGGAGGGCCTCGCCGCGTTCGACGGGGTCCGCCGCCGGTTCGAGTTCCGCGGCCGCGTCGCCGGCGTCGCGGTGTACGACGACTACGCCCACCACCCCACGAAGGTCGCCGCCCAGCTCCGTGCCGCGCGGGACGTCGTGGGCCCGGGTCGGGTGGTCGTCGCGTTCCAGCCGCACCTCTACTCCCGTACGCGCGACTTCGCCGCCGACTTCGGCGCCGCCCTCGGTCTCTCCGACGAGGTCGTGGTGCTCGACGTCTACGCCGCCCGCGAGGACCCCGAGCCGGGGGTGAGCGGCGCCCTCGTCGCCGACGCCGTCACGCTGCCCGCCGAGCACGTCCACTACGTGCCGCGCTGGTCGGACGTGCCCGCCGTCGTCGCGGGCCTCGCCCGGTCCGGCGACCTCGTGATCACCATGGGCGCAGGCGACATCACCGTCCTGGCGCCGGAGATCCTCCTGGAGCTGGAGAAGGCCGAGCAGGAGCCGGGGCCGGACGCGGCGCAGCGGGGACGGGCGCAGGAGGGAACGGCACACGAGGGAACTGCACAGGAGGGAACGGCACAGGGGGGAACCCTGCGGTGACCCGCCCGTCGGCGCCCCGGCGGTCCGGGAAGGCCACGCCCCAGCCGTCCGGTGCGACGTCCTCGACGACACGGGCGACGAAGGCGGCCGTCCGTGCACCGGAACGCCGTCCGTCGACGGTCCGGCCCGCCGAGCGGCCCGACGCGAAGCGCCCACCCGTGGGGGAGGGGCGCACGGCCGAGCGCCGCCCCTCCGACGGTCCGACGCGCCGCAGGGCCCGCACGCCGAAGGCCCCGCCGACCAGCGACACCTACCGGAGGCGCCGGCTCGCCGCGGTGCTCGTCGCGGTGGTGCTCGTCGTGGGTGCCGGCTTCGGGATCCGCGTGCTGCTCTACGACTCCGGCCTGGCGAACGTGCAGTCCGTGCAGGTCACGGGCGTGGCCACGATCAAGGCCGCCGATGTGCTGATGGCCGCCGACGTCACCACGGGCGTCCCGCTGGCCGGCATCGACACGAGCGCGATCGCCGACCGCGTCGCCGTGCTGCCCGCCGTGGCCACGGTGTCGGTCGGCCGGAACTGGCCGCACACCGTCGCGATCGCCGTCACCGAGCGGGTGCCCGTCGCGTCGGTCACCACGCCGAAGGGCGTGCAGCTCGTCGACCAGGGCGGCGTGGTCTACCCGGGCACCGCACCGCCCGGGCTGCCGAAGCTGGGCTTCGGCGCGGTCGGGCCCGCCGACCTCTCCACCCGTGCGGCGCTGACGGCGCTCGCGGCCCTGCCGGCCGCGGTGCGCAGCCAGGTGCAGACCGTCGACGCCACGGTCACGGCCGGAGCGCCCGCGCAGGTCACGTTCGGCCTCACGGGCGACAAGCAGGTGCTGTGGGGTACGTCCGATCGGGCATCGGAGAAGGCCGCGGTGATCGTGCCGCTGCTCACCCAGCCCGGCAGCATCTATGACGTGACCAGTCCTGACCTGCCCACCATCCGCCGCTGAAACCCGTTCGGGGGGTTCCGTTCACGCGGCGCGCCTGCTGGACCGCAACCGGAACGCGACCTAGCGTTCGACCTGAAGGCCCGGACCCCCGGGGTCGGACCCGAGCAGGACTGGCAGGACTGGAAGGTTGCCCCATGACGCCCCCACACAACTACCTGGCGGTCATCAAGGTCGTCGGCATCGGTGGCGGCGGTGTCAACGCCGTCAACCGCATGATCGAGGTCGGGCTGAAGGGCGTCGAGTTCATCGCGGTGAACACCGACGCGCAGGCGCTGCTGATGTCGGATGCGGACGTCAAGCTCGACATCGGCCGCGAGCTCACCCGCGGTCTCGGCGCCGGGGCCAACCCGGAGGTCGGACGCAAGGCCGCGGAGGACCACCGCGAGGAGATCGAGGAGGTCCTCAAGGGGGCCGACATGGTCTTCGTGACGGCGGGCGAGGGCGGGGGCACCGGCACCGGTGGAGCGCCGGTCGTGGCGTCGATCGCCCGCAAGCTCGGCGCGCTCACCATCGGCGTCGTCACCCGCCCGTTCACCTTCGAGGGCCGCCGCCGCGCGGGCCAGGCGGAGGAGGGGATCGGCAGCATGCGCACGGAGTGCGACACGCTCATCGTGATCCCCAACGACCGGCTGCTCCAGCTCGGCGACGTGGGCGTCTCGCTGATGGACGCGTTCCGCTCCGCCGACGAGGTGCTCCTCTCGGGTGTCCAGGGCATCACGAACCTGATCACGACCCCGGGCCTGATCAACCTCGACTTCGCCGACGTCAAGAGCGTCATGTCCGGCGCGGGCAGCGCACTGATGGGAATCGGGTCCTCCCGCGGGGAGGGCCGGGCCGTGCAGGCCGCGGGCAAGGCGATCAACTCACCGCTGCTCGAGGCGTCGATGGACGGGGCGCAGGGCGTGCTGCTGTCCATCGCAGGCGGCTCGGACCTCGGCCTGTTCGAGATCAACGAGGCCGCGTCGCTGGTCCAGGAGGCCGCGCACCCCGAGGCCAACATCATCTTCGGCACCGTGATCGACGACTCGCTGGGCGACGAGGTGCGCGTCACCGTCATCGCCGCGGGCTTCGAGTCCGGCGGCCCGACGCACAAGAAGCTCGAGCCGACGGCGTTCGGCGCCCGGGAGAAGCCGACGGGTTCGGGCAACGGTGTCATCGCGGCCGGGGACAGCGGCAGCACCGCGCCGAGCGGCAACAGCGCCACGACCACGGCCCCGGCGGCCAACGGCAACGGCTCGACCACGGCGGGGCTCTCCACCCACCCGCCCATGGCGAGCGCGCCGGTGGCCAACCAGTCCGGCACGCTGCCGCCCGCGGCGCCGGCGACCCCGGGCCCGGCGTCGCCGGGCTACACGCCCCCGGCCCCGCGCCAGCCCGAGCCCTACCGCTGGGACACCCCCACCGACCAGGCCCCGTCGGCTCCCGCCACGCCGGCGCCGACGACCGAGCCGGCACCCGCACCGGCGCCCGAGCGCCCGGCGTACACGCCGCCCGCCTCCACCCCGGCTCCGCCGGCGGTCGACCTCGACGACGACGTCGACGTCCCGCCGTTCATGAAGCGCTGAGGGTGCGGGTACGGCGCGTCGTCTCCACGCGGGACGGGGGCCGCTCCGGCGGCGTCTACTCCTCCTTCAACCTGTCCACCGGGGTGGGCGACGTCCCTGCCGACGTCGCCGCCAACCGGCGCAGGCTGTCCTCCGAGCTGGGCGTGCCCGTGGTGTTCCTGGAGCAGATCCACGGCAACCGGGTGGCCGTCGTCGATGCGGTGCCTGAGCCGGGGGAGCCCGATCGGCCCGGCACGGACGCCGCCGTCACCGCGCTCCCGGGCGTCGGGCTGGCGGTGCTCGCGGCCGACTGCGTGCCCGTACTGCTCGCCGATCCGCGGGCCGGGGTCGTCGGAGCCGCCCACGCCGGGCGGGTGGGCGCCGCCGCCGGGGTGGTGCCCGCCGTCGTCAAGGCGATGGTGGCGCTCGGCGCCGACGTGCACGCGCTCGAGGTGCTGCTCGGCCCAGCCGTCTGCGGGGCCTGCTACGAGGTCCCCGCGGCCATGCGCGCCCAGGTCGACGCCCGCCTGCCGGGCAGCGCGGTGCGCACGCGCAAGGGCACGCCGGGCCTCGACATCCGCGCGGGCCTCTACCACCAGCTGACCGAGCTGGAAGTGGCCCGGATCGGGGCCGACCCGCGGTGCACGATGGAGGACCGCACTCTCTACAGCCACCGCCGCGACGGCCGCACCGGCCGGCTCGCGGCGATCACGTGGCTCGACGCGGGCTGACCCCGGCCGTCCGCCAGGAGCCGTGCGCACCGACCACAGGGAGGGGAGACGTGGCCGAGAGCCGTCCCGAGGAACTCGCCCGCAGGCTCGCCGCCGTGCGCGACCGCATCACCGCCGCCTGCGCTGCGGCCGGCCGATCGCCGGACGAGGTGGCCCTGCTCGCCGTCACGAAGACCGTGCCTGCCTCCGACGTCGCCACGCTGATCGACCTCGGCCTCACCGACTTCGGCGAGAACCGCGTCCAGGAGGCCGGACGCAAGGTCGACGAGGTGGCCGGGCTCCGGCCGGACGCGACCCGGCGGTGGATCGTGGTGGGCGGGCTCCAGCGGAACAAGGCCCGCGCCGTGGTGCGCTGGGCCGATCGGGTGGAATCGGTCGACTCGGTGCGGCTCGCGGATGCCCTCGACGACGCCGTCCGGCGCGCCCGCGACACCGGCGGGCGCCGGGACCCGCTGCCCGTACTGCTCCAGTACAGCGTCGACGGCGACCCGAAGCGCGGGGGAGTGCCCCGCGACGGGTTGGGGCGGCTCGCCGAACACGTCGCGGGCTGCGCCGGGCTGGAGCTCGACGGTCTCATGGCAGTGGCGCCGCTCGGCGCGGACCCGGACGCCGCCTTCGCCGACGTCGCGGCAGCCGCGGAAGCGCTGCGGGCCGCACATCCGCAGGCCAGGACGCTGTCGGCCGGGATGAGCGGTGACCTGGAGGTGGCGATCCGTCACGGATCGGGCGTGGTGCGTGTCGGAACGGCTCTTGTGGGGGACAGACCGTTAACCTCGCGGTGATCGCCTGGTCGCTGGGGAGCGGCTGGCATCGGGGGCACGAGGATGGGAGCGCGGATGGGCGCGATGTACAAGCTGAAGGCCTACTTCGGCATGGTGCCCGCCGAGGAGTTGGGGGAGTACCCCGACGAACTGGCGCAGGACCGCTATCCGGCGGCCCGCCGCGTGGAGCGCGGCGCCCGAGAGTATGGGGACGATCGCTGGGACGACCGCTTCTCGCGGGAGGAGAGCGACTCCTACGACGACGAGTGGGACCGCCGACCGGCCCGCCCGACGGGCGTCGACCGGGCCGTCCCGAGCGTCTCCCGGGAGCCCTCCCGCGAGCCGTCGAGGGGTGGTGCGGGGCTCGGCACGCCGTCCACGCGCGGCTCGCTCGCGATGGACACCGACGCCTTCCACCCTGAGCCCGCGCTGCGTGAGTCGGCGCGCCCGGTGATCGCGGCCGCGGTGCCTGAGCAGCGCGAACGCTCCGTCGGAGGGGCTGCGGCCCTCGCGCGCATCACCACGCTGCACCCGCGCAGCTACAAGGAGGCGCGGGAGATCGGCGAGCGCTACCGCGAGGGCGTTCCGGTGATCATGAACCTTACCGAGCTCGACGCCGCCGACGCCAAGCGCCTCGTCGACTTCGCCGCCGGGCTCGTCTTCGCCCTACGGGGCGGCTTCGACAAGGTGACCAACAGGGTCTTCCTTCTCACACCGGCCGACGTCGAGGTCTCCGCGGACGACGCGCGGAAGCTCGCCGAGCGCGGGTCCTTCCGCCACGACTGACGGCTAGGATCCGGTCTCGTGGGACTCGTGATCCAGTTCGTCGTCTACTACGTGTTGTTCCTGTTCTGGCTGCTCCTCATCGGTCGGATCGTCGCTGAGCTGGTGCGGTCGTTCGCGCGCCAGTGGGTGCCGGCCGGACCGAGCGCGGTGGCACTGGAGTTGATCTTCACGGCCACTGATCCACCCGTGAAGCTGTTGCGGAGAGTGATCCCAGTGGTCAGGATCGGCGGCGTAGGACTGGACTTGTCGATTATGGTTCTGTTGCTGGTCGTGTTCATACTGATGAACGTTGCCCAGCCGGCGCTGTCGTGAGCCCCAGTCACGTAGTGCCGCCGCCGAGGACTGCATGAGGTGATCCGATGCCGCTGACACCCGCCGACGTTCATAACGTCGCGTTCAGCAAGCCCCCCATAGGGAAAAGGGGGTACAACGAGGACGAGGTCGACGCGTTCCTCGACCTTGTCGAGGCCGAACTGGCTCGACTGATCGAGGAGAACGAGGACCTGCGCGAGCAGGTCACTCAGCTCGAACAACGACTCGGGAACGCACAGGCCGATCTGGAGGAGGCGCGTTCGCGCCCACCTGCCGCGATGGGGGCCGCTGTGTCGTCCCCGACGCAGCAGATCCAGCGGCCGGTGGAGCCCCCGCCGATGCAACAGCGCCCCATGGAGCCGCAGCGCGCCATGGCCGCGCCCCCGCCGACCATGGCGGAGCAGGGCGACCAGGGTGGTGACCACCACGTACAGGTCGCCAAGGTGCTCAGCATGGCGCAGGAGATGGCCGAGCGGCTCACGGCCGAGGCCAAGTCCGAGGCCGACACGATGCTGACCGACGCCCGCACCAAGGCGGAGCAGCTGCTCTCGGAGGCCCGGACCAAGTCCGACAGCCTCACCAACGACGCCCGTGCCCGTGCCGAGACGATGCTCAACGACGCGCGCACGCGCGCCGAGACTCTCGAGCGCCAGTCCCGGGACAAGGCCGCCACGCTGGTGGGCGACGCCGAGCGCAAGCAGGCGGAGATCATCGGCACCATCACGCGCGACAAGTCGGTCCTCGAGAAGAAGATCGACGAGCTGCGCACCTTCGAGCGGGAGTACCGCACCCGTCTGAAGACCTACCTGGAGTCCCAGCTCAGGGATCTCGGGGAGCGCGGCTCCGCGGCGCCGTCCGATGGTCGGTCCAGCTCCAACGGCGGTTACGCCGCCACCGGCTACGGCCAGCGCGCCGACGCCGGAAGCTGAACGACCACCCGACGACCTACACGGGGCGGTGCGGCCCAGACGAGCCGCACCGCCGCACACGGAGTGAATCGTGCTGCTGCTGGTCCTGATCCTCGTTGTCATCGCCTTCGGTCTGCTCGTGGTGGCGCTGCTCTCGGGCAGCGTGCTGTGGGCCTGGGTGTCCGTCGGCGTGAGCGTCGCCGCCGCTGCTGTGCTGCTCATCGACTGGTTGCAGCGGCGCTCGGCGGTCAAGGCGGGGGCGGCTCCGGCCGCTGAACCGGCCCCTCGGGCGCCGGTGCCGATGGCCGACATGGACCCCGTCACGGAGGTCCTGCCGATCGTCGCCCCGTCAGGACAGGCACCTGCGCAGGGTGGGAGCGAGGCCGCCGCGGCGGCCTCGCAGGCCTCGCAGCCGCCGGGGGTCGGGTTCGACCGTGCCTCCGACGCGCAGCAGACCGTCGTGATGCCGGCCGTCCAACCGCCGGGCTCTGCGAGCCGACCGCCCGGCGCTGAGGAGTCCGTCACCTCATCGAGCGGTCTTTCGTCACCCACCGTCACCAAGGGTGGCGCCGATCATTCGTCCTCGTCCGCCTCGACGGACAAGGGGACGGACAGGGGCTCCGACTCGTCCGACGCCACCATCGTGGCCGCGGCCCCGGGAGCGGGAGCAGCGGGCGCGGGCCTCGCGGGCGCCGGGGTGCTCGGTGCGGCGGCCGCGAAGGCGGCTGCGGTCAACTCGGGCGCGAAGGCCGACGCCGCCAAGGCCGGTGCCGCGAAGGACGACGTGGAGAACGGCGGCGTCGAGGGCACCGTGACGAGCGACGCCCTCACGGGCGGCGGGGCGAACGACGACGCGGGGAACGACGACCCCACGGAGAACGAGCCGGCCGCCACGGTCGACGCCCTGAAGAAGAACGCGACGGGCGACGGCCCGGGCGACCCGGTCGGCGGTGCCGGTGGGGCGAAGGACGGTGCCACGACGCCGGACACGGCGGCCCCGGCGGGCGCGGAGGACACCGTCCTCGCATCCGCGGAGCCGGCGGACGAGGCCACGGGCCGTCCGGTGCCGGGCGACGAGCCCGCCGCGACGTCCGTCCCCGCTCAGCAGGCGGCGCCGGATCTGCGGAAGCCGGGCGCCGGCGGTGGCCTCTCCGAGGAGAAGACGTCGTCGACGAACAGCGGATCCACCTCGTGGGGCCGGCCCCCCGGCGCGGCGGCGGACGCTTCGTCCGACGCCGAGGCCACGGTCGCGGTCGACGCCCACACGAGCGGGCGCACCCCGCCGGGCTCGGCCACGGCCGCGGTGCCGCCCGCCGACACCGCGGCTGCGGTATCCGTGCCGCCGCAGGCCGAGGAGGTCGACCTGTTCGGCTCCGGGGCCGGCACCTCCAGCTCCACGACAGCCGGTGCCCCGGCCGGGTCGGCTCCCGCCGAACAGCCTCCGGCCGCCGGTGAGGAGGCCCCGGAGGAGCCGCGTGACGCCGTGGCCGCCGAGATCGTGAGCCGCCTCGACGACGAGGTCGTCGTCATCGACGAGAAGCCGCGCTACCACGTCACCGGCTGCCGGGCGCTCGTCGCCACGGCGGTGATCCCGCTCCCGGTGCGCGAGGCCGTCGAGCTCGGGTTCACGCCGTGCGGATGGTGCTCGCCCGACCGCACGCTGGCCGGCCGCCACCGGACGG
The DNA here is from genome assembly GCF_025965585.1 of Pseudonocardia sp. Lineage (GTDB taxonomy): Bacteria > Actinomycetota > Actinomycetes > Mycobacteriales > Pseudonocardiaceae > Pseudonocardia. Next base: position 12,852 of record NZ_JAOPWR010000475.1, read on the forward strand.
CGGCCCGTTAGTGCGGTAGCGCCGCGAGGGCAGCCTGGGCCTGCGAGCAACCCGGTGGTCGTTTGTGGCCGCCGCACCACAGCACCCGCGGAATACCGGGTGGCGCCACGGCGCTACCCTTGGCGTAGAGGCACCGATCCGGCCATCACCGGGGAGCCGCCGGAAGAACGGGCGCATCAGCGTCCCAGTAGACCCGGCCGGGCGCGGCCCGTCACAGCCGTCCGATGAGAGGCCGTCCTCCGCGCTCACACGTGCGGAGACGGCAAGCGGGGTGGTACCGCGGCGTTCACGCGTCGTCCCCGTGCGTCACACCAGCACGCACGAGGAGCACCGCCGCCATGGCCTACCCCACCGTTCCCGCCCATCCGTCGTTCCCCGACGTGGAGCGCGAGGTCCTCGACTTCTGGCGTGAGGACAGCACGTTCGTCGCGTCTGTCGAGCAGCGCCCTGCGGGCGATGACGGGGCCAACGAGTTCGTCTTCTACGACGGGCCGCCCTTCGCCAACGGCCTGCCGCACTACGGCCACCTGCTCACCGGCTACGTCAAGGACGTGGTGCCGCGCTACGAGACGATGCGCGGCAAGCATGTCGAGCGCCGGTTCGGCTGGGACACCCACGGCCTGCCCGCCGAGGTCGAGGCCGAGAAGCAGCTCGGCATCAAGGACAAGTCCGAGATCGACGAGATGGGTGTGGCGGCGTTCAACGCCGCCTGCCGCGAGTCCGTGCTCCGCTACACCGGCGAGTGGGAGACCTACGTCACCCGCCAGGCCCGCTGGGTGGATTTCGAGAACGACTACAAGACGCTCGACCTGGACTACATGGAAAGCGTCATGTGGGCCTTCAAGACCCTGTGGGACAAGGGCCTCGTCTACTCCGGGTTCCGGGTGCTCTGGTATTGCTGGCACGACGGCACCCCGCTGTCGGCCACCGAGACCAAGATGGACGACGTCTACCGGGACCGTCAGGACCCGGCCGTCACGGTCGGCCTGCGGCTGAACGCGCCCGAGTCCGATCTGGACGGCGCGCTCGCCCTGATCTGGACCACCACGCCCTGGACGCTGCCGTCCAACCTGGCCATGGCGGTCAACGAGGACGTCGACTACGTCCAGGTGCGCGCCGAGTCGGGCAAGCGCTACGTGCTGGCCGCCGCCCGCGTCGCGCACTACGCGCGCGAGCTGGGGGAGGAGCCGGAGGTGCTGGGCACCTACCGCGGCTCGGAGCTCGTGGGCCTGTCGTACACGCCGCCGTTCGACTTCTTCGCCGGCTGGGAGAACGCCCACCGCGTCCTCGCCGCCGACTACGTCACCACCGACGACGGCACGGGCATCGTCCACATCGCGCCCGCCTTCGGTGAGGAGGACAAGGCCGTCACCGACGCGGCCGGCATCGAGGCCGTCGTGCCCGTCGACACCGCCGGGAGGTTCGACGCCCGCGTGCCCACCTACGCCGGCATGCAGGTGTTCGACGCGAACCCCCACATCATCACCGACCTGCGCGACGGCGGGCCCCACGTGCAGGGCGTGCTGCTGCGCCGCGAGACCTACGACCACCCGTACCCGCACTGCTGGCGCTGCGGCAACCCGCTCATCCAGCGGGCCGTCGACTCGTGGTTCGTGCAGGTCTCGGCGTTCCGTGAGCGCATGGTGGAGCTCAACCAGCAGATCACCTGGGTGCCCGAGCACATCCGCGACGGGCAGTTCGGCAAGTGGCTGGAGGGCGCCCACGACTGGTCGATCTCCCGCAACCGGTACTGGGGCTCGCCGATCCCCGTGTGGGAGTCCGACGACCCCGCCTACCCGCGGCGTGACGTCTACGGGTCGCTCGACGAGCTCGAGCGCGACTTCGGCGTGCGCCCCACCGACCTGCACCGCCCGTACGTCGACGAGCTGACGCGCCCCAACCCGGACGACCCCACCGGGCGCTCCACCATGCGCCGGGTGCCGGAGGTCCTCGACTGCTGGTTCGACTCCGGATCGATGCCGTTCGCGCAGGTGCACTACCCGTTCGAGAACCGCGACTGGTTCGACCACCACTACCCCGGCGACTTCATCGTCGAGTACAACGGGCAGACCCGCGGCTGGTTCTACCTGCTGCACGTGCTGGCCACGGCCCTCTTCGACCGGCCGGCGTTCCGGTCCTGCCTCGCGCACGGCATCGTGCTGGGTGACGACGGGCTCAAGATGAGCAAGTCGCGCAAGAACTACCCCGACGTCAACGAGGTGTTCGACCGCGACGGCTCCGACGCCATGCGCTGGTTCCTCATGGCGAGCCCGATCCTGCGGGGCGGCAACCTCGTCGTCACCGAGCAGGGCATCCGCGAGGGCGTCCGGCAGGCGATCCTCCCGCTGTGGAACACCTGGTACTTCCTGTCGCTCTACGCGGGGGCGGCCGGGCGCACCGGAGTGACGCGCACCGACTCCACCCACGTGCTGGACCGGTATGTGCTGGCCAGGACCGCGGCGCTGGTCGACGACGTGACCGCGGCGATGGAGGTCTACGACATCGCGGGCGCCTGTGAGCGCATCCGCGACCACGCCGAGACGCTGACCAACTGGTACGTCCGCCGCTCGCGCGACCGCTTCTGGGACGGTGACGCCGACGCCATCGACACCCTGCACACCGTGCTGGAGGTGACCGCGCGCGTCGCCGCACCGCTGCTGCCGCTGACGATGGAGCGGATGTGGCAGGGGCTCACCGGTGGGCGCTCGGTGCACCTGACCGACTGGCCGAGCTCCGACGAGCTGCCTCGCGACGGCGCGCTCGTCGTCGCGATGGACCGCGTGCGGCAGGTGGCGTCGTCGACGCTGTCGCTGCGCAAGGCCCGCAAGCTGCGGGTGCGGCTGCCGCTGGCCACGCTCACGGTGGCGGCGTCCGACGCCGACACGCTCGCGCCGTTCGCCGACATCCTGCGCGACGAGGTCAACGTGAAGGACGTCGTGCTCACCACGGACGTCGCCTCCTACGGCCACTTCGAGATCGCCGTCAACGCCCGCGTCTGCGGGCCACGACTGGGTGGCGACACCCAGAAGGTGATCCGCGCGGTCAAGGCGGGGGAGTGGGCCGCCAACGACGACGGCACCGTCACCGCCGCGGGGATCACGCTGCAGCCCGGCGAGTTCACGGAGAAGCTGGTGGCCGCCGACCCCGAGGAGACCCTCGCGCTGCCCGGCAACACGGGTCTCGTCGTGCTGGACACCACGGTCACGCCCGAGCTGGCGGCCGAGGGCACGGCGAAGGACGTGGTCCGGCTCGTGCAGCAGGCCCGCCGCGACGCCGGTCTCGACGTCTCCGACCGCATCACGCTGGTCCTCGACGCCGCGGTGGAGGTGGTGGAGGCCGTCCGCGCCCACGAGGACTTCCTCGCGGGTGAGGTGCTGGCCACGGCGGTGACCTACGCGGAGCCGGCGGAGCCGACGTCGACGGGCTCGGTCACGGCCCCCGACGGCGGGGCGGTGGAGGTCCGCGCCCACGTCACCCGGGCCCACTGACGTCCGTCCCGGCCCCGCCCGGGCCGGGTCGGGCCCCCCGAGTCGACACGCCGTGGTGCATGGGTCGGCACGGATCGGCCCGCAGACGCCGGTGTCTCACCCGGGCCTCGGCGATCACCGGGCCGGGACCCCCGCGGCCCTGCCTAAGCTGGACCCGTGAGCGGGACAGCGGCGCAGCGGTGGGCGGAACTGCAGTCGGGGCGGGGGATCCCACCGGAGATCCTGGCCCGCGCCGAGCACGACCCCTGGCACCACGACACCACCTACTTCGTCGCCCCGCGGGAGCCCGTCGACACCCCGTCCCGGGAGGCCGGCCTCGCGCTGCTCGGCGAGGCGGGCACCGTCGTCGACGTCGGGTGCGGCGGGGGCGACGCGGCGTTCGCGCTGCTCGGCCCGGCCACGCACCTCACCGGCGTCGACCGGCAGCAGGACATGCTCGACGTCTTCGCCGCCGACGCGCGGAGTCGCGGCGTCCCGTTCCGCACGGTTCTCGGCCCGTGGCCGGACGCCGCCGAGGAGACCGGTACCGCGGACGTGGTGGTCTCCAACCACGTGCTGCACAACGTCGTCGACCTGCCCCCGTTCCTGCGCGCGCTCACCGCGGCGGCCACGCGCGGCGTCGTCGTCGAGATGCTCGGGCAGCACCCGATGGCCTGGCTCGACCCGTTGTGGGAGCGGTTCCACGGACTGCACCGCCCGCCGCCCGCCACCACCGACGACGCCGTCGCGGTCCTGCGGGAGCTGGGGATCGAGCCGGCCGTCACGACGTGGGAGCGCACCTTCCCGCCCCGGCAGGACCCGGTCTGGGTGACGCGGCGGCTGTGCCTGCCCGCCGAGCAGGTGCCGGACGTCGACGCGGCGCTCGACGAGCTCGTCCGGCCCCGGGTGGCCGCCACCCTGACCTGGACGTCCTGACCCCGGATCGGGGTAACCCGCGCACCCCGGACCCGACTCGCGCACACGCAGACTCCGGCGCGCGCGTGTCGCGCCCCGACCCGCGCGCACAGATGACCCGACCCGCGCACCGGTCCGTGTCGGCTCGCGGGCGGGTGCTGGCGGTCACCTGCGACCATAGAGTTCCACGCCCGGAGGTGGCATGGCGAACCTGGAGGTCCTGCTCGGCATCGCGGCCGCCGTCGTGCTCATCGGCGTGCTGGCGGTGCGGGTGTCGGTCCGCCTCGGCCTGCCCTCCCTGCTGCTCTACCTCGGCATCGGGATCCTCCTCGGCGCGTCGGTGCTCGGGGTCCAGTTCTCCGACGCGCGGCTGACCGAGTCGCTCGGGCTCGCCGCGCTCGTGCTGATCCTCGTCGAGGGCGGCATCACCACCCGCTGGGAGGCGGTGCGGCCCTCGCTGGGCATGGGCATCGCGCTGTCGACGGTGGCGGTGGTGGTCAGCATCGGCGTCGTCGGGGTGGCCCTGCGCCTGCTGCTCGGCCTGGAGTGGCGCACCGCGTTCCTGTGGGGCGCGGTGCTCTCGTCCACCGACGCGGCGGCGGTGTTCAGCGTGCTGCGCGGAGTCGGGGTCAGCAGGCGGCTGGCGGGGGTGCTGGAGCTGGAGTCCGGCATGAACGACGCGCCGGTGGTGCTGGCCGTCATCCTGCTGGCCTCCGACGACCCCATCACGTGGGTCGCGCCGCTGCTGGTGGTCTACGAGCTGGTGGCAGGGGCGGTGATCGGCGGGGCGCTCGGCCTGGCCGGGGCGTGGGCGCTGCGCCGGGCCGCACTGCCCTCCACCGGGCTCTACCCGCTGGCCGCGATCGCAGTCTGCGTGCTGGCGTACTCGGGCGGGCAGTTCGCCCACGCGTCCGGCCTGCTGGCCACCTACGTGGCCGCCCTCGTGCTGGGCAACGCCGACCTCCCGCACCGCGGCGGTGTCCGCTCGTTCGCCGAGGGCACGGGGTGGCTCGCCCAGATCGGGCTGTTCGTGCTGCTCGGGCTGTACGTGTCGCCCCCGCAACTGATCGACGCGGTGGTGCCGGCGCTGGTCGCGGGCCTGGTGCTGCTGCTGCTCGCCCGACCGCTGTCGGTGGTGGTGGCGGCCACGCCGTTCCGGATGCCGTGGCGCGAGCAGGCGTTCCTGTCATGGTCGGGACTGCGCGGGGCGGTGCCGATCGTGCTCGCGCTGATCGCGCTGATCGAGGGCGCCCCCGGTGCGAACGCGCTGGTCGACGTCGTGTTCGTGCTCGTCGTGGTGCTCACCCTGCTGCAGGGCACGACGCTGCCCTGGGTGGCGCGGCTGCTGCGGGTGTCGCGGGCGAGCGAGCCGCAGGAGATCGAGGTGGACGCCGCCCCGCTCGACGAGCTGGGGGCCGACCTGCTGCAGGTCCGGGTGCCCGTCGGGTCGCGGTTGCAGGGCGTCTACCTGCGGGAGCTCCGGCTGCCGAGCGGTGCGGGCGTCAGCCTCGTGGTGCGGGACGGCGCGGCGTTCACACCCACCCTCGAGACGCGGTTGCGCGAGCTCGACCAGCTGCTCGTCGTCACGACCTCGGCCGCCCGGAGCGCTGCCGAGGACCGGATCCGGGCCGTCGACCGCCGCGGCAGGCTGGCCCGCTGGAAACGTGACACCGAGCCCTGACGGGGGTCGTGTGCGGAAGACGTGGCCCGGGCCGCGGTATCCGCACACGGGGGGAGGAGCCGCTGGGGGATGATGGAGCAGTGAGTGCCCAGGATCCCCCCATCACCCCGGTGGAGCAGCGCGTCTCCCGCAATCCCCGCGTGCGCCTGCTCGCCGCCATCGCGGTGCTCGTGCTGGCGCTCGACTTCGTCACCAAGACGCTCGCCGTGGCGAACCTCGAGGGCCGTGAACCGGTCCGGATCCTCGGCGGGCTCATCTACCTGCAGCTCCTGCGCAACCCCGGCGCCGCGTTCTCCATGGCCACCGGCTACACCTGGGTGCTGACGATCGTCGCGATCGCCGTCGTGGTCGTGATCATCCGCGTGTCCCGCAAGCTGCGCTCCACCGGCTGGGCCGTGGCGCTCGGCCTGGTGCTCGGCGGTGCGATGGGCAACCTGTCCGACCGCCTGTTCCGCGCTCCCGGGCCGCTGGAGGGCCACGTGGTCGACATGATCTCGCCCTTCGCCCCCGATGGACGCGCGTTCGCCGTTTTCAACCTCGCCGACTCGGCCATCACCTGCGGCGGGGTGCTCCTCGTGCTGCTCGCCCTCCTGGGGCGCGAGCTGGACGGCAGCCGCGGCACCGACAAGCAGAAGGACAGCCCTGAAGGTGAGTGACACCCGCCAGCTCCCCGTCCCCGACGGGCTCGACGGCATGCGCGTCGACGCCGGGCTCTCCCGCCTCCTCGGGCTCTCCCGCACGGTCGTCGCGGCCCTCGCCGAGGACGGCCGCGTCGCCGTGGACGGGCAGACCGCCGGCAAGTCCGACCGCCTGACGGCCGGCGCCTGGCTCGAGGTCGAGCTGCCCGAACCCGAGCAGCAGGCCCCGATCAGCGGGCCTGCCGAGGTCGTGGCCGGCCTGGGCATCCTCTACTCCGACGACGACATCGTCGTGGTCGACAAGCCCGTGGGCGTCGCCGCGCACCCCAGCCCCGGCTGGACCGGCCCCACCGTGGTCGGCGGTCTCGCGGCGTTGGGCTACCGGGTCTCCACCTCCGGGGCGGCGGAGCGCCAAGGCATCGTCCACCGCCTGGACGTCGGCACCACCGGCGTGATGGTCGTCGCCACCTCCGAGCACGCCTACACCGAGCTCAAGCGCGCGTTCAAGGAGCGCACGGTGGACAAGCGCTACCACGCCGTCTGCCAGGGCCACCCCGATCCGTCCAGCGGCACCATCGACGCCCCGATCGACCGGCACCCCAAGCACGACTACCGGTTCGCCGTGGTGGCCGGGGGCAAGCCGAGCGTCACGCACTACGACACGATCGAGGCGTTCCGCGCGGCGTCGTTGCTGGACGTCCATCTCGAGACGGGCCGCACCCACCAGATCCGCGTGCACCTCTCCGCGCTGCGCCACCCTTGCGTGGGCGACCTCGCCTATGGCGCCGACCCCACGCTCGCCAAGCGCCTGCACCTGGAACGGCAGTGGCTGCACGCCCGCTCGCTCGGCTTCGACCACCCCGGCGACGGCCGCCGGGTGGAGTTCGTCAGCCCCTATCCGGCCGACCTGGAACGGGCCCTGGAGCTCCTGCGGGACTGAGGAAGGGCCACCCCCTTCCCGCCGCGCCGCGTGCGCCGTCGACACTGGTCGCACGAACGGCGTAACGGAGGAGAGCGGGAATGACCGTACGGGGACGGGTCGGCGTGATCGTGGCCTGCATCGTGGTCGCCGCGCTCGTCGCCCTCTACGCCGCCTCGCGGAACCCGGTCGCCGCGCCGCTGCCGCCCGCCGGCTCGGTGCACCTCGGGCCGGATCCGGGGCAGGACGTGGCCTCCTACCTGGCCGGACTGCCCACTGCGCGCCCTCCTGCCGGCACCGCCACGCTCGCTCTCGTGGAGCTGACGACGGAGCGGACCACCGCCGACGCCATCGCCCTCACCGCGGGCACCACCCCCGTCACCGCCGTGTTCCGGGTGCCGATCGCCCGGGTGCAGACGGCGCTGCACTTCGAGGTACTGGAGCCGGGCGTCCCGCTCGCCACCGGGTTGGACACCGCCCGGCAGCGGGCGGGCTCCGCGGCCGGGAACGACGCGGCCCGGCTGACCGGCCGGCCGCAGGCCATCGCCGCGGC
>NZ_JAOPWR010000478.1 GCF_025965585.1 Pseudonocardia sp.
CCAGCCAGCCCAGCAGCCGGGACACGATCAGGTACGTCAGTCGGAGCGCCACCAGGCGATCATGCCGAGCCGTGGTGGGTGTCGAACCCGCAGGTCACGGTCGTCGGCCGAGTTCCGGGCACTCACACGTTCTCCAGCCTCGTCTGCACGTTGTCCGTCGGTCTGCCGGCTCTGTCGGTCCTGGTCATTGTGATCGGCCTGTCCATCCCCACGGTCGGTCGTCGCATCGATCGGCTTGCCGAGTGGTGGAATCTGCGCCGTGTCTATGAGGGGCTGGAACCGTTGTGGAAGGCGTTCTACAACGCGATGCCTCAGATCGCGTTGACGTCCCCGCAGGGCGTGGAAGGACAGGTGCCGCGGCGCGACATGCGGTTGCGCCTGTACCGCCGAGTCGTCGAGGTGCGGGACGGGGCGCTGATCCTCAACCCGTACCGCCGTGACGCCGACACCGCTGCTCACCGAGACCGGGGGGTCGCCCTGGGATTGGACGGCGAGGCACTGGTCGCTGCGATCGAGGCAGCGGACCTGGCGGTCGCGCTAGGGCGCTACACCAGTGGCGCTGGCCGCGGCGGCGGCATCACCCCTGCCAGCCCCTCCCATGACGACCTGCAGGGCGAAGCCACGTGGCTGGAGTCAGTCTCGCGGGCGTTCGCCGAACGTCGCATTGCTCCCGTCGAGGACCGAACTGCTGCAGAGCGCTGACCTCATCGGCCGCCGAAGGGGAGTCGGCTGCGGATTCCCCAACCGTCCTCACCGAGGGCTGCCACATGCAGTTCCGAGAGCTGCGTCGTGATCGGCAGCAGCGGTTCGACCAGGCTCACGATCGCGTCCTGGTCCACTGCCTGGGCACCAAGAGCAACGCTCACGTGGGCCGAGGCGTCCGCGTACTTCCCGCCGTAGGGGAGGAGGGCAGGCCACCTTGCCCAGACCTCCTCGAGAAGCCGTTGTACCTGGTCGGCAGGCTCTGGGGGCAGGTAGATCAACTCAGGTCGTACCTGGCAACGGGTGAAGCGCACGGTGATCGGTGCGATTCCGCGCACGATCTGGGCACATGCCTGCATCACTGACGCGTCCAGCTCGTCGGCCGGCACGAACGGATACAGCACCGTCAGATGTGCGGGGAGGCCCTCGCGGACCGCGTCGGGGTATCGGGCTGCGACCGCTGCCAGCAGCGGGTCAGCGGCGGGGACCGGCAGTACCAGCGCGGTTTGTCCTGGTCGGGGCATGCGATCTAGATACCAGGCCATCCCCAACCTCTTTCGCCCAGCTTCTTCTTGCTGACGCCTCCCACCTCTGGTCTGCCAGGCATGTCGACCTCGCGCTGTACCAGCTCGGCCAATCGCCGACCACCTGAGCCGAAGCCAACCTCTCACGAGCGGGGCGGCGTTACGGTCCGGCCTTGTGAGCAACGACGTCGGCGGACACCCGATCTTCAAGGCCTGGAGCGGGCGCTCAAATCCCTGGGGCCCCGAGGACCGCTACTCGGTCTCCTTCGGCGGCGAGGTGCTCGCTGACGTCGTATCGGGTCTCGACGACTTTCTCAGATCCGACCGCTGGGCACCGATGAGACGGACGCCGGCGGTCCTCGGTTGCGTGCCATGGCTGACCGATGATGCTGTGGCCAGCAGGCTTCTTCGGTTCGATGACGTGTGCATCGTCATCAACAAGCCCCACTCGCCCCCGGACCGGGAGGCAGTCCGACTTCAACAGCAGGGCCGGGGGTTTCTACTCGACTCGCTCCCCTCGTTCGAGTGGATGGCGCCCCGGGTCAATGGCCAGCCAGCTGTGCTCGGCCCGACCGACGCCCCTCGGGGTCAGGTCTTCGAGTCCGTGCGGGTCGCCGGGGTCAGCAAGCGCTCCGGTGGCGGCGTGCCCCCGTACGTCCACGCCAAGATGCTGCTCCTCGGCGTGATCTGGGAGCGTGACGACCACCCGTCCGGCTATCCCGTGACGTTCTGGTTCTTCGAACCGCGGCGGCTGTGGCTCGGCAGCGCCAATTTCACGTACAACTCCCGGCGCAGCCTAGAGTTCGGCATCTGGAGTGACGACCGGGCTCTGCTTGACCACGCCAAGGGGTTCCTCGCCGATCTGCTGGCCTACTCAGAGCCCTTCGACTCCGAACACGTCACCCCCGAGCCGGAGCTGGCCCCCTACGACTTCGACGACGAAGCCATGCGTGAGTACGCAGCCGAGCTCGGCCCCGATCCCGACGACGAGTAAGCCATCGGCTGGTTGCCGGGGCGCTGGACGCCGCGGATACGCGCAGTCGATCACCGGGCGGTCGAACACGTCCAGGATGGCGCCGCCGTCTCGCACACGTGGCGCCTGACGCCCTCCAGCTCGCCTTCAGCGCTTCGGGGGTGTCTGGGTGGAACCGGTGCTGATGCTGTCCTCGCGGTCGGCGATGCGCAGCCACCGCGACAGGCAGAACTCGGAGATCCCGAGGTTCCGCGCGACAGCGGCGATCGATTGGTCGCCCTGATGGGCGGCCGCGATCACGTCGCGCCGGAACTCCAACGGGAACGGCTTGGGCACGATGCTGATCCTTCCAGCGAGGACCAGGTCCTCACAGGTCAGGAGTCAACTGAAGCTTGGGCAGCCCCGTTGGTTCGAGACCGCCCTGCAGGAGGCCGGTCGGGCTCTGCGCACCGATGAGATGCAGGCGTAGACGGTGTGGCGTTCTTCGGGCCAGTGCTCAGCGCGATACCGCGGGGTCAGGAAGCCCTCGACATGTTCGACGGGACATTGCTCATCGCACGCAACCCACACTTCTCGAAGCTGAAACG
>NZ_JAOPWR010000427.1 GCF_025965585.1 Pseudonocardia sp.
CGGCGCCCGATCAGCTCCACCACCGCGTCCAACGCCGTAACCCACCCCGCCACATCCACCACACGGTGATCATCACCGCCCGACAGGGCTCAGCATTCCACGACACGCCGTGACTGCCGTTGCAGTACTAGGAGGCCTTCGGGCCGCCGGGGCTCCACAGCACGTCGCCGCCCGGGTTGGCCACACGGCCGAGGATGAACAGCAGGTCGCTGAGGCGATTGAGGTACTTCGCCGTCAGCGCGTTCGTGCGCTCCGCGTCGACCTCCAGCAGCGCCCACACCGAGCGCTCCGCGCGCCGCGTGACGGTGCGGGCCACGTGCAGGTACGCCCCGCCGGGGGTGCCGCCGGGCAGGATGAACGACTCGAGCTTCGGCAGCCCCTCGTTGAAGTGGTCACACCAGTCCTCGAGCCGCTCGACGTAGGCCTCGGTGATGCGCAGCGGCGGGGCCAGCGTCGGATCCCCACCCTCCCCGGCGACGATCGGCGAGCACAGGTCCGCGCCCACGTCGAAGAGGTCGTTCTGGATCTGGCGCAGGGGGGCGAGCACGTCCTCGCCCAGCCCGCCCACCGTGACCGCGACGCCGAGGGCCGCGTTGGCCTCGTCGGCGTCGGCGTAGGCCGCGAGGCGGACGTCGGTCTTGCGGACACGGCTGAAGTCGCCCAGCGCGGTGGTGCCGTCGTCGCCGGTCTTCGTGTAGATCCTGGTCAGGTGCACGGCCATGGCATGACCGTAGCCGCCGGACGACTCGCCGGGGGTACGGACCGGAGGGGGAACGGCGCGCTCCGATAACCTCGCGGCTCGTGGCAGAGCATTTCGCGGTGGCCGGTGGGGCCCGGCTGGTGGGTGCCGTCGACGTCGTCGGCGCCAAGAACAGCGTCCTCAAGCTGATGGCGGCGGCGCTGCTGGCCCAGGGCACCACGACGATCACGAACTGTCCCGAGATCCTCGACGTCCCGCTGATGGCCGACGTCCTGCGCAGCCTGGGCTGCACGGTCGTGGTCGACGGGGACACCGTGACGATCGACGTGCCCGCCGAGCCCGGCGCCAACGCCGACTACAAGTCGGTGTCCAAGCTGCGGGCCTCGGTGTGCGTGCTGGGGCCGCTGGTGGCCCGCTGCCGCCGGGCGGTGGTGCCGCTCCCGGGCGGCGACGCGATCGGCTCGCGCCCGCTGGACATGCACCAGGCCGGGCTGCGCAAGCTGGGCGCCACCACGGAGATCGAGCACGGGCGGGTGGTGGCCACCGCCGAGACGTTGCGCGGTGCCCAGATCTGGCTGGACTTCCCGAGCGTCGGCGCCACCGAGAACATCCTCATGGCCGCGGTGCTGGCCGAGGGCACCACGGTGATCGACAACGCCGCGCGCGAGCCCGAGATCGTGGACCTCTGCGTGATGCTGTCGCAGATGGGCGCCAAGATCGACGGGGTCGGCTCCTCGACGCTCACCGTGCACGGCGTCACCGGCCTGCAGCCCACCAGCCACCGCGTGATCGGCGACCGGATCGTCGGCGCCACCTGGGCGTTCGCCGCCGCGATGACGCGCGGGCAGGTCACGGTGCGCGGCGTCGACCCGCACCACATCGACCTGGTGCTCGACAAGCTGCGCAGCGCCGGCGCCGAGACGTCGATCGGTGCCGACGAGTTCACCGTCACGATGAACGGCCGTCCCGAGGCCGTCGACTTCGTGACGCTGCCCTACCCGGGCTTCGCCACCGACCTGCAGCCGATGGCCATCGCCGTGTCCGCGGTCGCCGACGGCACCTCGATGATCACCGAGAACGTGTTCGAGGCCCGCTTCCGCTTCGTCGACGAGATGGTGCGGCTCGGAGCCGATGCCCGTACCGACGGTCACCACGCCGTCGTCCGGGGTGTCGAGCGGCTCTCCAGCGCCCCGGTGTGGGCCAGCGACATCCGCGCCGGCGCCGGGCTGGTGCTGGCCGCGCTGTGTGCCGAGGGCGTCACCGAGGTCTGGGACGTCGAGCACATCGACCGCGGCTACCCCCGGTTCGTCGAGAACCTGCGGGCGCTGGGCGCCGACATCTCCCGGGTGAGCGCAGAACCCGAGCGCTGACGGGCCAGTTCCGCGCCACCGGACGCCCGACCCGCCGAGCGGTTGGGCCGGTCGGAGCAGCTCCGCATGCGGGGATCTCGGGTCCGTGTCACGGTGCGGTCCTCACCCGGGGGAGCCTGATGACCAGTGCCGCGAAGTCCGTCGACCAGTCCGCGAAGAACGTGGCCGAGAGCCGTCCCGTCAAGATCGGCGCGCGCGTCGGGATCGTCGCCTACGGCATCACCCACCTGCTGGTCGCGTGGCTCGCGCTGCAGGTCGCGTTCGGCAGCGCCGGCGGGCAGCAGGCGAGCCAGCGCGGGGCCTTCCAGGAGCTAGCGCAGCAGCCCTTCGGGCGGGTCCTGCTGTGGGTGCTCGTCGTCGGCTTCGCCGCGACCGCCCTGTGGCGGCTGACCCAGGCGATCTGGGGTTTCGGCTACGAGTCCGACCGGACGAGGAAGGTGCGGAGGAAGGCCGCGGCCGCGCTCAGGGCGGTCGTGTTCGTGGCGTTCGCGGTGCTCGCAGGCCGGACGGCCGCGGGCGGCGGGGGAGGTGGCGGCGGGCCGCAGAAGGCGACGGCGGGTGTGCTCGGGATGCCGGGTGGGCCCTTCCTCGTCGGCGCGGTGGGGCTCGGCGTGGTGATCGCCGGCGGGGCGAAGGTCTACGCCGGCTGGAGGAAGAAGTTCCTCGCCGACATGTCCCTCCCGCTCGACGTCCGGGCCCGCCGGATCGTGGAGCGCACCGGGCAGATCGGTTTCATCGCCAGGGGCGTCGCGACCGCGCTGATCGGCGTGTTCGTGGTGGTGGCGGCGGTCCGGTTCCGACCCGACGAGGCCTCGGGGCTCGACGCGGCGCTCAAGGGCCTCGCCGCCCAGCCGTTCGGGCCGTATCTGCTGGCCGCGGTGGCGCTCGGGCTGGCCGCGTACGGCGTCTTCTGCTTCTTCGACGCCCGCTACCACCGCGTCTGACGCCACTGAGCAGCGGATACCCGGTGATACGGGGCTCGCGTCGGTGACCTACCGCGCCGCGCGCCGCGCACCGCGGTGACGGTGGCGTCCCCGCAGGACCGCATCAGGAGGCCACCCCCGCCGCGGAGTGAGCCGCCCTTGTGACCGACCCCTGCGACCCTGGGCCGCGCGCGCTACTCCAGTGCGCCGCGAGCCGAATCCCTCATTCGTCGGTCGCTCTGAGCACGATCTCGGCCGGCACGAGGTCGGCGTGGAACACGAGCAACCGGTAGACGCCGTCGGCGCGGCCGATGGTGGCGCGGATGCCCTCGCTGTCGAGCCTGCTACGCAGCGCCTGGGCCGCCGACTCCGTGGGCACCCGCGAGACCTCCCCGAGCAGGCCGTCGCCCGTGGTGTCGTCCGGGTCGGGGATGCGCGGGCCGACCTGGTCCTTGCCCGTGCCGAACGTCAAACGCAGGGCCAACGCGATGCCGAGCATCATGATCAGGCCGCCGAACAGCGCGAAGAAGCGGGTCCAGTCGGCCATGCCGGGATTCTGCGCCCACGGTGGGCGCCGCGCTCGACGGGTGCTGCTGTATCGATCAGGCCTGTGATGCGGCCCGTACGACCCGCGGCTCCTCGTTACGCGCCAGTAGGATTCCCGGATCTGTTCAGCAGTTCCGATGGTGGAGGTGCCCGGTGCCGTACCCGACCGACCGTGAACGCGACCGGCCCTGGGTGATCCGCACCTACGCCGGTCACTCCTCGGCCGCGAAGTCCAACGCGCTCTATCGCCGCAACCTCGCGAAGGGCCAGACGGGCCTCTCCGTCGCGTTCGACCTGCCCACCCAGACCGGCTACGACCCCGACGACGAGCTGGCCAAGGGCGAGGTCGGCAAGGTCGGCGTGCCGGTCAGCCACATCGGCGACATGCGCACGCTGTTCGACGGCATCCCGCTCGCCGAGGCCAACACCTCGATGACGATCAACGCGCCGGCCATGTGGCTGCTCGCGCTCTACGTCGCGGTGGCCGACGAGCACGACGCGCCCCGCGCCACGCTCGCCGGCACGACGCAGAACGACATCGTCAAGGAGTACCTCTCGCGCGGGACGTACGTGTTCCCGCCCGCGCCGAGCATGCGGCTCATCTCGGACATGATCTCGTGGTCGGTGGCCGAGATCCCGAAGTGGAACCCGATCAACATCTGCAGTTACCACCTGCAGGAGGCCGGGGCCACGCCCGCGCAGGAGCTCGCCTACGCGCTCTCCACCGCCATCGCCGTGCTCGACACCGTCCGCGACTCCGGACAGGTGCCCCCGGAACGCTTCCCCGACGTCGTCGCGCGCATCTCGTTCTTCGTGAACGCGGGCCTGCGCTTCGTCGAGGAGATGTGCAAGATGCGGGCCTTCGGGCAGCTCTGGGACGAGGTGACGAAGGAGCGCTACGGCGTCGAGGACCCCAAGAAGCGCCGCCTGCGCTACGGCGTCCAGGTCAACTCCCTCGGCCTCACCGAGGCGCAGCCGGAGAACAACGTCCAGCGCATCGTGCTGGAGATGCTCGCCGTCACGCTGTCCAAGGACGCGCGAGCCCGCGCCATCCAGCTCCCCGCCTGGAACGAGGCACTGGGCCTGCCCCGGCCGTGGGACCAGCAGTGGGCGCTGCGCATGCAGCAGGTGCTGGCCTACGAGACCGACCTGCTCGAGTACGAGGACCTCTTCGATGGCAGCCACGTGGTCGAGGCCAAGGTCGCCGAGCTCGTCGAGGGCGCCCGCGCCGAGATCGACAAGGTGCAGGAGATGGGCGGCGCCGTCGCGGCCGTCGAGTCGGGCTACATGAAGGGCCAACTCGTGTCGTCGCTCTCGGAGCGGCGCCGGCAGATGGAGTCGGGCGAGCACGTCGTCGTCGGCGTCAACCGGTTCGACACCACCGAGCCCAGCCCGCTGCAGGCCGAGGGCGCCGCGGCCATCGAGTCGGTCGACCCGGCCACCGAGGCCGCCGCCATCGAGGCCATCACGGCCTGGCGGGCCGGCCGCGACAAGGCCGACGTCGAGGCCGCGCTGAGCGCCCTGCGCGACGCCGCGAAGACCGAGGCCAACCTCATGGACGCCTCCATCGCGTGCGCCAAGGTCGGCGTCACCACGGGGGAGTGGACCGGGGTGCTCCGGGAGGTGTTCGGCGAGTTCCGGGCACCCACGGGCGTCTCGGCGGCCGTGGCGGGCGGTGAGGCGGCCACGGAGATCGCCGCCGTGCGCGAGCGCGTGAAGGCCGCGGGCGACGAGATCGGCACGCGCCTGCGCATGCTCGTCGGCAAGCCCGGCCTCGACGGCCACTCCAACGGCGCCGAGCAGGTGGCCGTGCGGGCGCGGGACGTCGGCTTCGAGGTGGTCTACCAGGGCATCCGGCTCACCCCGGCCCAGATCGTGGCGGCCGCCGTGCAGGAGGACGTGCACGTCGTAGGGCTGTCGGTGCTGTCGGGTTCGCACCTCGAGGTGGTGCCCGCGGTGGTCGAGGGGCTGCG
>NZ_JAOPWR010000431.1 GCF_025965585.1 Pseudonocardia sp.
GTTCTACACGACGCCGATCAAGGCACTGTCCAACCAGAAGTACGCCGACCTGGTCGAGCGGTACGGGCAGGACAAAGTCGGGCTGCTCACCGGTGACAACGCGGTCAACGGCGACGCACCGGTGGTCGTGATGACCACCGAGGTGCTGCGGAACATGCTCTACGCCGACTCCCCGGCGCTCACCGACCTCGGTTACGTGGTGATGGACGAGGTCCACTACCTCGCCGACCGGTTCCGCGGCGCGGTCTGGGAGGAGGTCATCCTCCAGCTCCCCGAGCACGTGGCACT
The DNA here is from genome assembly GCF_025965585.1 of Pseudonocardia sp. Lineage (GTDB taxonomy): Bacteria > Actinomycetota > Actinomycetes > Mycobacteriales > Pseudonocardiaceae > Pseudonocardia. The sequence continues at coordinate 289 of NZ_JAOPWR010000431.1, forward strand.
CGTCAGCCTGTCGGCCACCGTGAGCAACGCCGAGGAGTTCGGCGACTGGCTCGTCACCGTGCGCGGCGACACCACGGTCGTCGTCGACGAGGTGCGGCCCGTCCCGCTGTGGCAGCACATGATGGTCGGCAACCGGATGCTCGACCTGTTCGCGGGCGAGGACGAAGCCGGGGAGCTGCAGGTCGACCCCGATCTCGTGCGCCGCACCCGCGAGCTCGACCGGCAGAACTCGGTGTCGAGCTTCGGCGGCGGCCGGGGCCGCGGCCGGGGCAGCAGCGGTCCGCCGCGGCGCGTGCAGAGCGGGTACCGGCCACCGTCACGGGTGACGGTCATCGACCGGCTCGACCGCGAGGGGCTCCTGCCCGCCATCACGTTCGTCTTCAGCCGGGCGGGCTGCGACGCCGCCGTCGGGCAGTGCGTGCGGTCCGGCCTCAAGCTGACCCGCGACGAGGACGTCGAGGAGATCCGCCGGATCGTCGAGAAGCACACCGGCGACCTGCCGCAGGCCGACCTCGCGGTGCTCGGCTACTGGGAGTGGCGCGAGGCCCTCGAACGCGGCATCGCCGCCCACCACGCCGGGATGCTGCCCGCGTTCAAGGAGACGGTGGAGGAGCTGTTCGTCCGCGGGCTCGTGCGCGCGGTCTTCGCCACCGAGACCCTCGCGCTGGGCATCAACATGCCGGCGCGCACCGTCGTGCTGGAGCGGCTGGTCAAGTACAACGGCGAGGCCCACGCCGACCTGACGCCCGGCGAGTACACGCAGCTCACCGGGCGCGCGGGCCGCCGCGGCATCGACGTCGAGGGGCACGCCGTCGTCGTCTGGCAGCCCGGCGTCGACCCGGTGATGGTGGCCGGGCTCGCCTCCACGCGCACGTACCCGCTGCGCAGCTCCTTCCGGCCCGGCTACAACATGGCCGTCAACCTCGTCGGACGGCTGGGCACCGACGCGGCCCGCGAGCTGCTGGAGCAGTCGCTCGGGCAGTTCCAGGCCGACCGCTCGGTGGTGGGCCTCTCCCGGCGCATCGAGCGCAACGTCGAGGCGCTGGCGGGCTACGAGGAGTCGATGCAGTGCCATCTCGGCGACTTCGCCGAGTACATGGCGCTGCGCACCGAGGTCACCGCGCGGGAGAAGTCGCTGTCGCGGGAGGGCATCAGCGAGCGCCGCGAGGCCTCGGCGGAGTCGATGCGCCTGCTCAGGTCCGGTGACGTCATCGCCGTCCCCGGCGGACGGCGTGCCGGGCTGGCCGTGGTGCTCGATCCCGGCCTCGACGGCGACGCCGACCCGCGGCCCCTCGTGCTCACCGAGGACCGCTGGGCGGGCCGGCTGTCCACCGCCGACTTCCCGGCCCCCGTCGCGGCGCTCGGCCGGATGCGGCTGCCCAAGCGGGTGGACCACCGCACCCCGCGCGTGCGGCGCGACCTCGCGTCGGCACTGCGGGAGACGCGGATCGTCGCCCCGAGCACTCCACGGCGGCGGCCCCGGGGCGGCGGTGGCATGGACGACCCCGAGCTCGCCACGCTCCGACGCGCCCTGCGGGCGCACCCCTGCCACGGCTGCGACGACCGGGAGGCTCACGCGCGGTGGGCCGAGCGGCACGCGCGGCTGGAGCGGGAGACCGAGCAGCTGCGGCAGAAGGTCCGCGCCACCACGCACTCGCTGGCGCGGGCGTTCGACCGGATCCGTGGGCTGTTGTGTGAGCGGGGCTACCTCTCCGAGGAGCCCACCGTGTCCGACGGTGATGGCGACCTCGTCACCGAGCACGGCGCGCGGCTGGCGCGGCTGTGGGGCGAGTCCGACCTGCTCACGGCCGAGTGCCTGCGCCACGGCGTGTGGGACGGGCTCGACCCGGCCGAGCTCGCCGCCGTCGTCTCCGCGCTGGTCTACGAGGCGCGCCGCGACAACGGCACCATGCCGCGCGTGCCGTCGGGGGCGGTGTCGGAGGCGCTGGCAGCCACCGTCCGGCTGTGGTCGGAGCTGGAGGCCGACGAGCGCCGGCACCGGGTGGACCGCACGCGTGAGCCCGACCTCGGCTTCGCCTGGCCGATGCACCGCTGGGCTCGCGGCGAGTCGCTTTCGGCCGTGCTGACCGCGGCCGAGCAGAACGGCAGCGAGCTCACGGCGGGCGACTTCGTGCGCTGGTGCCGGCAGGTACTGGACCTGCTCGACCAGATCGCCGGGGTCGCCGGGCGCAAGAGCGGCGTCGGCAAGGTGGCCGCGCAGGCGGGAGCTGCCGTGCGGCGCGGTGTGGTCGCGGTGGGCACCTGACCCACCGCAGCTCACCGGTCGGGTCGACCGCCTGTGCGCGGCGGCCTGCCTGTGCTTTGATCGCCGGACGCACCGGCAGGCCGAGCGAGCGAGGGAGCACGATGACCACCCCCGAGGGCCCCGGCCCGTCGCACAACCCGGCCGACCCGCCCGCGTGGGGCCAGCAGCCACCCGGCGGGTGGGGCCGCCCGCAGGAGAAGGCGGCCGAGCCCGCCGACGACGAGCGCACCCAGGCCGTCGACCCCCGGGCCTGGCAGCGGCCGCAGCCGGCCGGCGACGAGCGCACGCAGGCCGTGGACCAGCGGGCGTGGCAGCAGGGGGCCGCCGCCCAGCAGGAGCCCCAGGCCACACCACAGCAGCCGTACGGACAGCAGGGGTGGGGTCCGCCACCGCAGCAGTACGGCGGCCAGCAGCCCTACGGCGCCCCGCAGTACGGGGGACCCCAGCCGACCCAGCAGTACCCGGGCGCTCAGCAGGCGTGGGGTCAGCAGGCTGCCCCGCCCGGGCAGCAGTGGGGCGGCCAGCAGCCCGACGCGCAGCAGTGGGGCCAGGGCTACCCGCCGCTGCCCGAGGCCCCCGCGACCTCCGGTCGCTCGAAGCTGCCGTTCATCCTCGGGGGCGTCGGGGTGCTCGTGGTCGCGGCGGTGCTCGTGCTCGGCTTCGTCACCCCGGGGTTCTTCGTCTCGAAGGTCTTCGACACCGCAGCCGTGCAGTCGGGCGTGCAGAAGATCCTCACCGACAGCTACGGCGTGCAGGGCGTCACGGCCGTGACCTGCGGGCAGGACATCGCGGTCACCGCTGGCGCCTCGTTCACCTGCGACGCCACGATCGACGGCCAGCACGTCAAGGTTCCGGTCCGCATCACCAGCAGCAGCGGGGACTACCAGGTCGGCCGCCCGGCCTGATCGGGATCTCGGTGTCGCCGGATCCGGTGATCGGGCAGCATCGGACCCCGTGAGCCACGACGTCCGCTTCCTCGGCCCCGACGACCTGCGCGCCGCCCACCACCTGTTCGCGAGCGCCCTGCTGCACGCCCCGCTGGACGACGCCGCATGGGCGTCCGCGGGTGCGGCGAGCTACGCCCCGGGCCGCACGCTGGGTGTGCACGGTGCCGACGGCACCACGCTCGTCTCCACGGCCACCTCGTTCCCGACCACCACGGCCGTGCCCGGCGGGGAGCTCCCCACGGCCGCCGTCACGCGCGTCGGTGTCCGGGCCGACCACACCCGCCGCGGCCTGCTCACAGCCCTCATGCGAGCCCAGCTGGAGGACGTCGCGGAGCGCGGGGAGGTGCTCGCGTCGCTGCGTGCGTCCGAGGCGCGGATCTACGGCCGGTTCGGCTACGGGGTGGCCAGCCGCGGGCGCTCGGTGCGCGTGCGGCGCTCCGGCCTCGGATGGCGCGCGGGCGCCCCCGCCGGCGGCACCGTGCGGCTGATCGACGCCGCCGAGATCCCGGCCGTCGTCGCACCGCTGCACGACCGGCTCGCCCGGTGCCGCACCGGTGGGATCAGCCGTACGGCGGGCTGGTGGGGCAGCATGCTGACGCGGCTCACCGACACCCACGCGGTGCTCGCGGCCGTGCACACCGGCCCGGACGGCGACGACGGGTTCGCGCTGGCCGTCCCCTCCGACGGCGAGACCTTCGGCCGGGCGACGCTCGCGGTGAAGGACCTGCACGCGGCGGGTCCCGGGGCGACGGCCGGACTGTGGCGGTTCCTGCTCGACGTCGACCTCGTCGGGGCCGTCGAGGCCGATCTCCGCCCGCTCGACGAGCCCCTGGAGCTGCTGCTGGCCGACCCGCGCGACTGCACCGTCACCGGCGTCGACGACGAGACGTGGCTGCGGGTCGTCGACGTGCCCGCGGCGCTGGCCGCCCGCTCGTGGGGCGAGGCCGAACCCGTCCTGCTGGGCGTGCACGACCCGCTGCTCCACGCCAACAGCGGCGTCTACCGGATCGGCGACGGCGCCGCCGAGCGCACCACGGGCACCGCCGACCTGGAGTGCGGCGTGGCCGCGCTGGCGATGGCCTACCTCGGCGACCGGCGCCCCTCGGAGCTGGCCGCCACGGGCTGGTGGACGGGCCACGACCCGAAGGCCCTCGCCCGGGCCGACGCGGCCTTCTCCACCGGCACGGTGCCGTGGTGCGGCACGTTCTTCTGACCTGGGAGCCGGCGGCTGCTCAGCCCGCGGCGCGGGCCAGCGCGGTCTGCAGGCGTTCCACCGAGCTGCCCAGCCCCCAGCGCTCCGCGAGCTCCGCGAGCCGCTCCGGGTCGACGGGCGCGGCGGGCAGGGCGTCGTCGCGGTCGAGGCGCACGTCGGCATCGGTGGCCACCCGCACCACGGGCTCCACGACGGCCAGGTAGCCGGACGCCGCCGCGAGCTTGGCGCGGACGGGCGGGGTGAGCCGGGTGTCGGTGCGGTCCAGCACGGCGGCGCACAGGTCGGTCCAGGTGTCGAAGCGGCCGACGAGGGTGGCGGCCGTCTTGGCCCCGACGCCGGGCACGCCCGGCAGGCCGTCGGAGGGGTCGCCGCGCAGCATCGCCATCTCGGCGTAGGCCTCCCCGGCGCGGCCGGCGGGCACGCCGTACTTCTCGGCCACCTCCTGCGGCCCGAGGTGCTCGGCCTTCGCGAGCCCCCGCCCCACGTAGAGCAGCCGCACCGGCACGGGCTCGTCGCGCACGATCTGCATGAGGTCGCGGTCGCCGCTCACGGCCAGCACCGGGTCCTTCCGCTCGCCCGCGGCGAGCGTTCCGATGACGTCGTCGGCCTCGTAGCCCTCCGCACCGCCGGTGGCGATCCCCGCCGCTGCGAGCACCTCGAGGATGATCGGGACCTGCGGCGCGAGGGTGTCGGGCACCTCCTCCGCCAGGCCCGGGGGCGCGGTGTCGGGCTCACCGGGCAGGCGGTGTGCCTTGTAGCTGGGCAGGGCGTCGACGCGGAACGCCGGCCGCCAGTCGAGGTCCAGACAGACCACGAGCCGCGACGGTCGCCACTCCGTCACCAGGCGCGAGACCATGTCGGTGAACCCGCGCACCGCGTTGACGGGCGTGCCGTCGGGCGCGGTCATCGACTCGGGCACCCCGTAGTAGGCGCGGAAGTACAGGCTCGCGGCGTCCAGCAGCATCAGCGGCGCAGGTGCGGTCACGCCGCCAGAGCTTGCCGGAATACCCTGAACGGCATGACACCGGCCGTACCGACCGCGCTGCTCGCCGACCGTCTCCGCCGTGCCGGGGAGGTCGCCGCCGACCAGGACGTCGAGCTGTTGCTCATCACCCCGGGCACCGACCTGCGCTACCTCATCGGTGCCGACGGCGAGTCGCACGAGCGCCTCACCTGCCTCCTGGTGCCCGCCGCGGGCCACCTCGCGCCGCCGGCGATCGTCGTGCCGCGGCTCGAGGCGCCCGGCCTCGCCGCGCTCGGGCTGGAGGAGCTGGGCGTCGAGGTGATCACCTGGAACGACGGGGAGGACCCGTATCTCCTGGTCAGCGACCTCGCCGGCGGGCCCACGCGGCTCGCCGTCACCGACTCGATGCCGGCCGCGCACGTCTTCGGCGTGCGCGACGCGCTGCCCGACGCCGCGCAGTCGCTCGCCGGCCCGATCATCCGCGAGCTGCGGATGCGCAAGGACGCCGCCGAGGTGGCCGAGCTGCGGGCCGCGGGCGCGGCCATCGACCGCGTGCACGCGCGCATGGGCGAGTTCCTCAAGGCCGGCCGCACCGAGGCCCAGGTGGGCGCCGACATCGCGGCCGCCATCGTCGAGGAGGGCCACACCTCCGCGGCGTTCGTCATCGTCGGCTCCGGCCCGAACGGCGCGAGCCCCCACCATGACGTGTCCGACCGCGTGATCGAGAACGGCGACGTCGTAGTGATCGACATCGGCGGCCCGCTGCCGAGCGGCTACAACTCCGACTGCACGCGCACCTACGCCGTCGGAGCCGAGCCGTCGGCCGAGATCCGCGAGTCCTACGCGGTGCTGCAGGACGCACAGGCCCGCTCGGTGGCGGCCGTCCGCCCCGGCGTCACGGCCGAGCAGGTGGACGAGGCCGCGCGCGGCCCGATCACCCAGGCGGGCCTGGGGGAGCGGTTCATCCACCGCACCGGCCATGGCATCGGCCTCGACGTGCACGAGGAGCCCTACATCGTCGGCGGCAACGCCCGGCCCCTGGAGCCGGGCATGGCGTTCAGCGTGGAGCCCGGTGTGTACCTCGACGGCCAGTGGGGGGCCCGCATCGAGGACATCGTGGTGGTCACGGAGGAGGGCAGCGAGAGCCTGAACAACCGCAGCCACGACCTGGTGGTCCTCTAGGCCGTGGCTGTGGATCTCCGTTTGTGATGGCCGGGCCCTCATCGAACAAGATCCCAGGCCACGGCCTGGGCGGCAGCGGGCGCCGGCGAGTCCGTACCCAGGTGGGCGTGGCCGTCGGCGCCCGCAACGCAGGCGGCCTGCGTGGCCCCGGAGCGGACGAGGTCGCCCAGGCAGCGGCCCATCTCGGCGTGGGCGGCGGCGTTCGGGTGGAACGACTCCTGGGCCAGGTGGAAGCCGACGGCGTCGAGCCCGCCGTACACGAGCGCCTCGGGGTCGACCGTGATGCGCCGCTGCCACTCCTGCGTGTAGGGCGTGTGCGAGCAGGCCTCGTAGCTCTCGGTGGCGCGGTCGAGATCGAGGAACCGCGCCCCGGTGCGGGCGGCGACGCCCGCCACGGCGGCCGCCATCGCCGGGAACAGCACGGTGCGGCCCCACCGTGCGTCGGCGCGGCTGTACGGGCAGCCCTGAGCGGCCGGCAGGGGCACCGACCGCTCGGTGACCGGTGCCGCGTAGGACGCCAGCACGAGCACGTACACGTCCGGGTCGTAACCGGCGCGGTGCATCGCCTCCCGCACGTCGCGGACCGCGCCCTCCACCTTCGTGGCGGTGGCGGCCATCCGGGCGGGCAGGAGCGGACCGAGAGTGTCGCGGCAGGGCGGCACCGACGGGTCGAGGAACGCGCGGATGCAGGTGACGCCGGTGGCGTTGAGCCCGGCGTCGTCGTTGGCGCCGACCTGCAGCACCACCGTGGTGACGCGGTACCGCTGCGCGACGCCGACCAGCCGCTCGGCCTGCGAGGCCTCGGTGTAGTGCCCGCCGGGCCCGAACGCGACGTCGGCGGCCGTCGCGCCGGAGCACGCCAGGTTCACCGCGACCGGCGCCAGCCCCGTGCCGTTCACGTAGGCGTGGGGGGAGCGGTGGCACCAGTCGCCGTTCTCGCCGCGGGTGCCGGGCTCGTAGTCACCCGCCCCCTCGCCGGACGCGGCACTGTCGCCGAGGGCGACGACGGCGGCCTGCCGGGCGTCCCGCGCCAGCGCGGGTGACGCACCCGGCAGCACGAGCGCGGCCGCGGCGGCCAGGGTGATCACGAGGCGGTGGGGTCGAGGCACACCGAGGACGCTAAGGCGTGGGCGTGGCCCTGACCAGGGCGTTTGCACTCGCCTGTGGACAACTCGTGATCGTCGCCGCGGGCGGAGCAGCGAGCGCGCACGCTCGGCGACCGCCGTCACCCGGCCGGGTCGGCTCCGGGGAGCCCCGGGGGAAGATCCGGGCGTTCCCCGAGTGCGTCCGCCTCTCCGACGAGGAGAGTGGACCTCAGCGGCGAGATCCGTCGCAACGGAAGGAGCCCCTCGGTGGCATCGACACTGACCCGCCCTCGCAACGGGAAGGTCATCGCCGGCGTCTGCGCCGGTCTGGCGGAGCGCTTCGGCTGGAACGCGAACGTGGTCCGGCTGCTGTTCCTACTGTCCTGCCTGCTGCCCGGCCCACAGTTCCTCATCTACATCGTGCTGTGGGTCATCATGCCCAAGCGGGCCTACTGATCGGTCGGCACGCGACCGGGGGGCATCATCCACGGGTGCCCCGCACCCTGCTGCTCGGCATCCGGGTCCTCGACCCGGACGCCCCGGCCGGCCCGGCCGCCCTCGAGATCGACGGGGGCCGCGTCACGTTCGCCGGCCCGGTCGCCGAGGCCCGCGACCGCGCCTCCGGTGCCGTCGTCCACGACCTCGACGGCGCCGTCGTCACCCCCGCCTTCGTCGACGCCCACGTCCACGCGACGGCCACCGGCCTGCTGGTCGACGGTCTCGACCTGACCGGCTGCCCGTCGTCCGAGGCCCTGCTCGACGCCGTCGCCCGCCGCGCAGCCCAGCGTCCCGGCGCCCTGATCTGGGGCCACGGCTGGCAGGAGACGGGCTGGCCGGGCCTGCCCACGCGGGCCGAGATCGACCGCGCGGCGGCGGGCGCACCCGTCTACCTCAGCCGGATCGACGTGCACTCCGCGCTGGTGTCCTCGGCGCTGCTCGACAGGGCCCCCGGCGCCGTCGGCCCTGTCGGATGGTCGGACGGCCCGCTCTCCGCCGACGCCCATCACCACGCCCGCCGGGCGGCCCTGACCGCGGTCGACGGCGACGTGCGGGTTGCGGCGCAGCGGGCGTTCCTGTGGGAGGCCGCGTCGCGGGGCGTGGCCGTGGTGCACGAGTGCGCGGGGCCGGTCATCTCCTCGGCCGCCGACCTGGCGTCCCTGCGCGCGCTGGCCGGGCCGGCCTCCCCGGCGGTCGTCGGGTACTGGGGCGAGGCCGTCACCGCTGCCGACCAGGCCCGCGACCTGCTCGCGGCCACCGGCGCGCACGGGCTGGCCGGCGACCTGTTCGTCGACGGCTCCCTCGGGTCCCGTACCGCCGCACTGCGCGAGCCCTACGCCGACGCCCCGGGGTGCACCGGCAACCGCTACCTCGACGCCGCCGCCGTCGGCGCCCACGTGACGGCGTGCACCCTCGCCGGTGTCCAGGCGGGTTTCCACGTGATCGGGGACGCGGCCGCGGACGTCCTCGTCGAGGGCCTGCGCCGCGCCGTCTCCGCGACCTCCGCCGACACCGTCCGGGCCGCCGTGCACCGGGTGGAGCACCTGGAGATGGTCGACGCCGCCCAGCGCCGGGTCCTCGCCGACCTCGGCGTCGTCGCCAGCGTCCAGCCGGTGTTCGACGCGTTCTGGGGCGGTCGGGAGGGGATGTACGCCGAGCGGCTGGGCGCCGGCCGGGCCGCCCCGATGAACCCCCTCGCCGCGTTGCGGGACGAGGGGGTGACGCTCGCGCTGGGCTCGGACTCGCCCGTCACGCCGGTCGGGCCGTGGGACGCGGTGCGGGCGGCGGTCGAGCACCGCACGCCCGGATCGGGGCTGAGTGCGGCCGAGGCCCTCACCGCCCACACGGCCGGAGGCCATCGCGCCGCGGGGGACCGTTCCCCGCAGGCCGGACGGCTCGTCGCAGGCGCCGCGGCCACGTACGCGATCTGGGACGGCGCGGGCCCTCTCCACGGCGGCCCCACCCCGCGGTGCCTGGCGACCGTCCGGGACGGCCGGCGGCTGGACGTTCCGGGGTCCCCGCGGGCGACGAGCGGCGCTGGCGTCTCCTAGACGGTGCGGTGGCCACGAACGTCGCCGGGTTGATCGCGGGACCCAGGTGGTTCCTCGCAAGGCACCGCCCGCAGCTCACCGGGCGGGGTGTTCGCCAGGGCGGCAACGCCGCGACGGGCCCCCCGGGCCCGCGAGCGACCCGGTGGGGGTTCGTCGCTGCCGCACCGGGTCCGGACGCGGGGGGTGGCGGTCGCGAGCGGCCGGTGTGGCAGGATGCCCGCCGTGACGACGCGGACCAGCGGTGTGGGCGTGGCCCTCTGCTGTCCGGGGTGCTGTCGCTGCTGTTGCAGCTGACCCCCGGCCCCGTCCTCCTGCCGCCCCGCGGCCCGCACGTCTGCGAACCCCTCATGGCTGCTCGTCTCGACCTCCGCCGCCCCGATCTGCGTGGTCACACCGTCCTCGTCCTGCACGCCCACCCCGACGACGAGTCGATCTTCACCGGCATCACGCTGCGCCGTCTCGCCGACGCGGGGGCCCGCACGGTGCTCGTCGTCGCCACGGCGGGGGAGCTGGGGGAGTCCCGCGTGCCGCTCCGCGTCGGCGAGACCATCCCGGAGCGCCGCATCGCCGAGCTCGAACGGTCGGCCGAGCTGCTCGGCGTCTCGCGGCTGGTGCTGCTGGGCCGCCGCGACTCCGGCCTGCCCGGCTGGGCCAGCGCCTCCCACGCCCGTGCGCTCGCCGTGGCCGATCCCGTGCGCCTCGCCCGCACCGTCGCGGAGATCGCCGACGACGAGAGCGCCGGCACCCTCGTCCACGACGACGAGCACGGCATCTACGGCCACCCCGACCACCGGGCCACCCACCGCATCGGCGCCACCGCGGCCGTCCTGGTCGGAGCCGCCGGCTACCGGATGACCGTCGACCGCGAGCACCTGCACGTCAGCGCCCGCGACCGGCACCTCGTGCACGGGGCCGCCCGCTCCGCGCAGGTGGCCTTCGGCCGCGTGACCGCGGAGATCTCGCTCGCCGTCGGGGGATCGGCGCGGGAGCTCGCCTGCAAGCGCGCCGCGATCACCGCCCACGAGAGCCAGGTGGACCCCGACGCCGTTCCGGTGGACGGCTTCGCCGACGCCTACGGCTACGAGTGGTACCGCCGCACCGGCGCCCCCGGCGTCCTCGACGCGCTGGGCAACGCCCACCTCCTGGCCGGCGCGTGCTCCCACGCTTCGACGAGCGGCGCCCTCGTCGGGACGTAGGCGACGGGGGCGCCGTCGTCGCGGGTGCGCGGCGCGATCACGGTTGCGCCACGCGTCGACCGCGCGTGAGCGTCGGGGTGGGGGCCCGCGACGGCGGCGTCGTAGGCTCCTGCGGTGGCCGTACCCACCGCCGATCCCACCGCGCCCGATCCACCCGGGTCGACCGTTTCGCAAGCTCCTCGTGATCCCCGGAGCCGTGGCTGGGCCGAGCTGCTCGCCCGCGCCGTCGGGGCGTTCGGCGGCGGCCTGCTGCTGTACTACAGCTTCCCGCCCCGCACGCTGTGGTGGCTGGCGATGCCGGCGCTGGCCCTGCTGGGGGTCGCGGTGCACGGGCGGCGTGCCCGAGCCGGGTTCGGTTACGGCTTCCTGTTCGGCATGGGCTTCCTGCTGCCGCTGCTGACGTGGATCGGCGCCCTCGTCGGCCCGGTGCCGTGGGTGGCGCTCGTGGTGCTCGAGTCCCTGTTCGTCGGCCTCGCCGGTGCGGGGATGGCGCTGGTTTCCCGGTTGCCCGCGGCGCCGGTGTGGGCGGCCGCCGTGTGGTGCGCGGGCGAGTCGCTGCGGGGGCGCGTCCCGTTCGGCGGGCTGCCGTGGGGGCGCGTCGGCTTCGGCCAGCCCGCAGGGCCGCTGCTGCCCGTCGCGTCGATCGGCGGCGTGCCGCTGCTGTCGTTCGTCACCGTGCTGACCGGGCTGGCGCTCGGCGAGCTCGTCCGCCGGCTCGTCGTCCACCGCTCGGAGGCCCCGCGCTCGCGCGCGCGTAGCCTGCTCGTGCCGGCCGTGCTCGGCGTTGTCGCGATGCTCACCGGCCCGCTCGCCGCGCTCGTGCCCGCCACGGGGGGAGGCCCGGCGAAGTCGGTCACCATCGCCGCGGTGCAGGGCAACGTGCCGCGCATGGGCCTGGACTTCAACTCCCAGCGCCGTGCCGTCCTCGACGACCACGTCGCCGAGACGATCAAGCTCGCCGACGAGGTCGCGGCCGGCACCGTCCCGAAGCCGGACATCGTGATCTGGCCGGAGAACTCCAGCGACATCGACCCCCTCCAGAACCCCGACGCCGCCGCGCAGATCGACCGCGCCGCGCAGGCCGTCGGCGTCCCGATCCTCGTCGGCGCAGTGCTCCAGAACCCCGACGGCGTCACCACCAGCAACTCCGCGCTCGTGTGGCTGGCCGGGCAGGGCGTGGTGGAGCGGGCCGACAAGCGCCGCGTGCAGCCCTTCGGCGAGTACATGCCGTGGCGCTCGTTCTTCGCCCACTTCTCCTCGTACGTCGCCCGGGCCGGCTACTTCGTGCCCGGCAACGGGCCCGGCGTGGTGCAGATGGCCGGCGTGGACGTCGGCGTCACGATCTGCTGGGAGGTCGCGTTCGACGACCTCGTCGAGGACAGCGTGAACAACGGCGCGCAGGTGCTCGCCGTGCCGAGCAACAACGCCACGTTCGGGTTCACCGAGATGACCTACCAGCAGCTCGCCATGTCGCAGGTGCGCTCGGTTGAACACGACCGTGCATCCGTCGTCGCCACCACGAGCGGCGTCAGCGCCATGATCGCGCCGGACGGTACGGTCACCCAGAGCACGAAGCAGTTCACGCCGGCCGTGCTCGTCGAACGCACACCGCTGCTCGACACCACTACGCTGGCCACCCGGCTGGCATCCACACCCGAGTGGGTGCTGGTCGCGTTGGCTGTGGTGGCGGTCGGTGCGGTGGTCGTGACGCGCCGGCGGCAGAAGAGGCTCCGAGGAAAGGACGAGGATGGCTGAGCCGCTCAGGCCGGTGCTCGTGGTGGTCCCGACGTACAACGAGCGGGAGAACCTCGGTCCGGTGCTGTCGAGGCTGCACGCGGCCGTGCCCGATGCTGATGTGCTCGTCGTGGACGACGCCAGCCCCGACGGCACCGGGCAGCTCGCCGACGAGATGGCCGCGGCCGACAAGCGGGTCCGGGTGCTGCACCGCACCGAGAAGACCGGGCTGGGTGCCGCCTACCTCGCCGGTTTCGCCGAGGCGCTGAAGGGCGAGCACCAGGTCGTCGTCGAGATGGACGCCGACGGGTCGCACGCACCCGAGGACCTGCCCTCGCTCCTGGAGGCGCTCTCCGACGCCGACCTCGTGCTCGGGTCGCGCTACGTCCCGGGTGGTGAGGTGGTCAACTGGCCCGGCCACCGCGAGTGGATCTCCCGCACCGGCAACCTCTACTCGCGGCTGGCCCTCGGTGTGTCCATTCGCGACATCACCGGCGGCTACCGCGTGTTCCGGCGCCAGGTGCTCGAGGAGCTCGACATCTCGTCGGTGTCGTCGCAGGGCTACTGCTTCCAGGTCGACATGGCGTGGCGGGCGGTGCAGGCCGGCTTCCGCGTGCGCGAGGTGCCCATCACCTTCGCCGAGCGGGAGCGCGGCGCGTCCAAGATGAGCAGCACGATCGTGGTCGAGGCGCTGTGGCGCGTCACCCAGTGGGGTGCGGCCCGGCTGCTGCGCCGCGGCGAGGGCACCACGCGCTCCCGTCCCGCTCCGGGCGGTGGCGCCGACGCCGCCGCCGACGACCCGGCCCACCGGGTCGTCGGACCGGCCACCGCGCCCCTCACGGGCACCACCGCGCCCGAGCCCGCGCCCCCTGCGGAACCGACCCCACGCGATACCGTGGCCTCGGACGGCACACTCCGCGCATGAGCGAGACGCGGGAGGAACTCTCGTGGGAGCTGTTCGGCACGGCGTCGCGTGAGCTTGCCGAGCAGGTGGCCGCCGACGGCTACATCCCCGACATCATCCTGTCGATCGCGCGTGGCGGCCTGTTCGTCGCAGGCGCGCTCGGCTACGCCCTGGACGTGAAGAACCTGCACGTCATGAACGTCGAGTTCTACACCGCCGTGGACGAGCGGTTGCCCGTGCCGATCGTGCTGCCGCCCGTGCCGAACGTGGTGGACCTTTCCGGGGCGCGCGTCCTGGTGGCCGACGACGTCGCCGACACCGGGGCCACGCTCAAGCTGGTGCGCGACTTCTGCATCGGGCACGTGGCCGACGTCCGCTGCGCGGTGGTCTACGAGAAGCCGCACAGCACCGTCACGTGCGAGTACGTGTGGCGCCGCACCGACAAGTGGATCAACTTCCCCTGGTCGTCGCAGCCGCCCGTGGTGCAGCGCGACGGCCAGGTCCTCGATGCCTGAGCACACGAATAAGCCGGGCCCTCGTGAGGACCCGGCTTATTCATGTCGCGTCAGGCGATCTCGCGACGTCGCTCGGCCAGCAGCTCCAGGCGCTCCGCGAGCAGCACCTCCAGGTCGGCCACCGAGCGGCGCTCGAGCAGCATGTCCCAGTGGGTGCGCGGAGGCTTGGCCTTCTTCTGCTCCGGCTCGACGCCGTCCACCAGCTTGGAGATGCTGCCGTGCAGGCGGCACTCCCAGGTGGACGGAGCCTCGGCATCGTTCGCGAAGGGCACCTCGAAGTCGTGCCCACGCGGGCACGCGTAGCGCATCGACTGCCGCGGCGCGAGGTCGTGGTTGCGATCGGTCTCGTAGCTGACAGCCCCGAGCCGGCTGCCACGGAGCACGCGGTCGGCCATGCGTCTACCTCCCGTTCCTAGTCGAGGGAGCCTCCCCCGACCTATCACCACCGGGTGTAACGTCTCACCAGCAGACGTTCATTCCCGCCATCGGAGCGGACCGTGTCTCGGTGTCGTCATTTGACTGACACCTGACGTTTGCCGCCCCGATCAACGAGTGTCCACCATCCGGGGCGATCGCACACGCGGTTGTGACGTGTCAGCCAACTGTGACTTATGTCACCCGTCTGCGACGTGGTGTTTACACGAGAGCAGGTTGCGCGTTACCGGCCGGCCGGAATGCCCGTCTGAGCGGCACGAACGCCGGACCGCCATCCCGGCCGGCGCGATCCGGGTGGTGGTCACGCCGGCGTCCGCTGCGGGGGGCGCACCGGCAACAGCGCCGCCAGACCGGCGACGAGGACGAGCAGGATGCCGACGATGCCCGCGCGCGGCGCCCCGAAGATCGACGTGAACAGGGCGAACAGGGTGGGGGCGATGAACGAGACCGCGCGACCGGTGGTGGCGTAGAGGCCGAAGAGCTGCCCCTCCCGGCCACCGGGTGCGAGCCGGGCGAGGAACGTCCGCGACGACGACTGCGCCGGCCCCACGAACAGCGTCAGGATCAGCCCGAAGATCCAGAAGTTCACGGGCCCGGAGACGAACAGCAGCACCACCGCGTCGAGGATCAGTCCGATCAGGGACCCGACGATCACGGGCTTCGGGCCGGTCCGGTCCTCGAGCCACCCGGCCGTCAGCGCCCCCGCGGCCGAGACGACGTTGGCCGCGATCCCGAAGATCAGCACGTCGCCGGCGCCGATGCCGTACACCGTCACCGCGAGCACCGCGCCGAACGTGAAGATCGCGGCCAGCCCGTCGCGGAAGAGCGCGCTGGCGACGAGGAAGAACACCGTCTGCGGGCTGCTGCGGTACAGCGCGGCCAGGTCACGGAAGAGCTTGCGGTACGAGCCGACGACGCCGAGGCGGGCCTCACGGTCGGGCGCGGGCGGCACCTCGGGCACCCGCAGGAACAGCGGCAGCGCGAACACGAGGAACCACACGGCGGCGACGACGGCCACCACGCGGATGTTCAGTCCGCCCTCGGTCGGGACGCCGAGGAGTCCGCGGGTGTCGCCGTCACCGGCGATGAGTCCCGTGTAGACGGCCAGGAGCAGCACGATGCCGCCGAAGTAGCCCATCGACCAGCCGAAGCCCGAGACCCGGCCCATGTTCGCCGGCGAGCAGACCTGCACGAGCATCGCGTTGTAGGACACCGAGGCGAGCTCGTAGAAGATCGAGCCCAGACTCAGCAGCAGCAGGCCGATCCAGAGGTACGTGTAGTCGTCGCGCACGACGAACAGCGCCCCCATCACCACGACGGTGAGGATCGTCCAGACGACCGTGGAGAGCTTGCGCCTGCCCGCGGAGTCGGCCCGCTGCCCGAGCACCGGGGCCGCCAGCGCGATGACCAACCCGGCGGCGCCGAGCGCGTACCCCAGCCAGGCGCTGGCGTCGATCGAGCCCGGCAGGCCCTTCCCGACGGAGTCGGTGAGGTACACCGAGAACACGAACGTCAGGATCACGGCGTTGTAGGCCGACGAGCCCCAGTCCCACAGACCCCAGGCGATCACCGGTCCCCGCCGGACGGACGTGACGGACGTGACGGTGCTCATGCGCGGGAGACTAACGGCGTCCGTCTCCCGTGCGCCGACAGCGCGGCCAGGGGCTCACGACACCCAGGCGTCGCGTCGCTGCAGCACGTCGCGCAGGACGTCGGGACGGTCGGACAGCAGGCCGTCGACGCCGAGGTCGAGCAGCTCGTCCATCTCACCCGGGTCGTCGACGGTCCAGACGTGCACCTCGCGCTGCGTGGAATGGGCGGCGCGCAGCAGCGCCTCGTCGACGACGGTGAGCGGCCCCAGCCGCCGCGGCAGCTGCGCCAACCGGCCCCGGACGGGCGGCACGGGCAGCCTCCGGAGCGGGCCGGGCAGCGCGTCGAGCCAGGCCCGGCTGCGCAGCCCGACCGCCGAGGCCTGCCCCATGGACGTCATGAGCTGCGCCCCACCACCCGCGCGCGCCCGGTCGAGCCAGCGCTCCATGAACCCGCCGACGCAGACGCGGTGCCAGGCGTCCAGACGCTCCAGCACGCTCAGCACCGGCGTGACGACGGCGCCGGACTTCAGCTCGATCGTGAGGCGCACCTCGGGCAGCTCCGTGAGCACCTGCTCCAGCCGCGGGATCGGTTCCTTCCCCCGCACCCTCACCTCGGCGATCGCGGCAGCCGTGAGGTCGACGATGAAGCCGTGGCCGTCGGTGGTGCGGTCGAGCGTGGCGTCGTGGTGCACGAAGGCCACCCCGTCGGAGCTCGCGTGCACGTCGAGCTCGATATAGCCGAACCCCTCGTCGGCGGCGCGATGGAAGGCCGCGAGCGTGTTCTCGAGCCCGGCGAGGTCATCGACGTGCCAGCCCCGGTGCGCGTAGGCGCGGGGGAAGGGCCCGTCGAGATAGGGGTGGTGGTCCACGAGCGCAGACACTGCCATCCCGCGCGATCACCCGCGACGGGGCAGACGTTGCGGGTCGGTGAACAGCGGGGCGAGCAGGTCGCCGTGCTCGGCGATGCGGGCCGGGACGTCGTCGAGGGTGAACACGAGGTCCTCGGGCCTGCGGCAGGCGCGCACCTCGTCCCAGGTGACCGGCGTGGCGACGGTAGGGCGGGCGCGGCCGCGCAGCGAGTAGCTGGCGATGGTGGTCTTGTGCGGGTTGTTCTGGCTCCAGTCGACGAACACCCGCCCGCGGCGGCGGGCCTTCGTCATCACCGCGATGACCTGCGCGGGCGTCTCCCTCGCCAGGTCCTCGGCCAGCGCCTTGGCGAACTCCGAGGTCTGCTCGGGCCGCGTGACCGTGACCGGCAGGTAGAGCTGCATGCCCTTGCCGCCGCTCGTGCGCGGGTAGGCCACCAGCCCGTCGTCGGCCAGGCGGTCGGCGATGCGCTCGGCCACGCGGGCGCAGTCGACGACCGTGGTGCCCTCACCCGGGTCGAGGTCGAACACCACCAGGTCCGGCGTCCGGTGTCCGCCGCGGGGCCCGAGACGCCACTGCGGCACGTGCAGCTCGAGCGCCGCGAGGTTCGCCGCCCAGGCCAGCCCTTCGACGTCGTCGATGACCGGGAAGTCGGCGTTCTCGGAGCGCCCACCCGGCGTGCCGACGCGGGCCGTGCGGATCCACGGCGGCGCGTGCCGGGAGACGTCCTTCTCGAAGAACGAGCCGTGCTCGACGCCGTCGGGCCAGCGGACCATCGTCACCGGCCGGTCCGCGAGGTGGGGCAGCATCACCTCGGCGACGGACAGGTAGTACGCCAGCACGTCGGCCTTGGTGGTGCCGGTCATCGGGTAGAGAACCTTGCGGGGGTTGGTGAGCCGGGCGCGGCCCGTGCGCTCCGGCGGGGCGTCCTTCTCCCGGGCGAGCACCTCCACCCAGCTCGGGCTCGGGCCGGGCGTGTACGGCGAGCCGGGGTCCTTCGCGATCACCGACGGCAGCCCCTGCTCCCGCACCGCCGCCACGACCTCGGCCCCGCCGTCCGGGAAGACCGGGGCGAGCCGCCAGTGCGGCCCTGCCGGCGCGAGCTCCTCCAGCAGGGCCCGGCGCTCGCGGAACGGCAGGGGAGCTGTGTCGCGGCCGTCGAGGTGCAGCAGGTCGCCGATCCACAGCTCGCCCGCGCCGGTCAGCTCGGCGTCCAGCATCACCGGGGTTGCGCCGAGGGAGGGACCCAGCTCGCGTGGCCCGCCGACCTCCGCGCCGTCGGCGTCGGTGTAGCGGGCGCGCCCGCCGTCCACCCGGACGATCACGCGCCGGCCCCCGAAGCCGGCCTGCAGCCAGTGGTCGCGGGGGAGCGGGCCCGGGGTGGCGAGCATCGGGCGGGCGTCGGAGGGGAGCGGGTCACGGTCCGGGGCAGGATCGGAGCGGCGCAGCAGCCAGGCGTCCTTCTCCCCCTCGCGCGGGGTACGGATGAACACGAAGCGCCCGCGCGCCCGCCGTCCGGACAACCGGACGATCACCTCGCGACGGTTCCACTTCTCGGTCTCGTACGTGCCGGCGTCCCAGATCGTCATGGTGCCGCCGCCGTACTCGCCGGCCGGGATCTCGCCGGAGAACTCCAGGTACTCGATCGGATGGTCCTCGGTGCGCACCGCCAGCCTGACGACGTCCGGGTCGCTCGGGAGGCCCTTCGGCACGGCCCACGAGGCGAGCACACCGTCGCGCTCGAGGCGGACGTCCCAGTGCAGGCTGCGGGCGTGGTGCTCCTGGACGACGAACCGGTCGCCCCGCCCGGGAGCCGGGTCGGCTTCGGGCAGCGGCTCCGGCGTGCGCGACGCGTCGCGCTTGCGGCGGTACTCGTCGAGCGGCACACACACAGGTTAGGACTGCCTGCCTCTTGCGCGCCCGCCCGTCGGACTGAGAGCATAGGCTCGCCTTACCAGAGGGAGTCCTACGAGAAGACGGGACGGCGATGTACGTCTGCATCTGTGCAGCGGTGACCGACACCGAGGTCAGGTCCTGCATCGCGCGCGGTGCGCGCACCGTCGAGGAGGTCGGCGAGGCCTGTGAGGCCGGCACCGGTTGCGGCTCCTGCCACGACCACATCGATGTCTTCCTCGCCGCGGGCCACGCGCCGTCCGAGCTGGCCGAGCTGCCCATCTCGGCCTAACCGATCCTCAGGGTCGCCTCGCCTGTCCAGAGCCGATCCTGCGTCGGTCACGATCATGACGCGACGATACGGTCACGGTCTCCCGAACCTCGACCAAAAGGACAGCAGCCGTGCGTGGCGACCCCGAGATCATTGCTCTGCTCAACGATCAGCTGACGAGCGAGCTGACGGCCATCAACCAGTACTTCCTGCACGCGAAGATGCAGGCCAACTGGGGCCTGACGAAGCTCGCGGCCTACACCCGCGACGAGTCGATCGACGAGATGAAGCATGCGGAGAAGATCACCGACCGCATCCTGTTCCTCGAAGGTCTGCCGAACTACCAGAAGCTCGGCACCCTGAAGATCGGCCAGACGGTCAAGGAGCAGCTCGAGGCCGACCTGTCGATCGAGCTCGCCGTCGTCGAGCGGCTGCGTCCGGGGATCATCATGTGCCGTGGCAAGGGCGACCACACGTCGGCCAACCTCCTCGAGGAGATCCTCGCCGACGAGGAGCACCACATCGACTACATCGAGACCAACCTCGAGCTGATCGACAAGCTCGGTGAGCAGCTCTACCTCGCGCAGCTGGTGGACCAGCCGCCGGTCCCGGGCTGATCACTCCTGTCATAACGAGGGGTCCCGGCTCCATCCGGCGCCGGTAGGGGTTCGAAGGTACGTTCGAACCATGACCGACAATGGACAGGTGTCCGGGGCGAGCAATCCCGAGAAGGATCCCGACGACTGGACCACCGGCGATGAGCCGATGACCGGCCCGCAGCAGTCGTACCTCCAGACGTTGGCGCAGCAGGCCGGTGAGCAGGTCCCCGCCGAGAACCTGACGAAGGCCGACGCCTCGAAGCTCATCGACGAGCTGCAGGAGAAGGCCGGACGCGGTTAGCGCGCCGTCGGGGGCGTCCCGGACTCCCGGGACGCCCCCCTCGCGGCTCGTCCGTCGATCCGATAATCGAAGTTATGACAGTTCGACTCCGGACGGCCGCCCGAGAGGGGCGTTTCGGTTCCCCGGCCGCGGGTATCTCGCACGTCATCAGTCGGTCGACGATGTCCCGCACGGGCCGGAAATGGTGACATGACATGAAGATCCTCATGGTGCTGACCTCGCACGACAAACTCGGCGACACCGGGCGCAAGACCGGGTTCTGGCTCGAGGAGTTCGCGGCCCCCTACTACGTCTTCTCCGACGCCGGCGCGGACATCACCCTCGCCTCGCCCAAGGGCGGGCAGCCGCCGCTCGACCCGCGCAGCGACGAGCCCGACTCGCAGACCGACGCGACGCGGCGGTTCCGGGCCGACAAGGAGGCGCAGGCGAAGCTCGCCAACACCGAGAAGCTCGCGAACGTCTCCGCCGGGGACTTCGACACCGTCTTCTACCCCGGCGGGCACGGCCCGATGTGGGACATGCCCGACAACCGCGAGTCGATCGCGCTGCTCGAGGGGTTCCTCGCCGCCGACAAGCCGATCGCGGCCGTGTGCCACGCTCCCGCGGCGCTGGTGAACGTCCGCAGGCCGGACGGGTCCTACCTCGTGGTCGACCGGCACGTCACGGGCTTCGCCGACGAGGAGGAGGCCGGGGTCGGCCTCACCGACGTGGTGCCGTTCCTGCTCGAGGACCGTCTCGCGGACCTCGGTGCCACGTACGGCCGCAGCAAGGCCTGGGGC
>NZ_JAOPWR010000481.1 GCF_025965585.1 Pseudonocardia sp.
GCGCCCCCCGCCGGAGGTGGGCGGGTCGGCGAGGCGGCGCCGGCCTACGGCGACGTCGGGTTCCGGGGCGCGGCGACGGCCGGGCCGGTCGTCGACGAAATCGGGAGCACGGCGGCGTCCCGCGCGGGGCTCGTGACCGGTGTCGGCTCCGCCGCGGTCCGGCAGGAACGTCTCGGCCGGGTCGAGCGCCCGGCGGCGGCCTGGCCGCGTCCCGGCGGCGGGCTCGGCGGCACGATCGTCGCCGGCCGCGGATCCTGCGGGCTCCACGGCGTCGAGGGCGCGACGACGCCCTTCCCCGAACGCGACGACCGGCTCCGCGGAGCGGCCTGCGACGGAGGGCTCCGGGCTCCCCGGCGCCGCCGCGGGCGGGTTCGATGCGGGCGGGCCCGACGGCCCGAGGAGGTCCTGCGGGTCCGCCAGGCGACGTCGCCCACCGGTGACGGGGACGGACGGCGCGTCGAGCCGCCACGGCGCGGTGGCGATGGGATCGACGCCGGACCGGTCCTGCACCCCGGACCGCTGTGCCCCGGACCGCTGTGCCCCGGTCTCGGACTCCCCCGATTCCGGTGCCCACGGTTCCGGTGCCCACGAGGACGCCCGCGTGGACCGGATCTCGGTCGGCCGGTCGTCCGGGTCCGGCCCCGCGTCGAGGGGGAGGGGACGGGCGCCGTCGGTGATCCGCTGCGCGGGATCGGCCCACATCGGGGTGTCGTCGGCGGCGGGGATGCCGGTCCACGACGGTGCACCGTGCGCCGCGGCGGGGCGGGAGCCGCCGAACGGGTCGCGCTGACCCGGCGCGGACCCGCCGAACGGGTCGCCGTGACCCGACTCGAACTCGCCGGCCGGGGCGCCACCGGTGGGTGCCCGGTGCCCGTTACCGGGAGCGTCGGCGTGGTGAGGGGCGCCGTCCGCCGGGAACCCGCCACGGGGTCGCGCACCGTTCACCTGCGAACCGCCCCAGCCCGCGACACCGCGCCCGGGGACCCCGCCATCGGGGCGCCGGTCGTACACCCCGTGCGAGGCGCCGGTCGGCGCAGCCGCGGGACCGGACGGACGGACGGACGGCCCGGCACCGGCGTCGGGGGGCCCGAACGGGCCGGACGACGGCTCCTGCTCCGATCCCGCCCCCACCGGAAAGCCCCCGGTGGGCGCGGCGCGGTGCGCGGGCGCCCGACGGTGGCCGTTCACCGGGTCGTGGGACGCGGCAGCGGGCGCGTGGCCGTTCACCCGCTCGTGCGACGCAGCGGGCGCGTGGCCGTCCGCCCGCTCGTGCGACGCAGCGGGCGCGTGGCCGTTCGGGGGCGGTGCCGGCCGGTGGCTGAACCCGGTCGCGGCCGCGCCGAGGATCCTGATGCCGGTGGCGGTGCCCGTCGCGGCGCCGTTCCGGGTGCTCGGCTGCTGGTCGACGGCGGGCACAGCGGTGGTCGCCCGGCCCGCGGCGGGCTGCGGCGCCGGCGCCTCCTGCTCGCCGGCCTGCTGTTCGGCGAGGCGGGCGGGCATCTCCAGCGGCAGCACGGTGCGTACCGGGTAGGGGTTGCGGCCGCGCACGACGATGGTGCCGCGGAGCATCCGGCGCAGCTCCACGTCGAGGGCCGCGGCGTCGCGGGTCGGGCCGGTGGCCACGCCGTAGAGCATCCAGCGGGAACCGTCGACCCCGACGAACACGGACGTGGCTGCGCCGCTGGTGGCGTGCAGCTCGCGGCCCCAGTCGCCGGTGAACGACCGGACCCGGGCGCCGCCCTCGCGCAGCGAGACGTCGATCTCATTCGCCAGGTCCGGCCACAGCTTCGACGACTTGGGCGCGGCCAGCGCGCTCACCGACAGCCGTCCCTCGGGCAACGACACGTGGACCGCCTGCATGCGGCCGTTCTCCGACGGCTCGACGGTGATCGAGCCCCGCGCGGGCACCGGCACCCGGACAGCACCGAAGTCGACGGTGCCGGCGGCCAGCGTGACCTCGGGGTCGAGGTCCTCGTCGTCGTGCGGGCCGTCGCCGGGCACGTGCACGGGGTCGTACTCGACAGCGAGCTCGTCGTCGAGGTCGCCGAGGTAGTCGAGTTCGTCGCGGTCCACCGCCGCCTGGCGCGCCACTACGGCGCCTCCCCCGCGAGCCGCTCGTGGCCGCCGGTGGAGCCGTGCCCGCCCGTCCCGCGCTCGGATGCGGGAAGCTCCGCGACCTCGACGAACCGCGCCTGCTCGACGCGCTGCACGACGAGCTGGGCGATGCGGTCGCCGCGGCGCAGCACGATCTCCTCGCGGGGGTCGAGGTTGACCAGGCAGACGAGGATCTCGCCGCGGTAGCCGGCGTCGACGGTGCCGGGGGCGTTGACGATCGACAGGCCGGTGCGGGCGGCCAGCCCCGAGCGGGGGTGCACGAACCCTGCGTGGCCGGGCGGCAGGGCGACGGCCACCCCGGTGCCGACAAGGGCCCGCTCACCGGGGGCGAGCACGACGTCGGCGGCACAGTGCAGGTCGGCTCCGGCGTCGCCGGGACGCCCGTAGGCGGGCACCGGTAGGCCGGGATCGAGCCTGGTGAGGAGCACGTCGACCGGACGCCCGGGCACGTCGGCGGCAGGCGGTGCGGTGGACGGCGCGGGTGGGGGAGCATCGACGCGGCCGGACACGACGGTCGACGCTACCCTCCACGATCGTGACCGAACATCCGTCTCCCGCCTCGCCTGCGACGTCCGGCAGCTCCGGATTCGACGAGCGGTTGTCCGTCCCGTGGTGGTGGTACCTGCTGGCGGCGTTCGTCGCGGTGCTGCTCGGCGCCGAGATCCACATGGGCTATCCCGGCATCCGGTCGTGGATCGGGTACGTGATCCTCATCCCACTGTTCGTCGGCGCACTGTTCTGGCTGGGGCGCACGCGGATCCGCGTGGCCGACGGCCGGCTGCAGGTCGGGGCGGCCGTCGTGCCGCTGCGGCACACCGGCCGGGTGGAGATCGTGCACAAGGCCGCCAAGCAGGAGGCGCTGGGCCCGGAGCTCGACCCGACGGCGTACCTCATGCACCGGGGCTGGATCCGCTCGCTCGTGCGGGTGGAGCTCACCGACCCGGACGACCCCACGCCGTACTGGATCTTCAGCGTCCGCCACCCCGAGCAGCTGCTGACGGCCCTGGGCCGCTGAGGGCCCGATCTCGACACCCGAAAGCTCGACACACGAAAGCCCCGGGCCGATGAACGGTCCGGGGCTTGACGTGCGTGGATCAGGCGGCGCAGTCCCGGCAGATGTACTGCGTGCCGTGCGTCTCAGCAAGCCGGCTCCGGTGGTGCACCAGGAAACAGCTGGCGCACGTGAACTCGTCGGCCTGCTTCGGGAGCACCTTGACGGTGAGCTCCTCGCCGGACAGGTCGGCGCCCGGGAGCTCGAAGCTCTCGGCCGTGTCGGTCTCATCGACGTCGACCACGGACGACTGGGCCTCGTTACGACGGGCCTTCAGCTCGTCGAGCGAGTCCTCAGCCATGTCGTCGGTCTCGTTGCGCCGTGGTGCGTCGTAGTCGGTAGCCATCGTTCCCACCCTCTTGACATGCGCTTGTGTCGTCGTCGTGCCGCTGGACAACGTCACAGCGACGGTGTTTGTGCCCGGCAAATGAGTGACTCAGGTCTCATTCGGTTGCGTGTTCCCGGATCGAGTCCGACGTCAACGGCTCCCCTGGGGCGCGCAGAGGTTAACTCAGTGCCCGGGCGACTCGCCGCCGCCCTGGTCGCACCGCGGTCGGCGTCACCTCCGACCACTAGGGTCCACGTCGTGGCAGCACCTTCCGAGCCCCGGTCCGGCACCCCCGCAGAGCCCCGTCCGGGCGCCGACCCTGACGCCGTGGGAGCCTGGCTGGCGGCCGCGCTCGGCGATCCGGCGTGGCGGAAGTGCACGCTGTCGCCGATCGGGGCGGGCCGCTCGAACCTCACCTACCGCGTCGAGAGCGCGGCGGGAGCGGTGGTGCTGCGCAGGCCGCCCGTCGGTGAGGTCGCGGCCACGGCCCACGACATGGGCCGCGAGCGCCGGGTGATCTCCGCGCTCGCGGGCACCGCGGTGCCGGTCCCCCGCGTGCTCGCCGCGTCCGACGGCGGAGCGCCGGTGGACGCGCCGTGCTTCGTCATGGAGCTGGTCGAGGGCGTCGTGCCACTCGGGGAGCTCCCCGCGGGCTGGGCCACCGAGCCCGACGACCGCCGCCGGATGGGCGAGGCGCTGATCACGGTGCTGGCCGACCTGCACTCCGTCGACCCCGAGGCGGTCGGGCTCGGCGACTTCGGCAGGCCCGAGGGCTTCATGGCGCGCCAGGTGCGGCGCTGGACCACGCAGTGGGAGAAGGCCCGTGAGGTCCCCGGCGGCGACGGCGACCCCGCCGCGCTCACCGGTCTCGCCGAGAGGCTCACCGCGACAGTGCCCGCCGCGCAACGCCACACGATCGTGCACGGCGACTACCGCATCGACAACTGCCTGTTCGACGTCGCCGACCCCGGCCGGGTGGCGTCGGTGCTCGACTGGGAGATGTCGACGCTCGGCGACCCGCTGGCCGACCTCGGGCTGCTGCTCGTCTACTGGGCGCAGGTGGCGGAGCAGCCCGTCTGGCGCGCGGCCCAGTACCTGGACAGCCCCACGCGCCTGCCCGGCTTCCCCACCCGCACGGCGCTGGCCGCGGCCTACGCCCAGCGCTCCGGGCTCGATCTCGCGCCGCTGCCCTGGTACGTCGCGTTCGGCGCGTTCAAGCTCGCAGTCGTGCTGGACGGCATCCTCGCCCGGGTGCGCGCCGGGATGGTGCCGGCGTCGATGGCCGCCGGGCTCGAGGGCAGCTCGGGCCCGCTGGTGGCGCTGGCCGGGCACGTGCTGGAGACGGGGTCGGTGGGATGACGCTCGACGTGTTCGCCCGCGCGGAGAGGGAATCGTGAGCCTCGTCGTACGTGCGCCCGCGGAGAGGGAGCTGTGACCGTGCGCAACCGCCCCTACCAGCGCCGCCGCCGCGGCCCGGTGCTCACCGTCGTGATCGTGCTGGCCGTCGCCGCCGTCGCGACCTGGACGACGGTGCTCGTCAACGCGGGCGCCGGATCGGGCAGCGCGTCCTGCCCGTTGCCGGCCACGGGCCCGCCTCCCGGCGAGGCCCAGTCCCCCGGCGCGCTGGACGGGGTGGCGCCCGTGCCGGCGTCGTCGGTCAGGGTGCGGGTGCTCAACGCGGGCGGTCAGCGCGGGCAGGCCAACCTCGTGGCGGCGCAGCTCGGCGACCTCGGTTTCGTCCAGGCGGCCCCGCCGGAGAACGACCCGTTCTTCCCGAAGGGTGACATGACGTGCCGGGGGCAGATCCGGTTCGGCCCGGGCGGCCGGGGCTCCGCGAGCACGATGACGCTGGTGCTGCCGTGCGCGGAACTGGTCCGCGACACCCGCACCGACGCGACCGTCGACGTCGCGGTGGGCACGTCGTTCGGGGACGTGAACCCGTCGAAGGCGGGCCGTGACGCGCTCGCCGACCTCGCCGCGCCCGCGGCGGGCGACACGGGTTCGGGCAACGCCGACCCGTCGGGCGGGTCCGCGGCGCCGGCCACCGCGTCGGTGGACCAGGCCACCCTCGACGCGGCGCGCAAGGCCACCTGCTGACGCCCGCCGCGCCGAACTCCCCCCGCTGCGCCGGCTCCCCTGGCCGACCCGCTCAGACCTCGGCCGCCCCCTGCTCGCGGACCAGCGCCCCGAGCTCCTCGGCGATGCCAGGGGTGGCCGCGAAGAGGGCGTCAGCGCCGAGGCCGTCGTCGGGCGGCGCGCTCCCGGTGGGCCCGGGCACCCGCACCACCGCCCCCGCCTCGGACGCGACGAGCGCGGCGGCCGCCCAGTCCCACCAGCTGCAGCCGTGCTCGAGGTAGGCGTCCATCCAGCCCGCCGCGACGGCGCACAGGTCCAGCGCCGCCGATCCGGTGCGCCGGACGTCGCGCACGCGCGGCAGCAGCCCGCTGATCATCGCGACCTGCCGGACGCGGCGCTCGGCGCGATAGGAGAAGCCCGTGCCCAGCAGCGACAGCGCCACGTCCGAGGCGCCGGAGACCCGCAGCGGACGGCCGTCACAGGTGGCGCCGTGACCTCGCGCCGCGCTCCACACCCGTCCCGACGCGGGCTCGACGACCGCCCCGGCCAGCGAATCGCCGTCGCGGACCGCGGCGAGCGACACGGCGTACCAGGGAAGCCCGTAGAGGAAGTTGACGGTGCCGTCGATGGGATCGACGACCCAGCCGACGCCCGGACCGGTGGCCGACCCGCCGTGCTCCTCCCCCATCACCGTGTCACCGGGGCGCAGCTGCGCCAATCGCTCGCGGACGAGGGTCTCCACGGCCGTGTCGGACGCGGTCACGACATCGGTGGGCGTGCTCTTCGTGGACACGCCGTCGCCGGGCTCGCCCTCCCACGGCCGGGGCAGCCCGCGCAGGTACTCGGCGGCCTCGCCGGCGACCTGTTCGGCGATCCGCCGCAGCTCACGGGGGTCGTCGGCGTCGTGCGCGGGTGCCACATCGGGGGTACGCTCACAGGGGTCGGTCACACCCGTCATCCGACCACAGTGCGGCTCCGGTACGGCCGTCCGGGCCATCCCCGAGGACGCGCGGGGGCAGCAAGGCGCGAACACCCCGGAACACGCAGTTACAATGGCTGAGTACCCCGATCCGGCACGGCCTCCGACGCTCCGTCGGACGACGATCCGGTGGGTGCTTCCGAACCGATCTCGACAGATCTCGACCAATGGCCGGGCCAGCGCATCATCGCCCGGCTCCTGGCAGAGCGCACCGTAGCGAGAGGGCCTAGTGGCAGCCGCAGACTCCGCAAGCCGCACCGACACGTCCGTCGACCCGACGGCCGCCGCACCCACCCGACCCCGCAGCACGCGGTCGGCCGGTACGGCGACGAAGACCGCCACGAAGGCGGCGCCCCGGTCGCGCGCGGCCTCCGCCAAGAGCGGGGCGCCCGCCAAGCCGGGCGCGGCCAAGAAGAAGGCCTCCCCCGGCGCCGAGGGCGAGCCCACCGACCTCGACGGCGCCGACGTCGAGCTCGACGGTGACGTCGAGGTCAGCGACCTCGAAGAGGTCGACGTCGAACTCGAGGCCGACCTGGTCGTCGACGGCGCCGCCGACACGGACGACGACGATGACGACGATGACGACGACGACGAGGAGGTCGCCAACACCGGCGCCAACCGTCGCAGCCCGTCGTCCCGCCAGCCGTCGTCCACCCCGCAGAAGGGCTCCGACTTCGTCTGGGACGAGGAGGAGTCCGAGGCGCTGCGACAGGCCCGCAAGGACGCCGAGCTCACCGCGTCGGCCGACTCGGTCCGCGCGTACCTGAAGCAGATCGGCAAGGTCGCGCTCCTCAACGCGGAGGAGGAGGTCGAGCTCGCCAAGCGCATCGAGGCCGGCCTCTACGCCGCAGAGCGGATGCGCCGCTCGATCGACGCCGGCGAGAAGGTCTCCCCGCAGCTGCGGCGCGACCTGCGCTGGATCGTCCGCGACGGCGAGCGCGCCAAGAACCACCTGCTGGAGGCCAACCTCCGCCTCGTGGTCTCGCTGGCCAAGCGCTACACCGGCCGCGGCATGGCGTTCCTGGACCTGATCCAGGAGGGCAACCTCGGTCTGATCCGCGCGGTCGAGAAGTTCGACTACACCAAGGGCTACAAGTTCTCCACCTACGCCACGTGGTGGATCCGGCAGGCCATCACCCGCGCGATGGCCGACCAGGCCCGCACCATCCGCATCCCGGTGCACATGGTCGAGGTCATCAACAAGCTGGGTCGCATCCAGCGCGAGCTGCTCCAGGACCTGGGCCGTGAGCCCACCCCGGAGGAGCTGGCCAAGGAGATGGACATCACCCCGGAGAAGGTGCTGGAGATCCAGCAGTACGCCCGGGAGCCCATCTCGCTCGACCAGACCATCGGCGACGAGGGCGACAGCCAGCTCGGTGACTTCATCGAGGACTCCGAGGCGGTCGTCGCCGTCGACGCGGTGTCGTTCACGCTGCTGCAGGACCAGCTCCAGTCGGTGCTGGCCACCCTGAGCGAGCGCGAGGCCGGCGTCGTCCGGCTGCGGTTCGGCCTCACCGACGGCCAGCCGCGCACCCTGGACGAGATCGGCCAGGTCTACGGCGTCACCCGCGAGCGTATCCGCCAGATCGAGTCCAAGACCATGCACAAGCTCCGGCACCCGTCCCGCTCTCAAGTATTGCGCGACTACCTGGAGTGAGGCGCGGCGCGCTCCGTCGCCACCGAGGTAGCGTTTGATCATCGGCGACGACAGCGTGGAAGGAGATGTGCCATGACCGTCCTGGACAGCAT
>NZ_JAOPWR010000449.1 GCF_025965585.1 Pseudonocardia sp.
GTCGCGACGGCCGCCCACCAGGTGCACGGCGCCATGGGCATCACCCGCGAGCACGTGCTGCACACCGTCACGCGGCGGTTGTGGTCCTGGCGCGACGAGGGCGGGACCCAGCGTGAGCACGAACAGCGCTTGGGCGAGCTCGTACTGGCCGCTGACGGTTCCGACGTGGAGCTGTGGGCGGTGGTCACGGGCTCGCCGTGACGTCGCCCGACGAATGCGCTGGATCGGCCTGACCTCGGGATCTCCCCGCTGCCGAGGTTCGCACAAGAGAGGTGATCGAATGCTCGAGGGACGTGTCGTGATCGTGACCGGGGGAGGTCGCGGGATCGGCCGCAGCCACTGCCTCGAACTCGCTGCACACGGCGCCACGGTCGTGGTCAACGACCTCGGCGTCGGCGTCGGCGGCGAGCGGTCCTTCGAGACGCCCGCGGACGAGGTCGTCGCGGCGATCGAGGAGAAGGGCGGCACCGCGATGGCCGACGGCAGCTCGGTGAGCGACTGGGCGGCCGTCGAGGGACTGATCGGGAGGACCGTGGAGCGGTTCGGACATCTCGACGCCGTCGTCAACAATGCGGGAATCCTGCGCGACTCCATGATCGCCACGCTGGAGGAGGCGGCATGGGACGCGGTGATCGACGTGCACCTCAAAGGCACCCTCGCGCTCACGCGCCACGCGTGTGCCTACTGGCGGGCCGAATCCAAGGCCGGGCGCACCCGGGCGGCCCGGATCGTCAACACCACATCGGGGACGGGGCTGGCCGGCAACGTCGGCCAGGCGGCCTACGGCGCGGCGAAGGCCGGCATCGCCAACCTGACCCTCACGACCGCGCTGGAAGGTTCGCGCTACGGCGTGACCGCGAACGCCGTCTCGCCGGTGGCCAACACCCGCATGACGAGCGGAACAGGGTTCGCCGGGACGGCGGAGGGGACCTTCGACAAGTTCGACCCGGCCAACTCGTCTCCGGTCGTCGCGTGGCTGTGCTCCGAACAATCCGGCTGGCTGACCGGGCGGGTGCTGCGGGTGGACGGCAACACCGTGCATCCCGTCGATCCCTGGTCCGTGCGTCCTGGCCACGCCGCGGCGGGCGGCGGGCGCCTCGACGCCGCGGAGATCGACGCCGGGCTGCGCGTCGTGATGGGCACGTCACCCGCCGGGCTCCCCGGCCTGAGCGTCATCCGCTAGTGTCCCGCGCCGGAAGTCCGGTGCGAATATCGGTGGATCCAGGTCGTCGCTGGGCGTGCCTGCGGAACGGCCCTCGTACCTGGCTACTCGGGCGTTTCGCTGGTGCGTCCGGCGGGGGGCCGGGCCGCCGAGACATGTGGTGGACTTGCGGCGCGGGACCAGGGTGGAGGTCGGGTGGCAGAGCCAGCCAGGCGAGACGGTCGACCGACGAGGGGGGCCGGCGGCTGGCCCAGATCGTGCGTCGTGGCCAGGGAACCCGATCCCGGTCCGCCGGGCGACGATCATCATGGCCTCCGCGGCCGGCACGACGGTGCCGGCGATCGCCCGGCTCGTGGCCGCGGACGCCGACACCGTCCACGATGTGATCCACGCCTTCGACCAGCGGGGGCTCGCCGCGCTGGACCCTCAGTGGGCGGGAGGCCGTCCCCGCCTGATCAATGACGCCGACCTCGCGTTCATCACCGCGACGGCCAAGACCGACCGGGCAAGCTGGGTTGCCCGTTCACCCGGTGGGCGTGCGCAAGCTCGCCGCTCATCTCGCCGGCCGTTCTGGCGAGCGCCGGATCGTGATCGGCCGTGAGCGGGGTGACCGGAGCTGGCAAGCTGTGAGAGAGAACCGCTGACCAGCGGGTTGGCGCGGCGTCAGATGACGCATGCCGGCCTCCGGCTCTCCGGACCGGACGACCGCGCGGTGCGGCCAGCGACGTGCCGAGGGATCCGCTGGTTCAACGAGAAGCTCTGGCGGTCGCACCTCGCGCTCACCCCCGTCCGGTTGGCGCCATAGCGCGTCGGAAGGCTGATCCGCGGGAGCACTTCCCGTGATGACCGGCAGTCCAGGGCTCCGCATTTCCGTTCCTCGCCCGCCGGCAGTTCTCGCACCTGCGGCACGAGTCGGCCACGCACCCGAGCCGGGCCGACCCCGACGGCAAGCCTGCGCCTCCGCAGCAAGCGCCAGGCTCTGCAGGACCCCCCACGGCGTGGCTGCGTCGGTTCGCGGACGGTGCCAGGTACGCTCAGTACATCTAGATTCATGATATGCGATGTGAGCATGGCCGAGATTTCCAGCAGGACTGCTCGGCGGGCTCCGCTCGGCTCGCCAGGAGGGAACGACGATGGAGACCTGTCCCGCTGCGTCGTCGGCCCGGGCCGCCGTCGGGACGAATCCGAGTGGCGATCGCGGCTGCGTACGAGTCGGCCTCACACCAACTCTGCCGACACGACGGGGTCGTTCTTACCCGGAGCGATCCCAGGCGATCTGGCCCAGCCCCGCCGGCACTCGCCCATCGAGCCGCTCGCATCTGATTCGACGTGGTCCGACGTCGATCTCCGCGAACCCATGATCAGGCGGGTGGTGGATCAGTCGCTGCTCGATGTCTCGAGTGACGTGCCGCCAGGTCGCCTTCTGCGCGAGGTGCGGCCTTCCGGATCCGCGACGGCCCGTCCGGGACACACCGTGGGGCCATCGCCCGTCGCGTCGTGCGCAGGCGCTACGCGGCACAGAAGTGACTACGGGAGAAGGGATTGCGGTGCAGGGGCTCGATCTTGCGGCGCTACAGGAGTTCGTCGATGCGGAGCTGCCGGGAACCGGCCGGCTGCACGCCGAGTTGCTGCACGGTGGCCGCTCCAACCTGACCTACAAGATCATCGACGGCCGTTCGGTGTGGGTGCTGCGGCGCCCGCCGCTGGGTGGCCTCACCCCGTCGGCGCACGACATGGCTCGGGAATACCGCGTGGTGGCAGGCCTGGCGGCCAGCGTGGTGCCGGTTGCGCGAGCTGTGGTCTCGTGCGAGGACCTGTCAGTGCTCGGCGTGCCGTTCACGATCGTCGAGTATGTCGACGGCCGGGTCATCCGGACCAGCGACGACCTGGACGCCCTCTCCGACGAGGACGTCGAGCGGTGCGCCCACGGACTGGTCGACGTGCTCGCCGGTCTGCACACGGTCGATCCCGCCGCGGTGGGACTCGATGGATTCGGTCGGCCGCAGGGCTACCTGGACCGTCAGGTACGGCGCTGGAACAGCCAGTGGGCGCGGGTCGCCACCCGCGAGCTGCGTGACATCGAGACACTGCATGCGCGACTGGCCGCCCAGTGCCCGGTCGAGAGCGGCGCCGCGATCGTGCACGGCGACTTCCGCATCGACAACACGATTCTCGATCCCGCGGATCCTGGCGTGGTCCGCGCGGTCGTCGACTGGGAGATGGCGACCCTCGGCGATCCACTCGCCGACCTCGGTCTCCACCTGGCCTACCTCGATCCGGCATTCGATCCGGTGCTCGGCGGTGCCGCCGCCTCGACCAGCACGCGCATGCCCGCGCCCGACGACATCGCGCAGCGCTACGCCGTCGTGTCCGGACGAGACCTGCCCCACCTCGGGTTCTATCGGGCGCTCGGCTACTTCAAGGCGGCGGTGATCGCCGAGGGTATCCACGCGCGCCACGAGCAGGGCATGACGGTCGGCTCGGGGTTCGCGACGGTCGGAGCCGCCGTGGCGCCGCTCGCTGCGGCCGGCCTCTCATTCACGTCCTGAGGGCGCCGGCACGGGTCGACAGAGGACGGAGAAGCCGGGCGCCCCGCGGGGGCCTGCTTGCCGGACGGCAAGGGGGACGAAAGCGATGTCGGTGGCGACATCAACGCTCCGGCGAGCCCCCAGAACGCCAGCCCGACTCCGAGCAGTAGCGCCGGCCCGGCGCCGGCGACAGATCCGATCGACGACCCACCGGGAAGGTGCCAGGCCACCACGGACACCGGGAGCACGATCGTCGCTCCCACCGTCGCGGCACCCCACGGCTTCCGCTGCCGGGGCGGACCGGTCCGTCGTCGCCCGTTGCGGACCACGACCAGCAGCAGTGGGGCGGCGACCGTCAGCAGCTCCAACTGGACCATCAGGACGGTCGACGCCGACGCGTCGATCGTGGACGCCGCCAGGAGTGCGGCGACCGCCCCGAGAGTGGCGACCCGTGTCGTCAGTGACGGGTCCTCGTGGACGGCGTGCACGAGCAGGGCGAGGCCCCCGACGACGGCGGTGGCGGCCAAGGGAACCGCGCAGTGATCGTGGGACGCGGGGCGCAGCCGGGGGTGCGCAACGTGTCGTGGCCGCCGAAGGTGCCCAGCGCGGAGAAGTCGTTGACGCCGATCGAGGCCGGGTGCACGGCGCGCCCGTCGGTCCACTCGTGCAGGAAGTTCCGCCGCAGCCCCTCGGCGGCGGCCTGTGCGAACTCGGTGTCGCCCAGCTCGGAGGCGGACACTACAGCTGCTCCGGATCTGACGGAACTATACGCGGGCGCTACGCTCGTGCGATGGACGAACTCGCGGTGCTGCGCATCGTCGCGGTGAAGGGCCGGGTCGCCGCCGCCGAGGTGGCCGACAGCCTGGGGCTGGACGTTTCCGATGTCGGGCGACTCGGTGACCGGCTGGTGGCCGACGGCGCCTTCAAGGAGACGCTTCGGGGTTGGCGGCTGTCCGAGGACGGCCGGGCCCGCGCGGCGGAGGCCCTCGACCGCGAGCGTGCCGGGATCGACCACGACGCGCTCGCCGCCGCGTACGACGAGTTCTGTGTCCTCAACGGCGAACTCAAGCAGATCGTCACCGACTGGCAGCTTCGAGACGGTGTGCCCAACGACCACGCCGACACCGGGTACGACTCGGGTGTGCTGGCGCGGCTGGGTGACCTGCACCGCCGGGCGCGGCCGCTTGTGGGGCGCGTCGGGGAGATCGCGCCATGGACGGCCCGCTACGTCGCCCGGTTCGACCGTGCCGACCGCGAGATCGCGGCGGGGGACACCGCATGGGTCGCTCGTCCGATCATGGACAGCTACCACACGGTGTGGTTCGAGCTCCACGAGGACCTCATCGGCCTGCTCGGGCTCACCCGTTCCGAAGAGGCCGCGGCGGGGCGCGCCCACTGACCTCCGCCGTGTAACTCCGGGTGTGGTTCATCTAGATGAATGCGCTTGCCCCGTTGGCTGGTTCGTCGTTCTGAGCTGCAATGATCGGGAAAAATCGCTCTCCGTGACTGCCCTTTAGCCCGAAAAACTATGCGTATCCGCCGTACCTCCGAGTGCGTGATCGTTCAGATTATTGACACGCGACCGCTGATGAGGGAGGTGCCATGGTGGCACGGCGCAACGCCGCTTCGGTCATCAATCCACTCGGCGACTTCTTCGCTCTGGGTCTCGATACGGGCCGTGCGCTGTTCCGCCGTCCGTTCCAGTGGCGGGAGATGCTGGAGCGGATCGTGTTCATCGCGCGGGCGAGATCGCGGTGGATCTCGGCCCCGGCCCGGCCCTCCACGCACGTGCCGGACTTCGCCAGGACGCCGAGCAGCAGGCACGACGCCGTGGTGCCGACGCCGTCGGCACGCAGGACGATCGTCGAGTGCGCCACCAGCACCCCGGCACGTCGGCAGGCCCGTGCCAGCTCCGCGATCCGGGGGATGACCCCGCGGGTCTCGATCTCGCCGGCGAGGCCCTCGTCACGGCTGTGGGCTCGGGACACCATCGCGTTCTGGCACTCGTTGACCACCAGGGCGCAGCGCTCCCCGCGATCGAGACCCCGCACGGTCATCCGGCCGCGACAGGCCAGGTCACCGTCTTGTGTTCCAGGTACTCGTCCAGTCCGAAGCGGCCCCACTCGCGACCGAGGCCACTCTGCTTGTAGCCGCCGAACGGACCGTGCGGCGACAGCCCACCGCCACCGCCGTTGACCGACACCTGGCCGGTCCGGATCCGCCTCGCGATGCCGTAGGCGCGCGCCGGGTCCCCGGACCACACGCCGCCGGACAGGCCGTAGGGACTGTCGTTGGCGATCGCGACGGCGTGGTCGTCGTCGTCGAAGGGGATGACCACGCCGACGGGCCCGAAGAACTCGGTGCGCGCGATGGTCATGCTGTTGTCCACTCCCGTGAACAGCGTGGGTTCGACGTAGAACCCGGCGTTCAGCCCGGCCGGGCGACCGCCGCCGTAGGCGAGCTGCGCCCCCTCGGCCACCCCGGTCTTGATCAGCGCCTCGACCTTCTCACGTTGCGCCGCGCTGATCAGCGGACCCATCCCCGTCGACGGGTCTGCCGGGTCGCCGACCTTCACGTGGTCGAGCGTCGCCGTGATCATCCCAACGAGCTCGTCGTGACGCGAGCGTTGCACCAGCGTGCGGGTGAGCAGCGCGCAGCCCTGGCCGGCGTGCACGGTCATCCCGAAGAGGATGCTGCGCAGGACCTTGGTGAGGTCGGCGTCCTCGCAGACGATGTTGGCCGACTTGCCCCCGAGCTCCAGCACCACCTTCTTCAGCGTGCCCGCGGCCTGCTCGGCGACCCGCCGTCCGACGGCGTCGGAGCCGGTGAAGCTGATCATGTCGACCAGCGGGTTGGTGGTCAGCTCGTGGCCGGCGTCGACGTCACCGGTGACGACGTTGAGCACGCCCGGCGGTAGCCCGGCCTCCTCGGCGATCTCCGCGAGGACGAACGCCTCCAGCGGTGTGGCGGGGGCGGGTTTGAGCACGGTGGTGCACCCGGCGGCCAGCGCCGGGCCGAGCTTGTGCAGGTTGAGGAGGAACGGGAAGTTGTACGCCGAGATCAGCCCGGCCACGCCGATCGGCTCCCGCAGCACCACGCCCTGCCCGACGCCCGCGCCGACCGTCGGCAGCATCGCCTCCTCGAAGGGGAACGACGGCAATACGCGCTCGGCCAGGTCGCGGAAGTGCTTGATCGGGATGCCGACCTGGATGGTCTCGGCCAGCGCGCGTACGGAGCCCGCCTCGCGCACGTTGAGGTCCACCAGCTCGGGGTGCCGACGCTCCATGATGTCGGCCATGCGCAGCAGTACCGCGGCGCGCTCGCGCGGAGTGGTGCGGGGCCAGGGGCCGGCGTCGAAGGCCCGGCGCGCCGCCGCGATCGCGCGGACCACGTCCGTGCGCGTCGCCTGCGGCACCGTGGCGATGGTCTTTTCGGTGGCGGGGTCGACGATGTCGACGGTGGCTGTGCCGTCGGAGTCCACCCAGGCGCCTTCGATGTAGAGCTGATCGGCCATGTTCGGACCTTATCCTTGCCCTCATCTCACCGATAGGTGTTGGATCTGATTCATCTATACGCATCCGTCGAGAAAAGAGGCGCAGGTATGGGACGAGTCGACGGCAAGGTCGTGCTCATCACCGGCATCGCGCGGGGCCAGGGCCGCGCGCACGCCGTACGGCTCGCCGAGGAGGGCGCCGACATCGTCGGCGTGGACCTGTTGGAGGACGTCGCCACCAACTCCTACCCGATGGCGACCCAGGCCGACCTCGACGAGACAGTGCGCCTGGTGGAGAAGCTCGACCGCCGCATCGTCGTGCGCAAGGCCGACGTCCGCGACCGTGTCGGGCTGCGCGAAGCGGTGGACGCCTGCGTCGCCGAGCTCGGTGGACGCCTCGACGGCGTGGTGGCACAGGCGGGCATCTGCCCGCTCGGCACCGACGATGCGCAGGCCTTCCTCGACGCGGTGAGCGTCGACTTCAACGGCGTGGTGAACGCGGTCGACGCCGCACTGCCGCACCTCGTCGACGGCGGATCGGTGGTGGCCACCGGCTCGGTCGCCGGCCTGCTCACCGGTAGCACCGACAATCCGGCCACCGGGTTCGGTGGGCTCGGGTACTCGTTCGCGAAGCGTTCCGTGGCGGCGTTCATCAACGACCTGGCGCTCGTGCTGGCGCCGCGCAGCATCCGGGCCAACGCCGTGCACCCGACCAACACGAACACCGCGATGCTCAACAGTGACGTCATGTACAAGCAGTTCCGGCCCGATCTGGAACACCCGACGCGTGAGGACGCGCTGCTGACGTTCCCGCGGATGAACGCCCTGCCGGTCGGCTTCGTCGAGCCCGAGGACATCGCCGCCATGGTGCTGTTCCTCCTGTCCGACGAGTCGAGGTACGTCACCGGCATGCAGATGCGCGTGGACGCCGGCGCGTATGTGAAGAACCGTCCCCAGCAGCCGACATTCTGATGGGCGGTCCGATGGAGGGTGTGCGCGTCCTCGAGGTCGCGCAGTTCACGTTCGTGCCGGCCGCCGGTGCGGTGCTCGCCGACTGGGGCGCCGACGTCATCAAGATCGAGCACGCAGAGCGCGGCGACGCCCAGCGTGGGCTGGTGCGGCTGCTGGGTCTGGACGTGTCGAGCAAGGGCCCGTCGTTCTTCCCGATCATGGAGGGGCCCAACCGCGGCAAGCGCAGCGTCGGCCTGGCGCTGGAGAAGCCGGGCGCCCGCAAGGTCTTCGAGGAGCTGGTGCGTAGCTCCGACGTGTTCCTGACCAACTTCCTGCCCGGTGCCCGCGCGAAGCTGGCCATCGAGCTGGACGACGTGCGCGCGATCAACCCGGACATCATCTACGTGCGCGGCAGCGGTTTCGGCGTGCGCGGGCCGGAGGCCGACAAGGGTGGCTACGACAGCACCGCGTTCTGGGCCCGCGGTGGCAGCGCGGCGGGGGTCACGCCCCCCGGCGCCGAGCAGATGGTCCGGATGCCCTCCGGTGCCTACGGCGACTCGATGGGCGGCATGACCATCGCGGGCGGCATCGCGGCGGCGTTGTTCAAGCGGCAGACCACCGGCGAGACGTCGGTCGTCGACGTCTCGCTGCTCGGGGTGGGCGCATGGGCCACACAGTTC
The DNA here is from genome assembly GCF_025965585.1 of Pseudonocardia sp. Classification (GTDB taxonomy): domain Bacteria; phylum Actinomycetota; class Actinomycetes; order Mycobacteriales; family Pseudonocardiaceae; genus Pseudonocardia. The sequence goes on from NZ_JAOPWR010000449.1 coordinate 8,815, forward strand.
TCGGTGAACCTCGCGCTGATGGCCGACGGGCCGCTGCCCGTGGCGGAGCCGCCGAGACACGGCTCGGCCACTAACCCGCTCATCGGTGCCTACCGCTGCGCCGACGGGCGCTGGCTGGAGCTGTCGATGTTGCAGCCCGGCCGGTACTGGCCGGAGTTCGCCGCGGTGGTTGGGCGCGCGGAGCTGGCCACCGACGAGCGGTTCGACAGCGTCGAGAAGATCATGGCCAACGCAGGGGAGGCCGCGGCGATCGTCGCGGAGATCCTCGCGGCACGGACCTACGCCGAGTGGCTGGAGGTGTTCGCCGCGCTGGACGGGCAGTGGGCCGCCGTACAGAACTCGTGGGAGGTGGGGCAGGACCCCTCGCTGCGCGCCAACGGCCAGGTGGCACCGGTGGTGGACGCCGACGGCGTGGACCGCGAGCTGGTGGCCAGCCCCGTCCAGTTCGACGAGACCCCGGTCGAGCTGACCCGTGCACCGCAGTTCGCGGAGCACACCGACGACGTGCTCCGCGAACTGGGTTGGACGGACGAGGCGTTGATCGAGCTCAAGGTCGAGGGCGCGATCACCTGACCCGGTCAGTCGGCCGCCCGTAGCAGCATCGCGCCGGACGGGACGCCTCCGCCGGCCGTCACGGCTGCGAGCCGGGCGGCCGGCACCTGTCGTCCGTCGGCTTCGCCGCGCAGCTGTAGCATCGCCTCGCGGACGAAGCCGTAGCCGTGCAACCGGCCGGCCGACAGCTGGCCGCCGTGGGGGTTGAGCGGCAGGGCGCCGTCCAGGGCGATCGTCTTCCCGCCGGCCAGGAAGTCGGTGGCCTCGCCCGGTCCGCAGAAGCCCAGGCCCTCGAGCCACGACAGCGCGTTGAACGTGAACCCGTCGTAGAGCAGCGCGATGTCGACGTCGTCGGGGCGCTGGTCGGTGCGGGTCCACAGGTGCGCCGACGCGCCGAGCGACTGCGGGAGGTGGGTGAGCGTGTCCTGGTCCCACGACAGGCGTTCCAGGATCTGGGTGCCCACCGCTTCCACCAGCACCGGTGGCTTCGGGCGGTCGGCCGCGGTCTCGACCGCCGAGACGATCACGGCGACGGCTCCGTCGCAGGGCACGTCGCAGTCGTAGAGCCCGAACGGGGTGCTGACCATGCGTGCCGAGAGGTACTCGTCAAGCGTCAGTGGGTCGCGGTAGAGCGCCTCGGAGTTGCGCCCGGCCCCGGCTCGCGCGGTCAGCGCGATGGCCCCGAGTGCCTCGCGTCCGACGCCGTAGCGGTGCATGTAGTGCGAGGCCTGGCAGGCGATCCACTGCGCGGCCGAGATGGCGCCGAACGGGGCGCGGAACTCCATCATCCCGGAGGACCGGCACCCTCCTGACCTCCAGGCGCCGGATCGCACCATCGCCGAATGGGAGGCCTCCCACACCGTCCGGAAGCACAGCACGTGCCGGCACAGCCCGGAGGCGACGGCCAGCATCGCCGCGGTGATCGAGCCGATCTGGCCGGGCAGGTCGCCGCCGCCGTTGACCCAGGTGGGGTGCAGCTGCAGCGCCTCCTCCAGCGCCATGACCCCGCCCTCACTCATCCCGCCCGGCGACGCCCCCGGGTAGGTCGACAGCCCGTCGATGTCGTCGAGTTCCAGGCCGGCATCGCCGACGGCGGCGAGGCACGCGTCGACCGTCAACGAGAGTGGGTCGACCATCAGCCGCCTGCCCACCTGCGACTGCCCCACACCGGTGAGGGCGACGCTGTCTTCGAACCGCCGGCTCGACGCGGGGGGCCGCAGCGCCGACCGGACGTCCCGCGGTTCGGGCAGGGGGCCCGGCTCGGCGTCCGGGATCGGCTCGAACAACGGGATCCACACGTCGTCGCCTCGCTCGAACCGCACCTGCACCCGCAGGCCGACGTGCACGTCGTCGGGCTCGCAGCCGACGATGTTCGTGGTCAGCCGCGCGCGGTCGTCCTCCTCCAGCGCGACGATCGCGACGACGTAGGGCGGTGGGAAGTCCCGCAGCCACGCCTGGTGGGTGACGGTGCATCCGACCACGACCGCCAACCCCGACACCGGGGTGAGCGCGACATCGCGGCTGCGGCAGTGGGGGCAGACGGGCAGGGGCGGCATGAACCGGCCGCCGCACTCCCCGCAGTGCGGCACCCGCAACACGCCGTCCGCGCCGGACGCCCAGAACTCCGCCGTCGCCAGTGAGGGCTGGAGGGGTCGCGTGCTCAGAGCGACCACCGCAGCTTCAGCGACTGCAGGCCCCACACGCCACCGCCCGACTCCTGCGGCTCGTCGACCAGCTCGTAGTCCGGGACGAGCTTGTGCCATTCCTCGAGCAGCACGGCCATCTCCTGGCGGGCGAGGTGCGAGCCGAGGCAACGGTGCGGGCCCGCACCGAAGGACATGTGCCGGGTGACGCCGCGGTCGAGGTCGACGGTCCGTGCGTCGTCGTAGGCCTGCGGGTCGCGCCCGGCGGCGGCCAGCGGGAACAGCGCCATGTCACCGGCCTTGACGGGACAGCCGTGGAAATCCGTGTCGCGGGTGGCCTTCCGGGCGGTCTGCACGATCGGGTAGACGCGCAGCACCTCCTCCACCGCGCGCGGCACCAGCGCGGGTTCGGCGACGACCCAGGCCCGGTCATCCGGGTGCGTCGCCAGGTGGTGCATCGCGTAGGTGACCTGGTTGGCGACGGTGTCGAGCCCGGCCATGAACAGCAGCAGAAGGCAGTTGAGGACGTCCCGGTCGTCGACGGCCTCGCCGTCGATCTCCCACGACACCGCGGAGCTGACGATGTCGTGCGCGTCCGGGTCGGGATGGGCCCGGCGCTCGGCGACGAGCCCGGCGAAGTAGGTCATCACCTTGCCCATGCCGGCCATGCGGATCGAGTGGTCTGGATCGGACTCGCCGTCCTGGTGAAGGATCATGTGCTCCCACTCCAGGAACTCGTCGAGCTTGTCCAGCGGCATGCCCATGATGTCCAGGAAGATCGTGGCCGGGAAAACCTGGGCGACGTCGCGGGTGAAGTCGCACTCGCCGCGCGTGGCGACCCGCTCCACGATCTCGATGGCCAGCCGGTGCTGGTCGTCGATCATCTGCTTGATCCGCTTCGGGGTGAACCAGCTGCCCAGCAGCTGCCGCCAGCGGGTGTGCTCCGGCGGGTCGAGCATGACGGGGATCCACTTGTACGGCGGGTCCTGCTCGGTCGGGACGATCACCGAGCTCGACCACAGATCGGGCTGCTGGAGCCCGTCGAGGATCACCGCGTTGTCGGTGAAGACCCAGTAGCCCTGGGCCTCGTCGCTCCACAGCACCGGCCGGGCCCGGTCCTGCCGGGCGTCCATGTCGGTGTAGAGGCCGAGCGCGGGGACGGGGGTGCCGTTGCTGGCGTAGGTCTCGACGGGGCAGGTGCGGGTCATGACGTCTCCTCCGGGGTGCGGGCGATGGGGTGCAGGTCGATGGGGCCGTCCGTCGCTGCGGCGAGCAACCCCGCGAGGTCGATGTCGAGTGCCGCGGCGAGCGTGCCGGCCGCGTCGACGTCCTTGCGGAGCACGGGCGCCACCGCGGCGGCGAACGCGGCAGGGCCGCCGCGGTCGCGGATGTAGTGGGCCGCCGTGCTCCCGCCGCTGGCGACGGCCAGCGCGGCAAGCAGGTCGTCGTCGGCGATGCCCAGCGCGCGGCCGGCCTCCGCCGCGCGGACCGTGAGCTGGGAGATGCCGGCGAACAGCAGGTTGTTGAGCAGCTCGACGCGCAGTGCGGAGCCACGGGGCCCGTGTCCACGATCGTGCCCGCGTAGGCGCTCAGCACGTCGTGGACCGCGGCGGTGGCGCCCCAGGAAAACCGTCAGCCTCCCGGCCGACACCGCGTCGGCGTCGCCGCTGAACGGGGCGTCGACGACGGTCGTTCCCCCGCTGGCGAGCTGGTCGAGGACGGCCGGGGAGCCGGTCGTGTGCGAGACGAACGCGGCGTCGACACCCAGCGCCGCGACGATCGGCGGAGCGACCGCGAGCAGCTGCGTGTCGTCGAAGAGGCAGCTCACGACCACGTCGGCCGTGGCCAGGTCGACGGGATCGCCGACGAGGTCGGCACCGAGAGCTCCCAGCCGGGTCCGGACCCCGGGGCGCCGGACGTGCAGGAGCACCCGATGTCCCGCGGCGAGAAGCCGCTCCACCATCGGCGCACCAATCCGGCCGGCGCCGAGGAACCCGACCGTGTACAGGGCCATCCCTACAGTGCCGGCGCGGGCTCGGGGGCCACGACGTCGCGCACGACCGTGATCGTGCCCGCCGTCCCGTCCACCCGGACGATCTGCCCGTCCTGCAGCCGGGCGGTGGCGAGCTTGGTGTCGACGACGCACGGCACGCCGTACTCTCGGGCCACGATCGCGGCGTGCGACGCCGAGCCCCCGATATCGGTCACGACTGCGGCCGCGTAGCCGAACATCGAGGTGTAGCCGACGTCGGTGACCGAGGCGACGAGGATCTCGCCGGGCTCGATGTCGTCGTCGGGATCGCTCAGGATCTTGACCGGGCCCTCGGCGACGCCCGGGCTCACGCCGAGGCCGGAGATGCTCGTGTCCACCGCCAGCCGGTCGCTGCCGCCGACCGGTTCCCAGCGGCCGGTGAACACGTCGGGCATCCTGAGCGCCTTGAGCCGGTCGCGCTCGGTACGGCGCCGCGCGACCCGCTCGGCAGCGTCGGTGGGCGGGGCGAACAGCTCGTCGAGGGTGAGATGGACGGCGTCGTCCGGGTGGCCGAGCACGCCGGCGTCGACGAGCCGGCGACCGCGTTCGCGCACGATCAGGCGCAGCCGGTGGTTGACGCGAACGACGCCGTCACGGGCTCGTTCCCGGGCCACGGTGGCGCCGACGACCATGCGGGCAGTGCGGCCGGTCGCGGTGCCGCTT
>NZ_JAOPWR010000509.1 GCF_025965585.1 Pseudonocardia sp.
TCAGCGCGAGTTAATCGATTGAATTTCGGGTCGACGACGACAGGAACGCGGTGCCATGGCCGTCCGGATGCGCGACGTCGCCCGGTTGGCCGGTGTCTCCGATGCCACCGTCTCGCTCGCGCTGTCCGGGAACCCCCGTGTCTCCGAGGCCACGCGTAGACGCGTGATCGCGATCGCCGACGAGCTCGGCTACCGCCCGAACGCCGCCGCCCGCTCGCTGCGGACCGACTCCACCCGGGCGCTCGGCCTGGTGGTCAGCGATGTGGCCAACCCGTTCTTCGCCGAGCTCGCCGGGCGGATCGAGCGCATCGCCGGCGCCCAGGGCTACTCGGTGGTGCTGTGCAACTCCGACGAGGACGCCGAACGCCAGGACGGCTACCTGTCCCGGCTGCTCGCCGGGAGCCAGGTGGACGGCGTGATGCTCGTCCCGGCCGGCGGAGCGACCCCGGGCATCTTCGCGGCCGGTGCGGCGCGGGCCAGGATGGTGCTCCTGGACCGCCCCATCGCCGTGGACGGGGCCGGCGACGTGGCCGAGTGGCTGCGCGCCGTCCCGGTGGTGCGCGGCTCGGGTGCTTCGGCTCTGGGCGAGGTGGCCGAGCTGTTGATCGGCCTCGGCCACCGCCGGATCGGGATCATCGCGCTGCCCCGGACGACTCGGATCGGCCGGGAGCGCCACGACCTGATGGTCGACGCGCTCACTCGGCGAGGGCTCGCCGGGTCCGCCATCGAGGTGGTGTGCGGTGATTTCCGGCAGCACAGCGGTGAGCTCGCGGTGGAGCGCCTGCTCGCCTCACCGAACCCACCCACCGCGTACGTCGCCGCCGACGGCCTGATGGCCATCGGCGCGATGAAGGCGTTGCGTCGCGCCGGCGTGCGAATCCCGCAGGACGTGTCACTCGTTGGCTACGACGACGCGCCGTGGTTCGACCTGCTAGACCCGCCACTCACCACCGTGGCCCAGCCCGTGGTCGAGCTCGCCGAGGCCGCCGTGCGGTCGATGCTCGCCCTGCTGGCGGGTGAGACGCCACCGACCACGGCACTGACCTGCCAGTTGGTGCGGCGGAGCTCCTGTGGGCCCCCACCGGACACACACACCTGATCGACGAATCCCACGGACCTGGAGAAGGGAACCACCATGAACACCGCAACGACACCACTTCGCGCAGCGCTCGTCCTCTGCGCCGCCGCCACGATCTGTACGGGCCTCGTGGCGTGCGGGCGCGGCGAGCAGGCCGGCTCGGGCGGCGGATCCGGCGACGTGCGGATCGCCATCGTCACTCGCGACTTCACCAACCCCTATTGGGCGGCGCTGCGGGACGGTGCGGTCGCCGAGGGCAAGACGCAGGGCGTCACCGTCGACGTGCAGGCCGGGAGCAGCGAGACCGACTCGACCGGGGAGAACGCCCAGATCTCCACGCTCGCCGGACAGGACGTCAGCTGTTACGGGGTGGTCCCGGTCAACGCGACGAACGTGATCACCCCGCTGATCCCGGTGGCACGCAAGAAGATCCCGATCCTGAACCTGGACACGCAGATCGACCCGAACGCGTCGGCGCAGGCCGGTGTCTCCTACGCCTCGTTCATCGGCGCTGACAACCTGTCCGCAGGCGAGCAGGCCGGGAAGGCCCTGATGGCCAAGATGGGAGGCACCGGCAAGGTGGCGATCCTGCAGGGCATCGCCGGCGAGCAGAACGGCATCAATCGCCAGCAGGGCTTCGAGAAGGCCACGGCGGGTGCGCTCCAGGTGGTGGCGACCCAGCCCGCCGACTACGACCAGGTCAAGGCACAGACGGTGACCGACGCGATCCTCAAGGCGCACCCCGACATCACCGGCATCTTCGCGGCGAATGACACCATGGGCCTCGGCGCCGCGCAGTCGGTGCGCAACGCCGGGCTCACGGGCAAGATCTCGATCATCTCCGTGGACGGCATCACAGCGGCGCTGCACGCCGTCAAGGACGGCACCCTGACCGGCACGATCTCGCAGTACCCCTACGCCGAGGGCCAGATGGCGGTGCAGGCCTGCATGAAGCTGGTGCAGAAGAAGACCGTGCCCGCGCGCATCGTGGCGCCGATCCAGCTCATCGACGCCAGCAACGCGGACAAGGCGATCGCCTCGTTCCCGCAGCCGTTCGCGCCGTTCGACAACCCCGTGGCCGGGAAGTGACCAGCCGTGGGTGACCTCGCCGCTCCGACCCGTAGCCACCGGCGTCGCTTCAATGGGTGACGCCGCGCGCTACGCCGCCCCCATCGGCCTGGTCGTGGTGTTCGTCGCGTTCTTCATCGCCACGCCGGACTTCCTGACCGTCGACAACATCAGTGACCTGCTGGTGTCGGCCGCGATCCTGCTGGTGCTCGCGATGGGCCAGCAGCTCGTGGTGACCGTGGCCGGCATCGACCTGTCGGTCGGCTCCAACCTGCCGTGGGCGGCCGCGGTGCTCGGGTTCGGCTACTCGCACGGCTGGGGCCTGGCCGTGTCGATCCTGGCCGCGGTGCTCGCCGGCCTGCTGGTCGGCGTGGTGAACGGCGTGCTGGTCGCCAGGCTGAACATGACGGACTTCATCGTCACGCTCGGTTCGCTGTCCGTGGTCAGTGGCCTCACGCTGCTGCTGACCGGCGGCAACACGGTGCCGGTCAACTCGAGTTTCCTGCAGGGGCTGGCGCTGGACGGGATCGGCCCGCTGCGCTGGTTCTGGGTGGTCGCGGCGCTGGTGGCGCTCGTGGTGGGCTTCCTGCTGTTCCGCACCCGGACCGGCACCTACTTCCTCGCCACCGGCGGCAACATCGACGCCGCTCGAGAGTCGGGCATCAACGTCTCGCGCATCCGGCTGCTCGCCTACGCCGGCTCCGGTTTGGCCTGCGGGCTGGCCAGCGTGCTGCTCGTGGCACGCACCGGCGGCGCCGACCCGAGTCTGCAGACCGATCTGTTGCTCAGCTCCATCGCCGCGGTGGTGCTCGGGGGGTCGAGCCTGTTCGGCGGTCACGCCTCGGTACTCGGCTCGGCGGCGGGCGCCGTCCTGCTGCAGAGCCTGATCAACGGGTTCACGCTGATCGGGATCTCGCAGTACTACCAACCCATCGCCGTGGGCGTGGTCGTGCTCGGTGCCGCGTTCATCTCCCGGTTCCAGAAGTAGGAGGGTCGCCATGGCCGACGGCTCACCGCTCGTCCAGATCACCGGCGTCACGAAGTCCTTCGACGCGGTACGCGCCCTGCAGGGCGTGGATCTCAGCATCGAGAAGGCCGAGGTCACCGCGCTCCTCGGCGACAACGGGGCCGGGAAGTCCACCTTGGTGCGCTGCCTCACCGGGGTGCACCCGCCCGATCGCGGAGAGATCCGGTTCCGGGGCGAGCCGATCCGGCTCACCTCCCCGGACGACGCGCGCAGGCTCGGTATCGAGACCGTGTACCAGACCCTCGGGCTGATCGAGGACCTGCAGGTCTGGCAGAACCTCTACCTCAACCGGGAGCTGACCACCGGGTTCGGCCCGTTCCGGGTGCTCGACAGGAAGACGATGATCGCGTCCAGCGAGGAGATCCTCTCGCGGCTGGACGTCGACGTGCCGAACGTGCGCGCCACCGTCCGCCGGATGTCGGGCGGGCAGCGCCAGAGCGTCGCCATCGCCAGGGCCGCCAACTGGGGCGAGACGCTGGTGATCATGGACGAGCCGACCGCCGCGCTGGGAGTGCGGGAGACCGCCGCCGTCGAGGAGCTGATCCGGAGACTGCGGGACTCGGGCGTCACCGTGCTGCTGGTCAGCCACGACATGGGACAGGTGATGCGGGTTGCCGACACCGCGTACGTACTACGCCGCGGCCGGACCGCAGCCCGCCGGAGCATCCCCGACACCACGGGAGACGAGCTGGTCGGGCTCATCACCGGCGCCATCACCGGGGACGAGGCCGGCCACGACGCCGTTTCGTGACGCTGGGGGAGATCCACCCATTGCCCGGGTGCCGGCGGACTCACCGATGGCCACCGGGTTGACCGGGTGCGCTTCCGGTCGCGGGTTGAGCTCGGGCCTCTTCCCCCGCAACCGGCCTGGGGCGATATGCCGTCGACGAGGCAGGCAGACTGCCTCGGGCCGCGAGATCTTGCGAGAATCTGTCGAAGGGGCCCTACCGCCGGAGCCGGTCGTGCGGGTTGGCGGCGATCCGATCGTCAGGTCGGCTCGACATCGCAGACCGGGAACCACAGGTCGGGATGGATCTTCACCCACCAGTCGTCGCGACCTCGCCGGACGCGGACCGCCCACCGGTCGTCACCGGTGGAACTCGGATCGAGGAGCACGTCGATCGGAGCCCACGTCGGCTCGGCGTCCTCCCCGAGCGGCAGCTCGATCCACCATCCGACGGACATACCGGGCGGTGTGATCGACATCGGAACCATTGCAGGATCTTCTCGTGGCGCCGTATCTGCGGCGTACTCAGCCCTTCATATCCGCTTGTACGGTCCTAGTCGTCATCCTGCCCGTATCTCCCTCCAGTGGCCGCCGTGTCACCACAAGGATCGTCGGCTATCGGAGCTGCGGTGCCACCTGCTCGGAGGCTCGCCGGTCACCGCGCTGGCGGCCGCCACGGAGAAGTCGGGCATGGAGATGTCGGGGATGTCGACCGCCGATGTGCCGCAGGGTCCGGGTCGGCCCGGCCACCGACACTCCCGGTAACCGCGCAGGTAGTGCAGGAAAGCGGCGGCCCCGGTGTCGGTCCGGGCGCTCCACCCTTCGGCCCGTCGGGCTCAGGGAGTCCTACCCGGTGGCCGACTGCGGAGTCGGACGGTGCAGGTGCGGCAGTGGCCGGGTGACGTGGATCTGCACGGCATAGAGGAGCCAGCCCACGACAGTGGGCACGAGCCAGCTTGCCGCCCGGTAGAGCACCACGACGGCGGCGGCCGGGCCGAGGTCGACGCCCGCGCTACCCAGCGCACCGAGCAACCCCACCTCGGCCAGCCCGGCACCGCCGGGCAGCACCTGCAGGGCGATGCTGACCTGCACGAGCAGGAACCCGATGA
>NZ_JAOPWR010000546.1 GCF_025965585.1 Pseudonocardia sp.
GTCGGAGGCGGCTGGTGAGTCCTCGCCACTGAGGTAGTGGATGTCCAACGGCTTGTTGGTGATGAACAGGACCGTGACGTCGTTGTCCGCGGTCGCGCCGTGCTCCATCTTCTTACCCTCAGGAAACCAGACGAACTCACCCGGCCCGAAGGAACCTGCACTGGTCTTCAGTACACCGTCGAGCACATACATGCCGTGCGCGCAGTTATGCGTGTGCCAGGTGTTGGTGAACCCTGCGAAGTACTTCAGTTTCATCACCGACATGCCGGTGTCCGAATCCTCGATGAGGGGCTTCACCGCGATGTCGCCGTCAAGCTCGTCGATATGGCGTACCTCCCAGGCCTGGGTGTTGGAGTTCCAGCTCTGGATCTCGGCCTGCGGAGCCTGTACGTCCGACATCATCATCTCCTCATCATCGAGCACGGGGAGGTGATCATCCCAGCAGCACCGCGCTGCAGTTGCCTCAAAATGTGACTGTCATGATCGTCTGGTAGCTCAAACCAGTGCGTCCCTGCTACCTCAGCGGCGGCACTGCCGGCTCCTGCGCCGCTACCCCTCGGTCAGTGGCTGGTACAGGGCGTAGGGAGGCCGCTTCGTTGGCCGCGGAGCGCCTGTTCACCTCGTCGAGCGAGCGCGATGCGGTCGCGTTCCTCGAGTGGCCGCGGCGAGCGCACGTGGGCACGCCGGTGAGTTCCGCTTCAACGACGAGGCCCTGGTGACGGCTGAACGGTCCCACAGTCGCATCCTGCGAGAGTCATGTTCGGGGTGCGGCGGCGAGTAGCTCCCGTTGGTGGCGCCAGGTTGCCACGACGTCCTTGGGGTCGACGTCCGAACCTGCGATGGTGAAGGTGATCCCGCTGGTCACCGACATGCCGGCGTGCATGTCCGACTCGACGGCTGTGACGGTGAGCTCGAAGAATTCCAGGGAGGTGTCGGCTGGGGAGGCCAGGGGAGTGGGGTCGCCGCGGACGTAGAGCACCGCTCCCGGGGCGATCGAGCTGAACAGCGCCGGCCGCGTGGTCCGCAGGTTGTGCCCGGTGCGCGTGTTCTTCCACAGCGCGACTCGCAGGTGCCGGTCGTCGTGGACGACCACCTCGCCCACGCCGAGCATGGATATCCGCGGGTTGCCGGAATCGTCGCAGGTGCTCAGCAGATAGGCCGGTTGATCCTCTTCGGCCAGCGCCTTGTCGCCCAGGGCCTCGACGAGCTCAGGAGGGAGACGGTTGCCGATCAGTTGGGCCATGGCACCTGACTCCCCGTCACGGTCGCGGCATGTGAGCCGATGCCGCTGCGGCCGGTCAGTTCTGGTGGGCGAGCCAGCGTTGTTCCTCGCCCGGCCTGGGCAGCACCCTGCCACCTTCCATGACGTGCCGCGCGTCGATCTCCTGCAGGAAGCAGGCGATGTCGCTCTCCGGTCGCCCGGTGACGGTGGTCCATGCGTGGGAGATGCCGGTGAGTAGTTCGAGGGTGACGGATTCCGGACGCCCGGCACGGATCAGGCCGGTGATCCGTGAGGCCGACGACGGTTCACCGGCGACGTACAGATCGGCTGGTGATACCTCGTGGTAGGACACCGTGACGAAGCTTTCCGGGGCGCCCGTTGCTGCGCAGTGGATGCGCGTGATCTCCCTTGCCAGGTCGGCTTTCTGCCCGTCGGTGAGGAGTCCGGCTTGTGTAGTGCATTGGTAGAAGGGCATGGTTACTTCCGGGGATCGGGAACGGAGGGGAACAGCGGCATATCCGGAATGGTCTTCGGATCGATCTTGAAGACCGCCGGGTACGTGGCCGGGTCGGTGGCGTACGAGGGTTCGGTGGTGCGCCAGCTGTAGAAGCAGGTGTGGCAGGAGAACATGGTCCACGCGCCGGGGACGGGAGAGACGGTGAGCACCCGGATGTCGTGATCGTCGCAGCGGGGGCAGATGGTCGGTAGTTCCTCGGACGTGGTCATTTCAGCAATCCCTTGAGCTTCTCTTCCCATTCCTTCGTGCCCATCGGCTGGTCGACCTGCTGGGAGTAGTGGCCACGGGTCTCCGGCGCGATCGGAGTGGTCGCGTCGAGCACCACCTTGTGGATGATGCCGGGCGGGTCGGAACTGGGGTCGAGCGGCAGCACCGACGCGTTGGGGACGGTCACGATGTCGTAGTGCGGGTGGAACTTGACCGACAGCGCCCACATCACCTGGGCCAGGTTGAACGGGTCTACCGTGTCGTCGACCACGATGACGACGGTGCAGTAGCCGAGGCCGTGTGGAGTGGTCATGGCGCGGAGGCCGACCGCTTTGGCGAAGCCGCCGTAGCGTTGTTTGACCGATATGATCGCTAGCAGCCCCTGCGTGTACATCGCATTGACCGCGACGACGTCGGGGAAGTCCTTCTTGAGTTGTTGATACAGCGGCACGCTCGTGTTCAGGGCCAGCGTGTAGTCCATCTCGGTCCACGGCATGCCGAGGTAGAGATGTTCGAAGATGGGGTTCGTCCGGTAGCTCACCTTGCGGATCTGGATCACCGGCTGCCGGCGTCCGCCGGAGTAGTGCCCGGTGAACTCCCCGAACGGGCCCTCGATCTCCCGCACCCCGGCGATGATCTCGCCCTCCAGCACCGCCTGGGACCCCCACGGCACGTCGAAGCCGGTCAGCGGTGCCGTCGCGATCTGGTACGGGCTGCCCTGGATGGCGCCGGCCATCTCGTACTCGGACTGCTCGTAGGTCAGCGGCATGCCGCCGACTGTGGTGATCACCGGCTCGTTGCCGATCGTGATCGCCACCGGCAGGTTCTCACCCCGTTCCTCCGCGGCGCGCAGGTGCAGTCCGATGTCGTGTGTCGGCAGCGGCTGGATCCCCAACCGGTCGACGTCCTTGACCTGGATGCGGTAGATGCCGACGTTCTGCTTGTCGAAATTGTCCGGGTCGTCGGGATCCCGGCTGACCACCGCGCCCTTGTCGATGTAGCAGCCCACGTCGTAGCGGTTGAGCCGGAAGAACGGGAACAGGTCGAACAGGTTGATCCCGCCGTCCATGGTGTGCTCCCGCCACGGCGCGTCCTCGCGGCGCTCGACCGCGACCGGGAAGTCGTCCCAGCGACGGGCGAACTCGAAGAACTGCTCCTTGACCGGGGTGTCCTTGTCCATTCCCAGCATCAGCGCGTGGTTCGGCCACGAGCCGATCAAATTGATGGCTACCGAGCCGTGTTCGTAGCCGTTGATATTGGTGAACAGCAGCGCCGGCCCGCGATCGGTCAGGTTGGCCACCGCCCGCGCCGCAGCGCCCAGATCCGGCTCGGGATTCACCGTGTCGCTGATCTTCAGCAACTGGCCGTTCTTCTCGGCGTGGGACAGGAAGTCGGACAGATCCGAGTACGCCATGTTCATTCCTCAGGTCGGACCGCGGCGAGTTGGGCGGTTTGCGCTGTGCCCATACCCGCCCATCGGCGCGCGGACGGCAGCGACAGGCCGAACTGATCCAGAGTCCGGCCGACGATGTGATCGACGATCTCCGCCACGCTGGTGGGATGGTTGTAGAAGGCGGGCATCGGCGGCAGGATCACCGCGCCCATCCGGGTGAGATCCAGCATGTTCTCCAGATGGACAGCCGAGAGCGGGGTTTCCCTGGCCACCAGCACCAGCCGACGCCGCTCCTTCAGCGTCACGTCGGCGGCACGCCCGATCAACCCCTCACCGTAACCGGTCCGGATACCGGCCAGCGTCTTCATGCTGCACGGCGCCACGATCATGCCGTCCATCGGGAACGACCCGCTGGAGATCGCCGCACCCTGATCGTTCGGGCTGTAGGCGGTGGACGCCAACGCGGTGACCTCCCGTATCGAGTACGACGTCTCCTGCGTCACCGTCGCCCGTGCCCACCGACTCACCACCAGATGGGTCTCCACATCCAGCTCGCGCAACGCCTCCAGCATCCGGATGCCGAGCACTGCGCCGGTGGCTCCGGTCATCGCGACCACGATTCGCACGGACTACTCCTCCCGGCGTGCGGGAACCTGGGGTTGCCGATGCGGTCATCCGTGTTCGAGAACGTGCTCGCGGTGAGCGGCGGTGTTGGAGCCGTCCCACTGGTAGCGATCGGTCTCCGGCAGCCCGACGAGTTCCAGCAGCCGTTCGACCAGCTCGTCCTGTAGCTCGGCCAGCGTCTTCGGAACGTTGTAGTAGGTCGGGATCATCGGGTAGACGATCGCGCCGGTTTCGGTGACGGCGACCATGTTGCGCAGGTGTGCCAGATTCAACGGCGCTTCCCGAAGGCACAGCACCAGCATGCGACGCTGCTTGAGGGCCACGTCCGCGGCCCGTTCGATCAGGCTCTGCGCCTGCGCCTGGGCGATCCGGCCCAGCACTCCGGCCGCGCAGGGCAGCACGATCATGGCGTCGTTGCGGTAGCTGCCGCTGGTCACCGGCCCGGTCATGTCGTCCGCGTCGAGCACGCTCACCTTCGGTGAGGTCACACCGAGCGCCTGCAGCATCGAGTCCTGGTCCTCCCCGGTGCCGAACTCGAAGGCCACCAGCTTGCGTCCGTTGGCCGATACCAGGAGGTCGATGTGCGTGACGCGCGCGTCGTTCTGCAGGGCCTGAAGTAGTCGCTTGGCGGCGCCGGTGCCGCCCGCACCGGTGATGGCCACCGTGATGTTCCGGCTCTCCGCCATGTCGCCTCCTCGTCGAACGGCCGACCGCCCGTGCATACCGAGTGATCACCATTGGTCGATCGGCGCGCGCCGGGTAGACCCCCGCCGGACGGCTGCCCCGTGCCACGACGTGCGCGCGCTTCCCGCCGATGTGCGCACCCGCTTACCCCTGCACCCGCACCGGTTCCAGGAAGGTACGAGGGCCGCTGAGGTGCGCACGTAGCTCTGCCAGAGTGACGGACGCGGGCAGGCGGCATCTCCTGCTGGGAGGCCGAAATCCGCGCCGCGATTTCACCCTGCGGAGAGGTAGCCCACGCAAGCAGTCGCGCGCCGGGGGGTTCGGGGTCGCGCGGCTACACGGCGTTCGATGTGGGACGCACCTGGCCGGACGGTGCCGAGCGACCCCGCGGTTGGTTCCCTGCGGAACAGCCGCCGCAGGACGGACCGACGTCGACACCTGAGGTCCTTGCCGAGAAGTGCGTCAGGTCCCGTGAGTGGAACAATAATCACGAATAGGCCAGTTCGCCAGCCGGATCTCGAGATCGAGCCGGTGCTCGGCGACAGAGATCGCTGTCCGCGGCTACGCCGTGCGGTGTGAGCGCCCGGATCGCGACACCACCGAGAACCGGATGGGGCTGGACCTGATGCGCCGGCCCGTCCGGAGAACGGGGAAGAAGCCGTGAAGCACACGACGTTGAACGGCCTCGGGGTGTCCCGCCTCGGCGTGGGCGCGATGGGGACGTCCGCCGCCTACGGCGGCGCGGCACTGGACAGCCTGCGCTTCAGTACCCGAATGGACTCGGTTGTGCTGGCGCGCCCAACGCCTGGGCGACTCGCTTGAGGTCCTCCGCAGTCAGCGGCGTCGCGTACATCCTGAGAACCTCGGAATCCTGGGGGCAGCGGGCGAGGTCGGGGCAGACGAGAGGGATCAGCGCTCGGAAGGCCCTCGACAGCTCAGCGAACGATGTTGCATCGAAGGCCGCCCTGATTCCCGGAGGGCCGCCGGTACTGATCGCCTTGGCGATGAAGTCATCCACGCCTAGCTTCTCGAGCCCTTTCTGGACCGCGTCCCCAACCACCTTTTCGTAGGTACCGGGGTCGACCACCTCTGCCGCCGCGCCGAGCTGCACGCACACCCAGTGGTTCCTGCGATCCCTGCGGCCGTACGGCAGGCCTTCGATAATCTTGTCGGCGGCCTTCGCGTAGAAGCCGTCCTTGTCGAATACATAGTTGATCAGGCTGGGCTCGATCCTCACTGGTACACGCGAGCGGTCGCGCCGGCCACGGACATCCACGGTACGGAGACGCCGCTTCGCCACACGCCGCGCGTCGGCTACTGATGCACGCAGACGTTCCTGTGCGTTCGGCCAGGGCTTGACCTCCGGCTGTGGAGGAGCCGGCCCGCGACGTCGAGGCTGCGTGCGATTTTCGTTGTGCTCGCTTCGCCGCCGAGTCTGCGGTGCTGCGTTCTGTCGCCTCCCGGCGACCGGAGCAGGTCGCAGTGCCTGTCTCTGCGCTTCTCCGCGTTGCGAGCTCTCACGCCGGAAGGAGGACAAGGAAACTATCCAGGAGTACCAGGCAACTCGGTCGGAGAGGTGTTGCCTGCCGATCTTCGACTTCCATGACCGGTGGTGTCTCCTGCACCTCCCGCAGTAATACAGACCAGAAGCCGCGGCCATGTTCTTGACGCTACATAGCGTCACCGTCACCGTCATCGGCCATTCGGCCGCAGGAGCTCGCCGAAGAACTTCAGCTGGTCCTTGGTCGACGGGGTCCGAACAATAAGGTGAGCGAGGGCGCCCCGTGCCCAATGCGCTCTCGCGGGGTCGCGAGCACCGGGGTCGTGGCAGCGATCATCCGTTGGCGTGCTCCGCTAGCAGGCGATGATCCCCGAATTCTGAAGGGGCGGGGCCGGTCAACCCCCGCGGATTGCTGTTGATCTTTTTTCTGGTCGGTGCTCCGGCTGTTTGTGGGCGTGTCGAGGTAAGCGGCGGGGTCAGGATCGCCTGGATGGCGACCGCGTCAGCGGCCGGAGGTCCTTGATGCCGTCGCCGGTCGGCGTGTCCTGGCCACGAACGACCACACGCGAGTGGACGGTGTCCTCGGCGACGTCGACCTCCTCACGCGCTACACCTATCGAGGTGACACAGACATGACATCGCCGGCGACAGTTCCGCCCCGGTAGGCGGCGTTCCCCGCACCCGGACTCCGGCCCAAGCCACTCCGACCGTGGCGCTCGAGCACCGCACCGAGTGATCCTTCGCGTTGACCGACGATCGGTCCGACCCGTAGTCGA
>NZ_JAOPWR010000009.1 GCF_025965585.1 Pseudonocardia sp.
AGCTCGCCATGAACGTCTTCGTCGTCGGCGACGAGGTGCCCGAATGGACGCGCGGCTTCCTCGGCGCCACCGCCGAGGAGCTCATCGCGGCAGACTCGCTGACCATGCTGCGGGGCAGCACCACCGCGATGGCGGACGAGCTGCAGCGCAGGCGTGACGCGTTCGGCACGTCCTACATCAGCGTCAACGCCGCGTTCCTCGAACAGTTCGCCCCGGTGGTGGAGCTGCTCGACGGCAAGTAGGGGCGGGACAACCCCCACCCCGTTCGGCGGGCGGCATGATCGTCGCCGGCCGCACTCCACGGCCCTGTGAGGGGCGGGAGTGCGGCGGCGATCTCGTGGGTCAGACCAGGGGGCGGTCCGTCGGGTTGATCGGGCGGGGGAGGACGTCGCGACCGGTCAGGTACGTGTCCACCCCGGCGGCGGCGGCCCGGCCTTCGGCGATGGCCCACACGATCAGGCTCTGGCCGCGGCCCATGTCTCCGGCGGAGAAGACGCCGTCGACGCTGGTCATGAAGCTCTGGTCGCGCGCGACGTTGCCGCGCTCGTCCAGCTCCACGCCCAGGTCACTCAGCAGCTTGCCCTTCTCCGGCCCGACGAAGCCCATGGCCAGCAGCACCAGTTGCGCCGGGAGTTCCTTCTCGGTGCCATCGACCGGCTCGAAGCCCTTCTCGCCGCGCTTCACCTCGACGATCTTGATGCCCTGCAGCTTGCCGTCGGCGTCGCCCACGAACTCGGTGGTGTTCACCGAGAACAGCCGCTCGCCGCCCTCCTCGTGCGCGGACGACACCCGGTAGACCATCGGGTAGGTCGGCCACGGCATGCCCTCGGTGCGCTTCTCCGGGGGCGTCGGCATGATCTCCAGCTGCGTCACCGAGAGCGCGCCCTGGCGGTGCGACGTGCCGAGGCAGTCGGCGCCGGTGTCGCCGCCGCCGATGATCACCACGTGCTTGCCCTCGGCGGTGACCGGCGGGGCGTCGAGGTCGCCCTGCTGCACGTGGTTGGCCCACGGCAGGAACTCCATCGCCTGGTAGACGCCCTCGAGCTCGCGGCCCTGCGCCGGCAGGTCGCGCCACGCAGTGGCCCCGCCCGCGAGCACCACGGCGTCGTACTCGCTGCGCAGTTGCTCGACCGTGATGTCGGTGCCGACGTCGACCGACGCGCGGAAGAGGGTGCCCTCGGCCTTCATCTGCTCCAGCCGGCGGTCGAGCCGGGCCTTCTCCATCTTGAACTCGGGGATGCCGTAGCGCAGCAGGCCGCCGATGCGGTCGGCCCGCTCGAACACCACCACGTCGTGCCCGGCCCGGGTGAGCTGCTGCGCGGCGGCGAGCCCGGCGGGCCCGGAGCCGACCACGGCCACCTTCTTGCCGGTCTTCGTCTCCGGCGCCTCCGGTGGCAACCAGCCCTCGTCCCAGGCGCGGTCGACGATCTCGATCTCGACCTGCTTGATCGTGACGGCGTCGGAGTTGATGGCCAGCACGCACGCCGCCTCGCACGGGGCGGGGCACAGCGTCCCGGTGAACTCCGGGAAGTTGTTGGTGGCGTGCAGCCGCTCGGTGGCCTCGCGCCAGTCATGCCGGTAGACGAGGTCGTTCCACTCCGGGATGAGGTTGCCCAGCGGGCAGCCCTGGTGGCAGAACGGGATGCCGCAGTTCATGCAGCGGCCGGCCTGCTTCTCCAGGTTCGCGCGCGGGAAGTCCTCGTAGACCTCGCGCCAGTCGGTCAGGCGCAGGTCCACCGGACGGCGGGTCGGGGCCTCCCGGGGGGTGGTGAGGAATCCCTTCGGGTCACCCATGTGCTGCCTCCATCACTGCTTCGTCCACGTTGCGGCCTTCGCGCTCGGCGGCCTCACGGGCCTGCAGCACGCGCTTGAAGTCCTTGGGCATGACCTTGTCGAACCGGGCGGCGCTCTCCTCCCAGTCGGCGAGGAGCGCCTTGGCCACGGCCGACTCGGTCTCCGCGAAGTGCCGTTCCACGGCATCGCGCAGGAACGTGCGGTCGTCGTCGTCGAGGGGGTCGATGTCGACCATCTCGGGGTTGACGCGGTGGCGCGGCAGGTCGAGCACGTAGGCCACGCCGCCGGACATGCCCGCGGCGAAGTTGCGCCCGATCCTGCCGAGGATCACGACGCGGCCGCCGGTCATGTACTCGCAGGCGTGGTCGCCCACGCCCTCGACGACGGCCAGCGCACCGGAGTTCCGGACGCAGAACCGCTCGCCGACGATGCCGCGCACGAAGATCTCGCCCGACGTGGCCCCGTAGAGGATCACGTTGCCGGCGATGATGTTCTCCTCGGCCTTGAACGGCGCCGTCGGGTCGGGACGCAGCGTCAGGCGTCCGCCCGAGAGCCCCTTGCCGAAGAAGTCGTTCGTGTCGCCGACCAGCCGCAGCGTGATGCCCCTCGGCACGAAAGCGCCGAAGCTCTGCCCGGCCGAGCCGGTGAGCGTGACGTCGATCGTGTCGTCGGGCAGGCCCTCGCCCTCGAACCGCTTGGTCAGCTCGTAGCCGAGCATCGTGCCGACGGTGCGGTTGACGTTGCGCACCGGCACCTCGAGGCGCACCTTGTCGCCCGAGCGGAGCGCGCCCTCGCACAGCTGGATCAGCGTGTTGTCGAGCGCCTTCTCCAGGCCGTGGTCCTGCTGGGTGGTGTTGTGCAGTGGCCTGCCCTCGGGCAGCTCCGGGCGCATGAAGATCGGGGAGAGATCGAGCCCTCGGGTCTTCCAGTGCCGCACGGCGTCGTCGGTGTCGAGCATCTCCGCGTGGCCGACCGCCTCGGCGATGCTGCGGAAGCCCAGCGCCGCCAGGTACTCGCGCACCTCCTCGGCGATGAACCGCATGAAGTTGACGACGTACTCGGGCCGCCCGTCGAAGCGCTTGCGCAGCTCCGGGTTCTGCGTGGCGACGCCGACAGGGCACGTGTCGAGGTGGCAGACGCGCATCATGACGCAGCCCGACACGACGAGCGGGGCGGTGGCGAATCCGAACTCCTCCGCGCCCAGCAGCGCCGCGATGACCACGTCACGACCGGTCTTGAGCTGGCCGTCGGCCTGCACGACGATGCGGTCGCGCAGGTTGTTGCGCAGCAGCGTCTGCTGGGTCTCGGCCAGGCCGAGCTCCCACGGGCCGCCCGCGTGCTTGATCGAGCTCAGCGGCGACGCGCCGGTGCCGCCGTCGTGGCCCGAGATGAGCACGACGTCGGAGTACGCCTTCGCCACGCCCGCCGCGACCGTGCCGACGCCGACCTGGCTGACCAGCTTCACGTGGATGCGGGCCGTCGGGTTGGCGTTCTTCAGGTCGTGGATGAGCTGCTTGATGTCCTCGATCGAGTAGATGTCGTGGTGCGGCGGCGGCGAGATCAGCCCGACGCCCGGTGTGGCGTAGCGGGTCTTGGCGATCCACGGGTAGACCTTGCCGCCGGGCAGCTGCCCGCCCTCGCCGGGCTTGGCGCCCTGCGCGATCTTGATCTGGATGTCGTCGGCGTTGACCAGGTACTCGCTGGTGACGCCGAAGCGGCCGGACGCCACCTGCTTGACGCGGCTGCGCCGGGAGTCGCCGTTGGCGTCGGGCGTGAAGCGGTCGGAGTCCTCGCCGCCCTCACCGGTGTTGGACCGGCCACCGAGCCGGTTCATCGCGATGGCGAGCGTCTCGTGCATCTCCTGGCTGATCGAGCCGTAGGAGATGGCGCCGGTGCCGAAGCGCTTGACGATCTCCTCGACCGGCTCGACCTCCTCGATCGGCACCGACGGGCGCTCGCCCTCCTTGAACCTGAACAGCCCGCGCAACGTCATCAGGCGGTTCGCCTGCTGGTCGACGAGGTTGGTGTAGTCCTTGAAGATGTCGTAGCGGCCCTGGCGGGTGGAGTGCTGGAGCTTGAAGACGGTCTGCGGGTTGAACAGGTGCAGCTCGCCCTCGCGGCGCCACTGGTACTCGCCGCCCACCTCCAGAGCCCGGTGCGAGGCGCGCACGTCGTCGGCGGGGAAGGCCCTGCGGTGGTGCTGGAGGACCTCCTCGGCGAGCACGTCGAAGCCGACGCCGCCGAGCCGGGACGTGGTGCCGGTGAAGCAGGTGTCGATGACCTTCTCGCCCAGGCCGACGGCCTCGAAGATCTGCGCGCCGGTGTAGGACGCCACCGTGGAGACGCCGATCTTGGACATCGTCTTGCGGACGCCCTTGCCCAGCGCCTTGACGAGGTTCTTCGCCGCCGTGGCCGGGTCGACGCCGGGGATGTCGCCGCGCTCGGCGAGGTCCTCGACGGTGGCCATCGCCAGGTACGGGTTGACCGCGGCAGCGCCGTAGCCGATCAGCAGCGCGACGTGGTGCACCTCGCGGGCGTCGCCGGACTCGACGATCAGCCCGACCCGGGTGCGCGTCTTCTCGCGCACGAGGTGGTGGTGCACGCTGCCGGTGAGCAGCAGCGACGGGATCGGCGCGTGGTCCTTGTCGACGCCCCGGTTGGACAGCACGATCAGACGCGCGCCGTCCTCGATGGCCTCCGAGACCTCGCGGCAGATCTCAGCGATCCGCCGGGACATGCCGTCGCCGCCCTCGGCGACCTTGAACACGCCCTTGGCCGTGACGGACACGAAGCCCGGATACTCGCCGTCGTCGTTGATGTGGACGATCTTGGCGAGGTCGTCGTTGCCGAGCACCGGGAACGGCAGCACGATCGTGCGGCAGTTGGCCGGCGTGGCGTCGAGGAGGTTCTCCTCCGGCCCGAGCTGGCTCTGCAGCGAGGTGACGAGCTCCTCGCGGATGGCGTCCAGCGGCGGGTTGGTGACCTGCGCGAACAGCTGCGAGAAGTAGTCGTAGAGCTGGCGCGGACGCTCGGAGATGGCCGCGATGGGCGCATCGTTGCCCATCGAGCCGATCGGCTCGGCGCCCGAGGACGCCATCGGCTTGAGGAGGATGTTGAGCTCCTCCTCGGTGTAGCCGAACGACTGCTGGCGCAGCGTCAGCGCCGCGTGGGAGGGCAGCTCGCGCTCACGGGCAGGCAGGTCGCCGAGGCGGATGAGGCCCGCGTGCAGCCAGTCGGCGTACGGGTGCTCGGCCGCCAGCGCGCCCTTGATCTCGGCGTCGTCGACGATGCGGCCGGCCTCGGTGTCCACGAGGAACATGCGGCCCGGCTCGAGCCGGCCCTTACGCACGACGGCGGAGGGCTCGACGTCCAGCACGCCCACCTCGGACGCCAGTACGACGGT
Organism: Pseudonocardia sp.; assembly: GCF_025965585.1. Taxonomy (GTDB): domain Bacteria; phylum Actinomycetota; class Actinomycetes; order Mycobacteriales; family Pseudonocardiaceae; genus Pseudonocardia. The sequence continues at coordinate 5,198 of NZ_JAOPWR010000009.1, forward strand.
GCCGTCCTCGGTGACCCAGTAGCGGGCGGGGCGCAGGCCGTTGCGGTCGAGCACGGCGCCGATCTGCGTGCCGTCGGTGAAGGCCACCAGCGCGGGGCCGTCCCACGGCTCCATCATCGTGGAGTGGAACTCGTAGAAGGCGCGCTGAGCGGGGTCCATCTCGGCGTGGTTCTCCCACGCCTCCGGGATCATCATCAGCACCGCGTGCGGCAGCGAGCGCCCGCCAAGGTGCAGCAGCTCCAACACCTCGTCGAACGTGGCGGAGTCGCTCGCGTCCGGGGTGACGATGGGCGAGAGGCGGGCGAGGTCACCCGGGATGACGTCGGACCGCAGCAGCGCCTCGCGCGCCGCCATCCAGTTGCGGTTGCCGCGCAGCGTGTTGATCTCGCCGTTGTGCGCGACGTAGCGGTACGGGTGGGCCAGCGGCCACGCCGGGAACGTGTTGGTGGAGAAACGCGAGTGCACCACGGCGAGCGCGGTGGTGACGCGCTCGTCGGACAGGTCGGGGTAGAACGCCTCGACCTGGGGCTCGGCGAGCATCCCCTTGTAGACGATGGTGCGCGGCGACAGGCTCGGGAAATAGGTGCTGCCCGTCTCGGGGTCGTGCTCGGCGCGCTTGCGCAGGCAGAACGTGAGGCGCTCCAGCTCGATGCCGGTCTCGCCGTTGGTCCCGGCCACGAACAGCTGGCGGAAGCCGGGCATGACGTCGCGCGCCGACGGTCCGATGTCGGCCTTGTCGGGATCGACGGGCAGCTCACGCCAGCCCAGGACGCGCAGGCCCTCCTCGGCGGCGATCGCGTCGATCGCGGCGACGGCCTTGTCGGCCTCGGCGGGGTCGGACGGCAGGAACGCGGTGCCGGCGGCGTAGGCGCCGGCCTCGGGGAGATCGAACTCGACCACAGCGCGGAAGAACTCGTCCGGGACCTGGATGAGGATGCCGGCACCGTCACCGGTGTTGGCCTCGGCGCCGCGGGCGCCCCGGTGCTCCAAACGGAGCAGCGCGGTGAGAGCCTTGCGGACGATGCCGTGGTCGCGGCGACCCTTGAGGTCCGCCACCATGGCGACGCCGCAGGCGTCGTGCTCGAAGTCCGGGGCGTAGAGCCCCTCCGAGGATGCTGCTGAGTTCACGGTCAACAGTGCCTCCTGTCGTCTCGGTGCACCCCGACATCTCGCATCGGGACGACGTGATGGTGGGAAAAATCGTATCCGACGCTCCCGCCCGGACATCTGTTCCGGTCCGAACGGGTGCATGAGTCAGTGCCGGACCCCGAGCGTGGTGCGCCCGGGCCCCGGCACTGACGACCGGCCGTCCTGGTGGGCGGCCGGCCTGGAGCCCGGTGTGGTCGCACGCGTCGTCGGGTGCGGAAGTACCGCTACGCATAATGTCGCACGCTGTAGCCGGGATTCGCCAGTGAGAGCGGACGTGACCACCGTGACCAGCGGTGGAGTCACCCACCCCGCCCAACGATGAGTAACGTGTACGTCCTGCCGCACACTGGTGACGTGGATGTTCGCGCGGTGCTGGCCGACGTGGCCCGGCTCGGGCCGTTCTTCACCGTCGGCACCGACCCGGCCGAGGCCGCCGACCCCACCTGGCGCCCGGTTCGCGACCTGTACACCGATCCACAGCCACTGCGCGACCGCATCGCCCACGTGCGGCGCGTCCTGGGGTCCGACGACCGGGTGGCCGCGTCGATCACGTTCCAGGGGCTCGCCGCGCTGCTGCTCTCGGCGCCGCTGACCGCGGTCGTACTGCACGGCGTGCTGCCGTCCCTCACCGCCCGGAGCCTCTTCTGGCGGCCGTCCGCGGGCGGCCCGTGGCCACTGTGGAGCGGGGCGCCGTCCGGTGTGGAGGTCGGGGACGCCGACGACGCGGCACGTGCACTGGCCGGCGCGCTGTTCGACGAGCACCTCGCCCCGCTGATCGCCGCCGTGCGCGCCCAGGTGGCGATCTCCGAGCGGCTGCTGTGGGGGAGCGTGGCGTCGTCGGTGGCGAGCGGGAAGCGGCTGATCGGGGTCGAGCGCCCGAAGGCGGCGGCCCGGGCCGCCGCCGTGGCCGAGCGCCTGCTGGCGACCGGTCCGCTGGCCGGGTCGGGCGATCTGCTCCCGGCGGCCGGTCCGGACGTCGCGTGGACGTTCCGCCGGCGCAGCTGCTGCCTCTACTACCGCGCGCGCGAGGGCGGGCTGTGCGGCGACTGCGTACTCACCGCCCGCTAGTCGAGCAGCACGTCCGCGATCGTGACGCGGACGGTCACGGCCAGGCCCGTCTGCTCGGCGACCTCGGCCGCCACCTCGCGCTGCACGGCCCGGGCGAGGTCGCGGCAGTTGTGGCCCAGCCGCGTCACGATCGTCACCGACACCTCGGCCGCGGCATCGCGCACGACGGCACTGACGCCGTCGGTGGGCAGCCGGGAGCGGTCCCGCCCGAGCACCGTGCCGGCGATGCCGAGCAGCGCCTGTGCGAGATCGGCCCGCAGCGCCACGACGCCGGGCACGCGCGCGGCCCGCTGCGCGGCGATGCGGGCGACGGCGCTGTCCCCGACGTGCAACCGCACGCCGCTGCCGGTGGTGGAGTTCGGTTCCGTCATGTCCACCCGTCCTCGTAGACGTCGACGACCTCGATGTCGACGCGGCGCACCGGCACCCCGAGTGCCTGCTCGCCCGCGGCCATCACCATCTGCCGCACGCGCGCGGTGACCGACGCCAGGTCGACGCCGAACCGGGCGGTGACCGTGATGGCCACGTCGGCGTCGTAGCTGTCGACCACCTGCTCGATGCGGCAGCTGCGGGCGCGTAGCCCGTCCATCCGGTCGACGACGCTGCGCAGCACGGCCGCGGCCGCGGGCCTGCCGAGCCGGTTGGGCCCGTGCGGCGACTCCAGCGTGATCACGTCGTACGGGCGCAGCTCGCTCAGCACCGAGCCCATGACGCGGTCCATCAACGACGGCGGCGGCTCGATCTCCTCCGCCGCCATGCGGTGCACCAGCGAGTCGAGGCCGCGGGCGTCGGCGTAGGCGGCCGTGCAGTGCGGGCAGCCGCGCTCGTGCTCGTCGGGCGGGGTGCCCTCCGCGGCGCGGTCCCAGACGAATGCGGCGTCGCGGCCGCAGGCCAGCGGCTCCTGCGGGCCGCCGGCGTCGAGCGCGCCGGGAACGGGGTGGTTCACCGCCACGGTCGCATCACCTCCGCCAGCTTGACGCGGGCGCGGTGGATGCGGCCGCGCACGGCGTCCTCACCGGCCCCCGTGATCTCGCAGATCTCGGCGTAGCCGAGACCCTCCATCTCCCGCAGCACCCAGCAGATCCTCAGGTCGTCGCTCAGCCCCTGCAACGCGACCCCCAGTGCCGCCATGCCCGCGTCGGTCTCCGCGGCGCGCTCGGGGGAGTCGGGGGCGGGCGTCAGGTCGTCGGTGGCGTCGACCGGCACCGGCCTGCGCTTGCGCAGCATCGCGATGCACCGGTTGGTGACCACGCGGTACATCCACGTGGAGAACGCCGAGTCGCCGCGGAACCGCCCGATCCGCCGCCACGCGTCGAGCAGCGCCTCCTGCAGGGCGTCCTCGGCCTCGGCCGGATCGCCCATCACGCGCACCGCCAGCCGGTAGAGCACGGCCTGGTGGCGCCGGGCCAGCGTCTCGAACGCCCGGACGTCGCCCTCCTGCGCGCGGACGACGAGTGTCAGGTCGTCCAGCTCGCTCCCCGCTGCAGGCGTGGGTGGGGGAGCCGGGGCGTCGACCGGCGCCGGCTCCACGAACCCCTGGACGAGCCCCACGGCGCTCCGCTCACGAGACCCGGCGGTGTGATCCACCTCACCGTGAGGGATGGCGGCCGGGATGCGTCTGACCTGACGAGACCACGGTAGTCGCAGGCAGACCGCCTGCGCCCGCTGGTCCCGGTCCCAGGAGGGGTTCGCGATGAGCTTCATCGACAAGGCGAAGCACAGGGCCGAAGAGGTCATCGGCGACGTCAAGGAGAAGGTCGGCGAGCTGACCGGCAACGACGAGCTGCAGGCCGAGGGCCGGATGGACCAGGTCAGCGGCAACGTCAAGCAGGTCGGGGACTCCGTCAGGGACGCCGCGTCGGACATCGCCGACAAGCTCGAGGCCTGACCCGAGTGCTCCCGCCACGGGCGGTCCCTCCGGTCGCGGGGTCCGGGGGGACCGCCCGTCGCACGTCCGGGATCCACCCGGCCGGGGGCGCTAGCGTCGCCGTCGTGACCGCTCCCGTCCCCCGACCGCCGACGCCCGGACCGCCGACGCCCGCGGCCGAGGTCGTGTCGGCCGTGCTGGCGCATCCCGCCGTCGCGCGTCTCGACGGCGGGCCGTTCGGCACCGTGGCGTCCTACCTGCCCGGCCGCCGGCGCATCCTCGGGGTGCGGATCGGCGTCGGCGACGAGCCCGTCGAGATCGCCGTCGTGGCCCGGCTCGGCACGCCGCTGCCGCAGCTGGCCGAGGAGCTCGGCGCGGCCGTCCGGGGGGTGCTCGGATCCGTCGCCGTCGAGGTGACGGTCTCCGACGTGGTCCCGGTCGTCGCCGCGGCGCCACCGCCGTCACCGTCACCGACCGGCCCGGACGTCGCCGCGGTGCCCCGCGGACGTCGCTGACGGGGCTGCCCGGTGGCCGTCCGCAGCCGTCGCGGCCATCTCGCCTAGACTCGCGAGGACTGCCTGCCGGTGGGCGTTCATCACGTGCCCCGGCGTCCGCGGCCGGAGAACTGTCTCAGGGCCGGTTGAAGAAGATCCACAGATCGAGGAGTACGCCACCGTGAAGAGCACCGTCGAGCGACTGAGCCCGACGCGGGTCCGGATCAACGTCGAGGTGCCTTTCGACGAGCTCAAGCCGGATTTCGACCGCGCGTACAAGAAGATCGCCCAGCAGGTCAAGGTGCCCGGCTTCCGTCCGGGGAAGGTGCCCGCCCGCATCATCGAGGCCCGGTTGGGTCGCGGCGTGGTGCTGGAGGAGGTCGTCAACGGCGCCGTCCCCACGAAGTACTCGGAGGCCGTCACCGCCGCTGAGGACGTCACGCCGATCGGCCGCCCCGACATCGAGGTCACCGAGATCGCGGACAACGAGAAGATCGCCTTCACGGCCGAGGTCGACGTCCGCCCGGAGATCACGCTGCCCGAGCTCGACTCGCTCGTGGTCACCGTCGACGACGTCGAGGTCACCGACGCCGACGTCGATGAGCAGCTCGAGAACCTGCGCGCCCGCTTCGGCACGCTGACCGGCGTCGACCGCGCTGCGGCCGCGGACGACTTCGTCCTCATCGACCTCTCGGCCACCGTCGACGGCGAGGACGTCGAGGAGGCCCAGACCAGCGGCTTCTCCTACCAGGTGGGCCAGGGCGGCCTGATCGACGGACTCGACGAGGCCATCCAGGGCCTGTCGGCCGACGAGTCGGCCACCTTCACCTCCACCCTGGTCGCCGGCGAGTACGCCGACAAGGAAGCCGAGATCACCGTAAAGGTCACGGCCGTCAAGGAGCGCCAGCTCCCCGACGCCGACGACGAGTTCGCCCAGCTGGCCAGCGAGTTCGACACCCTCGAAGAGCTGACCGAAAGCCTGCGCGACCGCCTCGGCAACGTGAAGAAGATGGAGCAGGTCACCGCGGCGCGCGACAAGGTGCTCGACGCCATCGTCGACGCCACCGAGGTGCCGCTGCCCGAGAGCGTCGTCGCCGCGGAGATCGAGTCGCGCGTGCACGACGCGATCCACAGCTTCGACCACGACGACGACCGCTTCGCCGAGTTCCTCACCTCGCAGGGCCAGACGCGCGAGGAGTTCGACACCGAGGCGCGCGAGGAGTCGGAGAAGTCGGTGCGCACGCGGCTCGTGCTCGACGCGCTGGCCGACGCCGAGGAGGTCTCGGTCAACGACCAGGAGCTCACCGAGCGCATCGTCTACCAGGCGCAGCAGTACCAGATGCCGCCCGAGGAGTTCGTGCGCCGCATTCAGGAGGCCGGCCAGCTCGGCGCCATCTACGCCGACGTCCGGCGCAGCAAGGCGCTGATCGCCGCGGTCCGCGCCGCCACCGTCACCGACGCGTCGGGCAACGCGCTCGACCTGTCGGACCTGCTCGGCCCCGACGACGAGGGTGCCGACGACAGCGGCAACGAGGTCCTCGAGGTTCCGGCCCCCGAGGACGAGGCGGACGACACCGCCGCCACGGAGAACGGCACCGAGACCGTCGACGGGGCGGACGCCGACGCGGAGCCGAAGGCCTCCACCACCTGATCGCCCGTTCGGGTGGGAACGCCCAGAGCGAACATCCGGCGCGGATGCGGACGGCCGACGGGCCGTCCGCGTAGGGTCGGAGCCAGTGAACAGACGCGAGCTGACCAGCAGAAGGCAGGGTGAAGTGAGCCCACAGGACCGTCTCATCGGAGCAGCCATGCGAGGCGGCGGACCGTCCTCGATGACACTCTCCGACTCCGTGTACGAGCGGCTGTTGCAGCAGCGGATCATCGTGCTCGGCCAGCAGGTCGACGACGACATCGCCAACCGGATCGCCGCCCAGATGCTCCTGCTCGCCGCGGAGGACCCGGCGTCGGACATCGCGCTCTACATCAACTCGCCGGGTGGTTCGGTCACCGCGGGGATGGCCATCTTCGACACGATGGAGTTCATCCCCTGCGACGTGTCCACCTACGCGATGGGGCTGGCGGCGTCGATGGGGCAGTTCCTGCTCTCGGCCGGTGCCAAGGGCAAGCGCTACGCGCTGCCGCACTGCCAGATCCTCATGCACCAGCCGTCGGCGGGCGTCGGCGGCACGGAGTCCGACATCTCGATCCAGGCCGAGCTGTTCCGGCGCCACAAGCGCGAGATGGCGGAGCTCATCGCCGGCCACACCGGCCAGAGCGTCGAGAAGATCGTGGCGGACTTCGACCGTGACCGCTGGTTCTCCGCTCAGGAGGCCCTCGACTACGGCTTCGTCGACCACGTGATCTCGCGCGCCGGGGATCTGCCCGACGCGATCAGCGAGAACGGGAACGGGAGCACGAAGTGAGCAGGTTCGAGATGCCGCAGTCGCGGTACGTGCTGCCGTCGTTCGTCGAGCGCACGAGCTACGGGGTCAAGGAGTCCAACCCGTACAACAAGCTGTTCGAGGAGCGCATCATCTTCCTCGGCGTGCAGATCGACGACGCGTCGGCCAACGACGTCATGGCGCAGCTGCTGTGCCTGGAGTCGGCCGACCCGGACCGCGAGATCAGCATGTACATCAACTCGCCCGGCGGCTCGTTCACGTCGCTGATGGCGATCTACGACACGATGCAGTTCATCCGCCCCGACATCCAGACGGTCTGCCTCGGGCAGGCCGCGTCGGCCGCGGCCGTGCTGCTCGCGGCGGGCACGCCCGGCCGCAGGCTCGCGGTGCAGAACGCCCGCATCCTGATCCACCAGCCGGCCACCGAAGGCTTCTACGGCCAGGTGTCCGACCTGGAGATCCAGGCGGCGGAGATCTCCCGCATGCGCAAGCTGCTGGAGTCCACGCTGGCCAAGCACACGGGACGCACGCCCGAGCAGGTCCGCGAGGACATCGAGCGCGACAAGATCCTCACGGCCACGGAGGCCAAGGAGTACGGGATCGTCGACGAGATCATCCAGAGCCGCAAGCTCTCCGCGGTCAGCTAGAGCCGCGCGCCGGGACCGCTCGTCGATCCCGGCGCCGGACCGCCCGCCGAAGACTGTCCGAATCCGAGCGAACTGATGCTCCCCCGGAGACCGGTTCGGCGGGTACCGTCACGAGGGCGCGCCTACCGGGCCCACCAGCTGGGGTAGCGCTTACTAAACATTTGGGGGTCTGCTCCTATGGCACGCATCGGCGATGGCGGTGATCTGCTCAAGTGCTCGTTCTGCGGGAAGAGCCAGAAGCAGGTCAAGAAACTGATCGCCGGTCCTGGCGTCTACATCTGCGACGAGTGCATCGATCTCTGCAACGAGATCATCGAGGAAGAGCTCGCGGAGGCCGGTGAGGTCAAGCTCGACGAGCTGCCCAAGCCCGCCGAGATCCACGACTTCCTCGACCAGTACGTGGTGGGCCAGAGCCGCACGAAGCGTGCGCTCTCGGTGGCCGTCTACAACCATTACAAGCGCATCCAGGCGGGCGACAAGGGGCGGGGGCCCGACGGCGACGGCGTCGAGCTCGGCAAGTCCAACATCCTCATGCTCGGCCCCACGGGCTGCGGCAAGACCTACCTGGCGCAGACGCTCGCCAAGCTGCTGAACGTCCCGTTCGCGATCGCGGACGCCACGGCGCTCACCGAGGCCGGGTACGTCGGCGAGGACGTCGAGAACATCCTCCTGAAGCTCATCCAGGCCGCCGACTACGACGTCAAGCGGGCCGAGACGGGCATCATCTACATCGACGAGGTCGACAAGATCGCCCGCAAGTCGGAGAACCCGTCGATCACGCGCGACGTCTCCGGCGAGGGTGTGCAGCAGGCGCTGCTGAAGATCCTCGAGGGCACCACCGCGAGCGTGCCGCCGCAGGGCGGCCGCAAGCACCCGCACCAGGAGTTCATCCAGATCGACACGACGAACGTGCTGTTCATCGTGGCCGGGGCCTTCGCGGGCCTCGAGAAGATCATCAGTGACCGGGTGGGCCACCGTGGGCTGGGCTTCGGCGCGGAGATCCGTTCGAAGAACGACGTGGACGCCTCCGAGAGCTTCGGCGACACCATGCCCGAGGACCTCATCAAGTTCGGCCTGATCCCCGAGTTCATCGGCCGCCTGCCGATCGTGGCGTCGGTGACCTCGCTGGACAAGGAGGCCCTGGTCAAGATCCTGACCGAGCCGCGCAACGCCCTGGTGAAGCAGTACCAGAAGCTGTTCGAGATGGACGGCGTCGAGCTGGAGTTCACCGACGACGCGATGGAGGCCGTGGCCGACCAGGCCATCCTCCGCGGCACCGGCGCCCGTGGCCTGCGGGCGATCATGGAGGAGGTCCTCCAGCCGGTCATGTACGACATCCCCAGCCGCGACGACGTCGCCAAGGTTGTGGTCACCGAGCAGACGGTGCGCAGCAACGTCAACCCGACCATCGTGCCTCGCACGCCGGCCCGCCGGGAGCGTCGCGAACGCTCCGCCTGATCGTCCGTTCCGCCCTGAACGCCGGATCCGCTCTGCGGGTCCGGCGTTCGGTCGTCTGCGGCTCCTGTCCGGCTCATGTTGTCGCGGGTTCACTATCCGGGACTCAGGTTCACGCCGTCCCGTTCGTCCCGGCCCGGGAAAGGCGCCGCATGCCGGCCGGATTTCTCCGACGTGAGCACATCGTGGCGCCCCCGGGACGGAGCCGCTGGCTCATCCCGCCGGCGGCGCTGTCGATCCACAGGTGGTTCCCGGACCGGCCGGCCCTCTCCGCCGGCATCACCAACGCTCTGATCCGGCCGGTCACCGAGAAGTTCCACGAGCCGGCGGCCGCCACCACGACCCCGACGGGAGCCCAGGTATGAGCGGCACGAGTGGCTCTACGAGCTGCTGATCAAGGCGCCGGCGTTGTTCGGGAGCTGATCCAGCGGGGCGGGGCGGTCGCCACTACTGTTGCTCGGATGACAGAGAGCAGCGATGCGACCGCCCTGTCCGACTGGGTCACCGCCGTCGCGCGGGAGCTGGGGATCGAGGAGTCCCTGGACACCCGCGGAACCGTCGACATGGTGCTGGACCTCACCGCCGACGTCGCCCACGGTGTGAGCCGTCCGGGCGCGCCCGTCACCGCGTTCCTCGTGGGGGTGGCCGCCGGTCGCGCCGAGGACCCGACGGTGGCGGCACGCGACTACGCCCAGAAGATCAGCAAGCTCGCCGAGGGCTGGAAGAGCGACTGACCTGACCTCCGGCCCGACTGGGCACCGGCGTTGAAGATCAGCACAGGGTCGTCGTCGGGGCCCCACGAGGAACCCGATCGGGCCACCAGCGGCCGTCCGTCCTTCGCGACGAATCCCGGCTTGCCGATGCGGGTCCCTCGGACAGGAACGCGCGGACCTCGCGGGCCGGTTCAGCCATGCGCCGACACCGGTGATCGGAAATCACCGGACCCCCGCGGCGGTTGACGGTGAGCGTGCAGCTCCGGGGGGAACCGATGGCGACGACGTCCAGCGCACCACCGCGGAGCCGGGT
>NZ_JAOPWR010000016.1 GCF_025965585.1 Pseudonocardia sp.
GCGGGCGGCCGCGGGGAACGCGGCGGCCGCGGCGACGACCCGTGCGGTGGTCCCGCCGGTCCGCGGTCCGGGACGCCCCGTCATGACCACGTCGGCGAGCTCGTCGCGGAGCGCCTGCGCGGCAGGCAGCCACGCGAGGCACGACCGGTTGCGGGTGCGGCGCAGCCACTCCCCGCCGTCCGCCGCGGTCCCCGCTGCCCGCCCCGGCAGGCCGGCCAGCATCTTCTCCGCCCTGCGGGCCGCGGTGTCGGGCTGCAGGTAGTCCTCGACGATCTGCACCGCTGCGGACGCCAGCAGAAAAGCGTCCAGCCATTCCCGGGCGAGCACGCGGTCCCTCAGCTCCGCGCAGACCTCGTCCAGGTTCAGCAGAAGATCAGTCAACCGCAGGCCCGCCGACAGCGGACGATCCAACCCGAGCACAGTTCTCGACCCCATTCCGGCCTGGTTCGACCATGTCCTCAACATCGAGACCAACGCCTGGTGAACGAGATGGTGACACAATTCGACCGATCAGTTGACGTCGTCTCCCGCAGAATGTCGGATTCATGAGGAAATGCCTTGGCGGAACAGCAAGAACAGGGTTAAACAGGGTTAGGAGACGGCAAATTCAACGGTGCGAGCGCCCTGCCTGGTCGCGGCACAGTTGCCGACAGGTGATGTTCGCCTACCCGCGTGTCGTGGGAACCTCTCCGCGCCGGTAGTCCCGTTCGTCCCGTCCGCCCGACAGGATTCACGGTGGACCGGGCCCGTGGGGCCCGCAGAGTCGACCCGCGCAGGGACGAGGAGCCACCATGAACGCCCCGTACGGGCCGCCGCCCCAGGACCCCCGCTTCGCCCGGCAGCAGCCCTACCCCCAGCAGCCCTATCCGCAGCCCCACGGCCCGGGCGGCGGGCAGCCGCCCTACGGGCCGCCGCCGCAGCAGGCCGGGCCCCCGCCCGGCCCACCCCGCAAGAGCTCGACCGGCAGGATCCTGCTGATCGCCGCGGCCGTGTTCGTGGTGCTGGTCGTGGTGGCAGGCTTCGCGGTGACCAGGCTGGTCGGCGGCATCGCAGACAAGGTCGGCGGCCTCGCGGGCGGCACGGGCGCAGGCTGCGACGCCGTCGCTGCCGCCGATGTGGACGCCGCGCTGGGCGGTAGCTACGACCTCGTCCAGCTCGGCGGCGGCATCGGGGCGATGGCCGCGCCCGTGCTCGACTCCCGGGTGCTGGCCGGCGCCCCCACCACGTGCTGGGCCGTCGAGAGCGGCGACTCCTCGGGCAGGCTGGCACGCATCGCCCGGTACTCCGGTGCCGACGCCACCGCCCGGTTCGCGCAGGAGAAGACCACCGCCAAGGGCACCACCGAGGAGCGGGGCAACGGGCTCTCGGTCTCCACCGACGGCTACCTCGGCCCGGACGTCCAGGCGGGCGACGAGGCGTTCTGCACCACGGGGGACATGCTGGGCTCGGCCGGTGCGCTGGTGCGGCGCGGCGACACGCTGGTCTACGTGTCCACGACCGCCGCCGGCGACGGCGCGGCGTCGGTGCCCCAGATCGGCGTCGACGACAGCGGGACGGTCGGGTTCGCCACGGACGCGGCGAACTGCAGGCTCGCGGTGGCGCTCGCGGCGAAGGTGAGCTGAGACACCGGTCAGCTGACACACCGGTAACGGGGGACACCGGTGATCGGGCGGCGTCTCCGATCGGGCGGGCCGTACTCTGGAGTCTCCCGATCAGAGAGTGGTGAAGCGGTGACCCGCGTGTCGAACGAGGCCGCCCGGCGCCGGACGTTCGCGGTGATCAGCCACCCCGACGCCGGCAAGTCGACGCTGACCGAGGCGTTGGCCCTGCACGCGTCGGCGATCGACACCGCGGGCGCCGTGCACGGCAAGTCCGGGCGCGCCGGCGTCACGTCGGACTGGATGGAGATGGAGCGCAAGCGCGGCATCTCCATCACGTCCGCGGTGCTGCAGTTCTCCTACCGCGACCATGTGATCAACTTGCTCGACACCCCCGGTCACGGCGACTTCTCCGAGGACACCTACCGCGTCCTCGCCGCCGTCGACGCCGCGGTGATGCTGCTCGACGCCGCGAAGGGCCTGGAGCCGCAGACGCTCAAGCTGTTCGACGTCTGCCGCGCCCGGGGGATCCCGGTGCTCACGTTCGTCAACAAGTGGGACCGCCCCGGCCGCGAGGCGCTGGAGCTGCTCGACGAGGTGGAACAGACGATCGGGCTGCGGCCGATGCCGATCACGTGGCCGCTGGGCATCGCCGGCGACCTGCGCGGCGTCGTCGAGGTCGAGACGGGGGAGCTGCGCCGCTACACGCGCACCGCGGGCGGAGCCACGCGCGGCGAGGTCACGATCGTGCCCGGCGAGCAGGCCGCCGCGGAGGAGCCCGACCACTGGCCTGTCGCGCAGGAGGAGATCGCGCTGCTGGAGGAGATCGGCGCCGGGTTCGACGAGAAGGACTTCCTCGCCGGCACCGCCACCCCCGTGCTGTTCGGCGCGGCCATCCAGGGCGTCGGCGTCGGGCGGCTGCTCGACGCGCTGGTGGACCTCGCGCCCGCCCCGGAGCCCCGCGAGGACGCCGACGGCAACCCGCGTGCGCTCGACACCCCGCTCGCCGGGCTCGTGTTCAAGGTGCAGGCCGGCATGGACCGCTCCCACCGCGACCGCATGGCGTTCGTCCGCATCGCGTCGGGCCGGTTCGAGCGGGGCATGGTGCTCACCCACGCGGCCACCGGGCGCCCGTTCGCCACGAAGTACGCGCAGGCCGTCTTCGGCCAGCAGCGCACCACGGTGGAGGAGGCGTTCCCGGGCGACATCGTCGGCCTGGTCAACGCCGGTGCGCTGCGTCCGGGCGACACGCTCTACGAGGCCGATCCCGTGCAGTTCCCGGCCATTCCGAGCTTCTCGCCGGAGTACTTCTCGGTGGCCCGAGGCGCCGACGCCGGGCGGTTCAAGCAGTTCCGCCGCGGAATCGAGCAGCTCGACTCCGAGGGCGTCATCCAGGTGCTGCGCTCGGACCTGCGTGGCGACCAGAGCCCGGTGCTCGCCGCCGTCGGACCGCTGCAGTTCGAGGTGGTCTCGAGCCGGATGGCCGACGAGTTCGGTGCGCCCGTCCTGCTGGACACGCTGGGCTACTCGATCACCCGGCGCACCGATGCCGAGGGCGCCGAGCTGCTCGCCGACCAGGCCGAGGTGGAGGTCCTGGAGCGCCGCTCCGACGGCGCGCTGCTGGCGGTGTTCGTCAACAAGTGGCGGCTGGAGACGTTCCGCCGCAAGTACCCGGACATGCGCCTGGACCCGCTGCCCGCCGGCTCCGCGGACCACTGACCCGTGCCCTCGGAGGCGGGTCGCCGGTGACACCCGACGCGTTCAACGCCCTCACGTCCGACGCCGCGGAGCAGGAGCTGCTGGCGGTCTGCGCGGCGCCGCGGTGGGCCGCGCAGGTGGCGGCCGGGCGGCCCTACGCCTCCGCTGACGCGCTGCAGGACGCCGCCGCCGCGGCGCTGACCGACGCCGACCTCGACGCGGCGACGGCCGGGCACCCCCGCATCGGCGACCGTGTGGGGTCCGGTGCGTCCGCGCGCGAGCAGGCCGCCGTCGGGTCGGCGGGCGACGACGTGCGCGCCGCGCTGGCCGCGGGCAACCGTGCCTACGAGGAGCGGTTCGGGCACCGCTACCTGGTGTGTGCGAGCGGTCGCAGTGCCGAGGACCTCCTCGGCACCCTGCATGTCCGGCTCGGCAACGACCCCGCCACCGAACGTGACGTCGCGTTGACCGAGTTGGCCGCCATCAACCGGATCCGGTTGGGCAGGCTGTTCGGATGAGCCTGTCCACCCACGTCCTCGACGCCGCGGCGGGGCGGCCGGCGGTGGGTGTCCCCGTCCGGTTGGAGCAGGGGTCCGCGGTGCTCGCGGACGCCGTCACCGACGCCGACGGCAGGGTCACCGGGCTGGACCTCCCTCGGGCGGGCACCTACCGCCTGACCTTCGACACGGGCACCTGGTTCGCCGCCACCGGCACCACGGCCTTCTACCCGGAGGTGACCGTGGCGTTCACCGTCACCGATCCGGCGCAACACCACCACGTGCCGCTGCTGCTGTCGCCGTTCGCCTACTCCACCTACCGCGGGAGCTGACATGGGAATCGTGCTCGGGCCCAACCAGTACGGGAAGGCGGAGAGCCGCCTCGTCCGGATCTACCGCGACACCCCGCGCCACGAGATCCGCGACGTGAACGTCTCCAGTGCGCTGCGCGGCGACTTCTCCGCGGCGCACCTGCACGGCGACCAGTCGCGGGTGCTGCCCACCGACACCCAGAAGAACACCGCGTACGCGTTCGCGAAGTCGAAGGGGCTCGAGTCGATCGAGTCGTTCGCGCTGACGCTGGCCCACCACTTCGTC
>NZ_JAOPWR010000040.1 GCF_025965585.1 Pseudonocardia sp.
CGCGAGGTAGTGCGGGCAGGTCTCGACGGTGACCCGGACGCCGTCGGCGCGGGCCTGCGCGAGGAGCGGCAGCGCGCCGGCCGAGGACAGGTGCACCACGTGCACCCGCACCCCGGTCTCGCGGGCCATCCGGAGCACGGCCGCGATCGCCGAGTCCTCGGCGGCGCCGGGCCGGGAGGCCAGGAAGTCCGCGTACCGGCGGCCGGCGGCGTGCCCGACGAGGTCGCCGTCCTCGGCGTGGACGAGCAGTAGGCCGTCGAAGGTCGCCAGCTCGCGCATCGCCGCCCGTGGGTCCGGCAGGGCCGGGAACTCCGGGACCCCGCTGTCGAGCAGGAAGCACTTGACGCCGAGCACCCCGGCCTCGTGCAGCGCGTGCAGCTCGCCCTCGTTGCCCGGGATCGCGCCGCCCCAGAAGGCGACGTCGACCGCGCACTGCCCGTCCGCGGCCTTCCGCTTGACCTCGAGTGCGGCCACGTCGACGGTCGGCGGCAACGCGTTCAGGGGCATGTCGACGATCGTCGTGACGGCGCCGGCCGCGGCGGCGCGGGTGGCGGAGGCGAAGCCCTCCCACTCGGTGCGACCGGGCTCGTTGACGTGCACGTGGGTGTCGACCAGGCCGGGGATCAGCACCTCGTCGGCGGCCGGCCTGATCTCGGCCGCGTCCACCGGGGCGTCGAGGGGCAGCACCGCCTCGATCCGGCCGTCCTCGACGAGGACGGCGGCCGGTCGCTCGGCTCCGTCGACGATCGCGCGCGCCGCGCGGAACACCGTCCTCATGTGCGTCCTTCCTGGTAGGCCCGCCAGCCGCCGAGCGCGGAGATGTCCGTGCGCGGGGCCTCGTGCCCGGTCCGCAGGACCATGGCGAGCGACCCGGAGCCGTCGGCCAGCTCGACCACGCCGAGCTCCAGGCCGTCGGGCTCGCCCGGCAGCAGCACCTCGCGGAGCTGCGTGTACGTCATGTCGTAGACCTCGCCCTCGACCGCCACCCCCTCGCCGACCTCCTCGAGCGCGGGGTAGCGGCCGTCGACGGCGTGGAACCGGTAGCGGGGCGCGGTGGTGGTGCGGGCGACCAGGGGTGCGTCGCCGACGAGGTGGTGGTCGGCGCCGCCGGACATGGCGGTGCCGTTGAGGAACATGCGGGGCACGGTGTTCTCCCTGGTGAAGATCGGGTGCGGGTCAGGTGCCGGTGATGTGTTCCGGACGGACCGGGACGCGGCGAAGCGCCTTCCCGGTGGCCGCCCGGATCGCCGCGGCCACGGCGGGGCCGCTGGAGATGGTGGGCGGCTCGCCCACCCCGCGGACGCCGTATGGGGCGTGCGGGTCGGCGTACTCCAGGACCTTGATCTGCATCGGCGGCATGTCGAGGATCGTCGGGATGAGGTAGTCGGTGAAGGACGGGTTGCGGACCCGGCCGTCGGTCACGATCACCTCCTCCATCAGCGCCAGCCCCATCCCCTGGGCGCTGCCGCCCTGGATCTGGCCGATCACGGCGTCGGGGTTGATCGCCTTGCCGACGTCCTGGGCGGTGTCCAGCGCGACGACCTTGACCAGCCCGAGCTCGACGTCGACGTCGACGACGGCGCGGTGGGCGGAGAAGGCGTACTGGACGTGCGCGTCGCCCTGGCCGGTGACCGGATCGATCTCGTGGGTGGGCCGGTGCCGCCACTCGACGGTCTCCTCGACCGCCTCGTCGAGCACGTCGGCGAGGCCGGCGAGCACCTCGCCCGTGACCGCGACGATCTTCTC
This sequence comes from Pseudonocardia sp., assembly GCF_025965585.1. Taxonomy (GTDB): domain Bacteria; phylum Actinomycetota; class Actinomycetes; order Mycobacteriales; family Pseudonocardiaceae; genus Pseudonocardia. Next base: position 1,747 of record NZ_JAOPWR010000040.1, read on the forward strand.
CCCGTCGAGCCGGAGGTCGGAGCGGCCCAGCACGGCGGCCGCCCTGGCCAGCACGGACGCCCGCACCGCCTCGCACGCGGCCTTGACCGCGCCGCCGGTGACGTACGTCTGGCGGGAGGCCGACGTCGAGCCGCCGGAGCCGACTCCTGTGTCCTTGGGGTGGACCACGACCCGTTCGACGCCGAGCTCGGTGCGGCAGATCTGCTGCTCCACGGTGATCAGGCCCTGTCCGACCTCGGCGGCCGCGGTGTGCACGGTGACCACCGGCTCGCCCGCGGTCAGCTCCAGCCGGACCCGGGCCGTGGAGTAGTCGTCGAAGCCCTCCGAGAACCCGACGTTCTTGTAGGTCACGGCGTAGCCGATCCCGCGGACGACGCCCTCGCCGTGCGTGGTGTTGGAGACGCCACCGGGGAGGTCCCGGATGTCGACGTCGCTCTCGGGGCGGTCGGGCGGCAGCGGCATGTCCCGCACCGTCTCGATGAGCTCGGCGACCGGGGCGGCGGAGTCGATCAGCTGCCCGGTGATGTTGTGGTCGCCCTCGCGCATTCCGTTGCGTGCCCGGATCTCCACCCGGTCGACGCCGACGGTGTCGGCCAGCTCGTCCATCAGGGCCTCGTGCGCGAACGCGGCCTGCACGCAGCCGAAACCGCGCATCGCGCCGCAGGGCGGGTTGTTGGTGTAGACGCCGCGGGCGTCGACCTGCACGCTCGGGATCCGGTACGGGCCCAGGCCCAGCGTGCCGCCGTTGCCGACGACCGCACCCGTCGACGAGGCGTAGGCGCCGCCGTCGAACAGGATGTCGGCCTTGGCGTAGACCAGCGTGCCGTCGGGCTCGGCGCCGAACTCGTAGCGCAGCCAGGCGGGGTGCCGGTGGACGTGCCCGAAGAAGGACTCGTCGCGGGCGTAGCTCATCTTCACGGGCTTGCCGGTGTGCAGCGCGAGCAGGCAGGCGTGGACGTGCATGGACAGGTCCTCGCGGCCGCCGAACGCGCCGCCGACCCCGGCCAGGCTCAGCCGGACCTGCTCCGGCGGCAGCCCGAGAACCCGGCAGATCTGGCGCTGGTCGACGTGCAGCCACTGGGTGGCGACGTAGAGGTCGACGCCGCCCTCGCCGTCGGGCACGGCCAGGCCGGCCTCGGGTCCGAGGAAGGCCTGGTCCTGCATGCCGACCTCGAAGTCCAGCGCCACCACGACCGGCGCGGTGGGCTCCGGGTCGCCGCGCCGGATCTGCATGGCGCGCACCAGGTTGTCGTCCCGCGTCCGGTGAACCAGCGGCGCGTCGTCGTCGAGCGCCCGGCGCGGGTCGGTGACCGCGGTCAGCTCCTCGTAGTCGACGCGGATCCGCTTCGCCGCGCGCCGGGCCGTCTCCGGGTGGTCGGCGGCGACCAGCGCGACGGGTTCGCCCTGGTAGCGGACCACGCCGTCGGCCAGGGCCGGGGTGTCGAGGTGCTCGAGACCCACGGCGTTCTCGCCGGGGACGTCGGCGGCGGTGAGCACCGCGGAGACGCCGGGCAGCGCCAGCGCCTCGGTGATGTCGATGCCGCGGATCCGGGCGTGCGGGTGCGGGCTGCGGAGCGTGACGCCCCAGACCATGTCGTCGTGCCAGAGGTCGGAGGCGTACGCGAACTCGCCGGTGACCTTCAGCGTGCCGTCGGGGCGGAGCGGGGAGTCGCCGATCACGCCGGCGCTCTTCGTCTCGGTGCTCGTCATGACGCCTTCTCCAGCAGGGTGCGGTGGACGCGGGCACACTCGCGCGCGATCGAATCCGTGTCGACGGTGACGACGCGGTCGTGCTCGACGACCGGGCGCCCGTTGACGAGCAGCAGGTCCAGCGGCGGCGGCGAGCCCAGGACCAGCGCCGCCACCGGGTCGGCGACGTCGGCGTGGCCGAGCCCGTCGAGCCGCCAGACGGCGAGGTCGGCCAGCTTGCCCACCTCGATCGAGCCCAGGTCGGTCTCGCGGCCGAGCACCTTGGCGCCGCCCATCGTGGCCAGCTCCAGCCCGTCGCGGACGGTCAGTGCGGTGGGCCCGCCGACGGCGCGGGCGAAGAGCACCGCGTGCCGCACCTCCTCCAGCAGACTCCCGGCCTCGTTGCTCGCGGCGCCATCGACGCCGAGGCCGACGCGGGCGCCGGCGTCGCGCAGGTCCCGGGTGCGGGCGATGCCGGCCCCGAGCCGTGCGTTCGACGACGGGCAGTGCGCCACCCCGGTCCGGGTCGCGCCGACCCGCTTCACGGCCGGGTCGTCGAGGTGGACGGAGTGGGCGAACCAGACGTCGGCGCCGGTCCAGCCGAGCCCCTCCACGTAGTCCAGCGGGGAGCAGCCGAACCTCTCCCGACAGAAGTCCTCCTCGTCGAGGGTCTCGGCGAGGTGGGTGTGCAGCCGTACGCCCCGGCGGCGGGCCAGCTCGGCCGACTCGCGCATGAGGTCGCCGGTCACCGAGAAGGGCGAGCACGGGGCCAGCGCGACCTGCAGCATCGCCTCCGGCGACGGGTCGTGCCAGCGGTCGATCGCGGCCTCGGACGCCAGCAGGACGGCCTCGCGGTCCTCGACGACGTGGTCGGGCGGCAGCCCGCCGTCCTTGCGGCCCAGGTCCATCGACCCGCGGCAGGGGTGGAACCGCAGCCCTACCTCCTGCGCGGCGCGGATCTCCGCGGCGAACACGTCGCCGCCCTCGCGGGGGAACACGTAGTGGTGGTCGGTGCTGGTGGTGCAGCCGGTCAGCGCCAGCCGGGCGAGCGCGCCGCTCGCCCCGGTGTGGACCGCGTGCTCGTCGATGCCCGCCCACACCGGATACAGCGTGGTGAGCCACTCGAAGAGCGTCGCGTCGACCGCGAGCCCGCGGGTGACCCACTGGTAGAGGTGGTTGTGCGTGTTGACGAAGCCGGGGGTGAGCAGGCACCCGCGGGCGTCGACGACCTCGTGGCCGTCGCGGGCCGGAGCGGGCCCGGCGCCGACCGCGGTGATGCGGTTGCCCTCCACCACGACGTGCCCGTCGGGGTACTCCTCGCCGGTGACGGTGACGACGTGGCCGCCCTCGATGATCACGACGCACGCTCCGCGGCGGCCGCCCGGACGGCGTCCAGGATCTTCTCGTAGCCGGTGCAGCGGCAGAGGTTCCCGGCCAGCGCCTCCCGGATCTCCGGGTCGGACGGCGCGGGGTTGCGCTCCAGCAGGTCGTGCGTGCTCACCAGGAAGCCCGGGGTGCAGAAGCCGCACTGCACGGCACCGTTGGAGACGAACGCCTGCTGGACCGGGTCCAGCTCGGCCCCGCCCAGGCCCTCCACGGTGGTGACCTCGCGGCCCTGCGCCTGGCCGGCCGCGACCAGACAGGAGCACACGGGCAGCCCGTCGAGGTAGACGGTGCAGGAGCCGCACTCGCCCTGCTCGCAGGCGTTCTTGGAGCCGGGCAGGCCGAGCCGCTCGCGCAGCGCGTACAGCAGGCTCTCGCCCTCCCAGACGTCGTCGGCCTCGCGGCGGGTGCCGTTGACCGTCAGCTCGATCCTCACGCGGCGCTCCTGATGTCGGTGCGGTACTGGTCCCACGCCCAGGTGGCGGTGCGGCGCGCCATCACCGACAGGGCGTGCAGGCGGTACGCGGCGCTGCCGCGCACGTCGTCGATGGGGGCCGCGGCGTCGCGCACGCGGCGGCCGAACTCTCCTGCCAGCCCCTCGGGCAGCGGGCCGCGGGAGTCCCACAGCCCGGCGGCCTCGAGCTCGCCGGCCAGGAACTCCGCGGCCTCGGGGGCGGGCCGGGGCGTCGGGGCGGCGGACCCGATCCCGGTGCCGACGGCGCGCCGGTCCGGGTGCAGCGCGAACCCGAAGGCGGACACCGCGATCACCATGGCGTTGCGGGTGCCGATCTTGCTGAACTGCTGCGGGCCCGCGGGCGGGGTGA
>NZ_JAOPWR010000048.1 GCF_025965585.1 Pseudonocardia sp.
GATCCAGCGCGCTCAGCTGACGGTGTAGCGGGCCCGCAGCTCCTTCTTGTCGATCTTGCCGGTGACCAGCAGCGGGAGCGCGTCGACGATCTCCACGCGCCGGGGGGCCTTGTAGGAGGCGATGAGCGCGCGGGTGTGCACGCGGAGCATCTCCAGCGTGACGTGCGCGCCCGGCACGGGGACCACCACCGCGCACACCGCCTCGCCCCAGCGCTCGTCGGGCACGCCGATCACGGCGCAGGCCGCGACCTCCGGGTGCGCGACGACGGCGTCCTCGACCTCGGGGCAGTAGACGTTCTCGCCGCCGGAGATCACCACGTCCTTCTTGCGGTCGACGAGATGTAGCAGGCCTTCATCGTCGACGCGCCCGATGTCGCCCGTATGACACCAGCCGTCCCGGAGCGTCGCCGCGGTGGCGGCACTGTCGTTCCAGTAGCCGCGGAACGTCGCGCCGGACGCCACCACGATCTCGCCGGCCTCGCCGCGCGGCACGTCGTTCCCGTCGTCGCCCACGATGCGGACGACGGAGTCGGGGAAGGGATGCCCCACCGACGACAACCGCCGCCTGTCCGCGTCGGAGTCACCGGTGGTGTGCAGTTCGCGGGGTAGCCCAGAGGTGATCACCTCGGTCTGGCCGTAGAGGTTGAGGAACCCGGCGCCGGGCATCGCGGCGAGCGCGGCGCGCAGCGTGGGCGGGGTGATCGGGGCGGCCGAGTAGACGACGGTGCGGACGCCGGCGAGGGCATCTGGGGCCGTGGTCGCGGCGTCGAGAAGGGCCTGGAGCATCACAGGTGCGAGGTGCAGAACGGTGATCCCGTCCGCGACGATCGCCTCCAGCGCCGCCGCCGGCTCGAACTGGCGGTGCAGCACCGCGGTGCCTCCGCGCGCATGCAGCCCCAGCCCGATGGCCATGGCGCCGATGTGGAACTGGGGCATCACCAGCAGAACGCGGTCGGTGGGCCCGGAGCGCATCTCGACGTTCATGGTGTACGCGAGTCGTCGCATCTCCCACTGGCCCAGCATTGCGCCCTTGGGTCTCCCGGTGGTGCCGCTCGTGTAGATGAGGCAGGCGATGTCGTCGGCACGCGCGTGGAACGGGATCGTGCCCGCGTCGCCCGAGGCGAGCAGGTCGGCATACGCGACGACGTCGGGCTGGGTCGCCTCGCCGAACGTCACGACCGTCTCGATGCCGGGCAGCGACGGCCGCAGCTTGTCGACCAGCGGCACGTACTCGGCGTCGCAGAACAGGATCCGGGGGGCGGAGTCGGCGAGGATGCGGGCGATCTCGGGCGGCGCGAGGCGGAAGTTGACGGTCGCGACGACGATCCCGCTCAGCCACCCCGCAGTGAGTACCTCGCCGAACTCGGCGCTGTTGCGGCCGAGCACGGCGATGCGATCTTGGCGGCGCAGCCCGGCGCCTGCCAGCGCCGACGCGACCGCCGTGGCTCGCGCGAGCAGCCCGGCGTGGGTGAGCGCCGCCCGGTCGGCGACATAGGCCGGCACGTCGGGGAACCGTTCGGCGTTGTCCCGGATCATGTCTCCGAGCGTGAGATCGGGTGCCGGCATCGATGCCCCTCGGTCTGCCTTGACGAAAATGTCAAGTCAAAGCTAGCGTACGGCGCTGCGGTCGGAAAGAGCCGTTCGTTGCACGGCCGTGCCAGATCCGGCAGGAAGGTGCGAGGCTGATGAGGATCAACTTCCAGATGCCGTCGAGGGCGATCAAGCACTACGAGAGGTGGATCGGCGGCCACGAACTGAGCGTCCTCGCTGTCGCCGCCGAGGAAGCCGGCTTCGACGCGGTGTCGATGACCGACCACCCCTTCCCCCCGGACGAGTGGCTCGCCGCGGGCGGGCACCACGCTTTCGATCCGTTCGTCGCGCTCGCCGTCATCGGTGCCGGCACGTCGCGGATCCGGCTGCTGACCAACCTCGTCGTCGCCGGCTACCGCAGCCCGTACATCACGGCCAAGGCGGCGGCGAGCGTCGATGTCCTGAGCGGGGGACGGCTGGTCCTGGGCATGGGAGCCGGCTACGTGGAGGGTGAGTTCGCCGCGCTGGGCGCAGACTTCCGCGGGCGCGGCGTGCGGTTCGACGCGGCGCTGACGGCCATCGGGGAGGCGTGGGACGGCCGATCAGTGGGGCACTCGGCGTTGCCGCGGCCCGAGCGCAGGCCGCCGATCTGGATCGGGGGCAACAGCCGGCGCGCCCGGCGCCGCGCCGCCACCCACGGCGACGGCTGGATGCCCTTCGGGCAGGGCGCCGAGCAGGCGGCCATCACCGGGACGGACTCCCTCACGAGCGTCGAGCAACTGGCCGACCGCATCGCGGACCTCGACCGGATGCGTCGCGAGCTGGGCAGGCCCGAGCCGCTCGACGTCTGCTTCGCCCCGCCCGGGGTCGGCTCCGCCGAAGCGTTCCTCGCGTTCCTCGACTCGTCCGGTGCGGCCTGTGCGGAGGCGGGCGTCACCTGGCTGACGTGGGAGTCGTCGGCGCGCTCCGCAGACGCGTGCCTGGCCGACATCGGGTGGGTCGGATCGGCGATCGCGGGGCTCGAGGCGGTGGCCCGGTGATCGCCGACCCGATGTCCACTGCCGTCGTCTGCATCGAGTGCCAGCAGGGCGTGTTGGGCGAGGATTCGGTCCTTCCCCCACTCCGGGACGCCGCGGGCCCCCTTGTCGCCGGGATCGAGCGGCTGGTACACGCGGCCCGCCGGGCGGCCGTGCCCGTCGTGCACGCGACGTTCGAGGGCTGCTGCGGAGCGACCGAATACGGCACGGCACCGCTGTGGCGGCGGCTCGGGCCGATGACGAGCACCTGGGCCCACGGCCATCCCGCCACGCACGTCCTGCCCTCGCTCTACTCACCCGAGGACGTGGTCTCGCCGCGCCACCACGGACTGTGCCCCGCCACCGGCACCGAGCTCCTTCCGCTGCTGCG
>NZ_JAOPWR010000082.1 GCF_025965585.1 Pseudonocardia sp.
GGGCACGAGAGCACGGGTCGCCGATGAACCCGCGCTGCTACACCGTCACGCGAGGTCTCCATATGCCGAAGTCGAAGGTCCGCAAGAAGCCCGTCTACACCCCGCCGCCCGGCGAGGGTCGTGTCACCACGCCGGTGAAGGTCGCGGGCCCCACCAACCCCGTCTACGTCGCGGTGATGCTGGGTCTGATGGCCGTCGGTCTGGTTTGGCTGGTGGTCAACTACCTCGCCGGGCCGTCCATCCCATTCATGACGGCGCTCGGTTCGTGGAACTTCCTCATCGGGTTCTCACTCATCGTAATCGGCCTTCTGATGACCATGAGATGGCGCTGACCAGCAGAAATACAGGAACGTAAGTAATCCCCAGTGTGGACAAACGCTGTGGACAAGTTACTTTGAGTGATCATGATACGGGCGTCCGGGAGTGGAGCCCGGCCACGGGACTCGTGGTTGTCGGGTGGATCGCCACCGTGGCCGCGGCCGGGTGGTGCGTGGCGCTGTGGAGCGCCGACAGCGACCCGGCCGGGCGTCTGATCGCGGGCGTCGCGGCCGTGGTCATCGGCATCGCATCGCTTTTCGGCACCCGGGCCCGGCCCCGGCTGCGGGCCGACGCCGACGGTCTGACGGTCGGCGGCCTGCTGCGCAGACGCCACTACCCGTGGCCCCTGGTGCAGGACGTGCGCGTGCTGCGGGTGCGGCGCCTCGGGCGGCAGAGCTCCCTGCTGGAGGTCGACACGGTCACTGCGGACGGCGGCGAGCAACTGCTGGTGTTCGGCCGGCTGGACCTCGGCGCGGATCCTGAGGACGTGGCGCCCCAGGTGCTGGCCGTGCGGCCCTGAGCTCGGCTCAGGTGAGCGTGGTGACGGCGCAGAGCGCGAGGAGCACCACGGTGATGCCCGCCAGCGCGGCCACCTGCACGGCCGTCTGGTTGCGCCGGGGCGCGTAGACGAGCGCAGCGGCCACGACGGCCCCTGTGATGAGCCCTCCGATGTGCCCGGTGAGGGAGATGCCCGGCACGAGCTGGCCGATCACGATGTTGACCACGATCAGTCCGATCACCTGGCCGACGGGCCGCCTGACCCGCAGCAGCACCACGAGCAGGCCGCCCATCAGCCCGAACACGGCACCGGAGGCACCGGCCACGGACTGGTTCGGGGCGTAGAACAGCATCACGGCGGCCGAGCCGCCGAGGAGCGAGATCAGGTACAGCGCGAGGAACCGGCCGCGGCCCAGCGCCGTCTCCATACCGCGCCCGAGCACCCACAGCGCGAACATGTTCGAGGCGATGTGCAGTGGCCCGATGTGCAGGAAGCCGGCCGTCAGCAGGCGCCACCAGTCACCCTGGGCGACGAGCCCGGGCGCGAGCGCCCAGGCGTCGAACAGCGGCGAGTTCGCGTTGTTCGCGATGCTGCGGGCCTGCACGGCCGTCCACGCGTAGACGGCGACGTTGAGGACGATGAGCGTCCACACCACCACCGGCCGCCGGTCGACCGCTTCGGCGCCCGCCACGGTGGTGCCGCGGCGGACGCCCTGCGAGGCCCGGCCGACGCAGTCGACGCACTGGTGGCCGACCGACGCCTCCCGCAGGCACTCCGGGCACGACGGCCGCCCACAGCGCGTGCACGTGAGCGCGGTGGGGCGGTCCGGGTGCCGGACGCAGACGGTCTGCGGACCCGGCGGGTACGGAGGCGTCGGCGGTCCTGCGGGGTAGGTCACGGGCGACTGACTAGGAGATCTCGACGTGCTCGATGACGACGTCGTTCAGCGGCCGGTCGGACCGATCGGTGGGGCTGGTGGCGATGGCGTCGACGACGGCACGGGACTCCGCGTCGGCCACCTCACCGAAGATCGTGTGCTTGCGGTTGAGGTGAGGGGTCGGGCCGACGGTGATGAAGAACTGCGAGCCGTTGGTGCCGGGACCGGCGTTGGCCATGGCCAGCAGGTACGGCTTGTCGAAGCGCAGGTCCGGGTGGAACTCGTCGGCGAACTGGTAGCCGGGGCCGCCGCGGCCGGTGCCCGTCGGGTCACCGCCCTGCAGCATGAAGCCGCTGATCACGCGGTGGAAGACCGAGCCGTCGTAGAACGGCCCGGAGTCGCCGCCGCTCGCGTTGGGCTGGCTGTACTTCTTGTCGCCCGTGGCGAGCCCGGTGAAGTTCTCCACCGTCTTCGGCGCCTGGTCGGGGAACAGGTTGATGACGATGTCGCCCTGGTTCGTCCGCAGCGTCGCGGTGTGCTTGCCTGGTTCGGTCACGACCCCATCGTGCCAGCACCCGCGTCCCACGTCAGCGCAGCACCCGGGCCAGGAACCGGACAACCGCCCGCTCGTACGCGTCCGGGTCGGCGTTCCACGCCCCGGTGTGCTCGACGCCCGGAACCTCGAGGTACTCCATCGGCCAGCCGAGCGACGGCGCGACGGCCGCGAGGGCGCGGCTCGGTTCCACCGGCACGGCCGTGTCCTCGGTGCTGTGGACGAGCAGCGTCGGGGGCCGCACCGCGGGGGGCCGGCGACGCAGGTCGAACCGGTCGAAGTCGATGCCGATGCGCCTGCTGGTGATCGTCGTCGCGAACGGGATGAGGCCCGGCGGGAGTCGGCGGTTGCGGGCCTGCCGGCGCAGCGTGGCCCGCCAGTCGACGAGCGGCGCGTCCCAGATCATGGCGCCGACGGTGGACGCGTGGGCCGACCGGTCGAGGAAGGCCGCGGTGATGGCACCGCCCATCGACCAGCCGAACAGCACGATCCGCCGGGCGCCCCGGTCCAGCGCGACGCGGACCGCGGCCTCGACGTCGAGCCACTCGGTGTCGCCCAGGTGGTAGTGGCCGTCCGGGCTGGACGGGGCCTCGACGTCGTTGCGGTAGGTCGGGACCAGCACCGGGAACCCGAGCCCGTGCAGCGCCGGAAGCACCCGCAACGCCTCGCGCCGAGACCCCCCGCGGCCGTGCACCATCACCACCCAGGTGTCTCCGGCACCGCCCTCCGCGGCGGGGACGAACCAGGCCGGGGACGGTCCGAGCGGCGTGGCCACGTCCACCGTCTCGAAGGAGAGGCCGCGCGCGGACGGGTCGGGGTCGTACGGGCCGGTGTCGAGGACGGCCGCGGTGCCGGCCCTCGGCACGTCACCGCCGAGCAGCGGGCGCACCACGGCGTCCGCCGTGATGGCGGTAGGGGATCCCATGACGGCGAGCCCGTCGATCCAACGCAGCCCCCAGACGCCCTGCTGTGCCGCGAGGCGGGTGGGGGCGAGGGCCACGGAGGCGCCGTCCACCGCGAGGACCCGCTCCGGGAAGACCGGTCGCTGGGTCGGATCGAGCAGCACCGACGAGTAGAACCACCCGATCCCGGTGGAGACGGCGCTCAACCCGACCCCGATGCCCGTACCCCACCACACCGACCGTGCCATTCCGGTGATGATGGGGTACCGCCGCCACGTGATCGACCCCGGATCCGGGTCGGGGTCAACCACCGCGACGGCACCCGACGTGATGAACGTGTGCGCTACCGAGAGAGATCACGTTCCCGTAACGGGTGAGGGTTCGTACCGGCCGTGTGAACGGAGACAACCCGCGGGAGGCCACCTCGTTGGCTCGGGAGATCGACCGTGAACCTGACCGCTCCCCGCACGAAGGGTCCCCTCCATATGAGCAGCCTCGCCCGGCGCACCCTGCGCACGACAGCCGCGGCCGCCGGAATCGCCGCCCTCGGTGCCGGTCTCGCCGGTACCGCCTTCGCGGCCCCCGAGCTCCCCGCCGCGCCGAGCACCGACGGTCTCGGTTCCCTGCCGTCGCTCCCCGACGCCACCGCCGCCCAGGACATGCTCCCCGCACTGCCCGCGGCGCCGAGCGTCGCGGACCTGCCGACGGTGTTCTCGTTCGAGATGCCGAACGTCACGACCGCGGGCCCCGAGCTGCCGTCCGCCCCCTCGCTGCCGTCGGCGCCGTCCGTCCCCGACCTGGGCGCACCGTCGCTGCCCGAGGCTCCCGCGCTCCCCGCCCTGCCGAGCGCGAACGCGCTCGACGGGATCATGCACGCCCAGGAGTCGAACAACATCAACGGGCCGTCGACGGACCCGCAGCAGTACATCGGTCAGAACGACGTGGGCGCGCTGTCCAGCCTGGACACCGCCAAGACGATGGCCGACCTGGCGCAGAAGGCCATGTCCGGCGGGTCGATGACGCAGGGCAACAGCCTCGGCTGATCCTCGTCGCAACGCAGCGGGCCCCGCCACCAGGACCTGGTGGCGGGGCCCTTCTGCGTGCGGATCAGGGGACGAGCGATCCGCCGGAACGCGGCCTCGTAGCGGCGAGGTCGGCGTCCTCCCGGGTGCGGCCGAGCTCATCGTCGGCGAGCAGCGCGACGAGCGTGGGCAGGTCCTCGGCGCCGGGCCGCCGCACGGTGAACCCGGCACCGTCGACGGTCGGCGGTCCACTCGTCCCGGTCACGATCTGCGGCAGGGTCACGGCGGTCTCCTCCTGGTCGGCTCCCCCGGTAGGGCCGCCGTGGCCTGCCGGACTCATCGCTCCGCGCGGGATCGGCCCGGATCTAGCGGGGGCTGATCTCGCCCATCTCGCCCCAGCCGTCGCCGGGCACGTCCGCGACGCTGATGATCGACGGCGTGGCCGAGACGACGTCGGGCGCCCATCCGACGAACGTCTTGAAGTGGTCGGAGTTGACGTGCGCGCCCGCGGCGCCGTCCTGGAACGCCTCGGTGAGCACGAAGGTGTTCTCGTCCTCGACGCTCTTGGCCCACTCGAAGAAGATGTTGCCCTCCTCGGCCCGCGTCGCCTCCGTGAACTCCTTGGCGCGATCGAGGAACCCGTCGGTGTGCTGGGGCTTGGTGGGGAACTTGACGACGATGAAGATCATGGAGGTGCCCTTCGGCTGCTGTGCCGGCTGTTGATCAGCGAGCATTCTATCGGCGCTGACACGTCGCGCAGCCGCCGGCGACGCGTCCGATTTCTCCCCCGGGGAGAGGCCCTCGTAGCGGGTCGCGACCGCCCGGTGCTGTTCGAGCAGGTTGATGCCGCATTCCGGGACGGGGCGGCGTGGGCCAGCCTCCCGCGGCGCGACGAGACGCTGAAGCAGCGATCTGCGGGAGGGGCAGCGATCGGCGGAATCGGCACGCGGCGAGGTCTCCACCTGCGCTGAAGGCCGGGTGGCCCCCGGTCAGGAGGGCAACCGGCCTGCGACTCGGCCTGGCGCCGGATCTGCCGCCGGGCGTAAAGTCGGCCTGCTCTCCCGCCGGGCCTCCGGTCAGCAGGAACGAGTGGGTTCCGGTGGGCTGCATGACGGAAGTGGCGCTCCCCGGGGCGACCCAGGACGTGCTACCGCCGATGCTCGCGGTGCGGGAACAGCCCGGCCGATGACGTGCCGAGGGCTCGTCATGGCCAGTGTGAGCGGCTCACCACCGGCCGATCCGGCCGGCGTCTAGTGCCGCGACTCGTGGATCCAGCGGAATGACTCACTCAGTCGTACGAGGACGCCGATGCCACCGATGAGAACCACGATCAGGCCGACGACGTACATGTCCGGGAGGAGCAGCCCGAGCGCGCCGAGCCCCAGTCCGAGAAGCACGACCATCAGTGCGGAGAACATGTCTGCATCACCTCCGCTCCCATGGTGCATGCAAAGCCCGGCCGTGGGGGTGTGAGGTGAGCGCGTCGCTGCATGTCCTGGCCGAGGGCGACATCCCGGCGCGGGCCCAGATGGGTGCGTCGCTGGGCTTCCACATCATCTTCGCCTGCTTCGGCATCGCGTTCCCCCTCGTGTTCCTCATCGCGGAGTGGATCGGCATCAGGCGTCGGGACCAGGTGGCGCTGGCGCTCGCGCAGCGCTGGTCGAAGGTGGCGGCGGTGATCTTCGCCGTCGGGGCGGTGTCGGGAACGGTCCTGTCCTACGAGCTCGGGCTGCTGTGGCCGGGCCTCATGGGCCGCTACGGCGCAGCCTTCGGGATCCCGTTCGCGATCGAGGGCATCTGGTTCTTCGTGGAGGCGATCTTCACGGCCATCTACCTGTACAGCTGGCGCCGGTTGTCGCCGTGGGTGCACTGGTGGTCGGGGACGCCGATGGTCATCGCAGGGCTGCTCGGCGCGTTCTCGGTCGTCGCGGCGAACTCGTGGATGAACCAGCCCAGCGGGTTCACGTTGGAGAACGGGCGGATCGCGTCGGTGGATCCGTGGGCGGTGATCTTCAACCGGGCCACGCCGTTCGAGACGCCGCACATGATCCTCGGCGCCTACATGGTGGTGGGGTTCGTCGTTGCGGGCGTCTACGCGGTCGGGTTGCTGCGCGGACGCCGGGACCGCTATCACCAGCTGGGGTTCCTCATCCCGTTCTGGGTGGGTGCGGTGTGCGCGCCCCTTCAGGTGCTCATGGGGGACATCCTGGCGCGTTGGGTGGCGAACGAGCAGCCGATCAAGTTCGCGGCCATGGAGCTGGTGGCCGACACGCAGCGGGGTGCCACCGAGTGGCTGGGCGGCATCTACTGGAACGGTGAGGTCTATTTCGGGTTCGGCATCCCGTATCTCGACTCCATCCTGGTCGGGTGGTCGCCGAACGCCGAGGTGATCGGGTGGAACAGCGTGCCGCCGGAGCTCCGGCCGCCGCTGTCGAACCTGATCCACCTGTCGTTCGACGGGATGGTCGTCATCGGCTCGCTCCTCATGGTGTTGGGCGCGTGGCAGGCGTGGGTGTGGAAGTTCCGGCGCGAGGTCCTGAGTACCCGGTGGTTCCTCATCCCGGCGGCGCTCGCCGGGTTCGCGTCGATCGTGGCGATGGAGCTCGGCTGGATCGTCACCGAGGTGGGCCGCCAGCCCTGGGTGGTCTACGGCCTGCTACTCACCCGGGACGCGGTGACCACGGCCGGCGGGGTGCCGGTCACCCTGGCCGCCACGATCGTGATCTACGGGGTGCTCACCGCCACCAGCATCGACGTGCCGTGGCTCATGGGCCGGCGCTGGCGCACCCAGGACGCTGCACGGACCGGCGCGGACACCGTGCGGACGCCCTACGGCCCTCCACCGGCCCGGGTCGATGAGACACCGGTATGAACCCCTCCGCCACGACCATTGCCGTCGCCGTCCTTCTGATGGTGACGATCGCCGGCTACGCGCTCTTCGCCGGCGCCGATCTCGGCGGCGGGATCTGGGACCTGCTGGCCGGCGGCGACGAACGCGGCGCCCGTCCGCGGGAGGAGATCGACGCGTCGGTGACGCCGGTCTGGGAGGGCAACCACGTCTGGATCATCTTCGGGTTGGTGGTCTTCTGGACCGGCTTCCCGAGCGCGTTCAGCGCGGTGATGATCGCGCTCTTCACCCCGCTCGCCCTGTCGCTGCTCGGCATCGTGCTGCGCGGCGTCGGCTTCGCGTTCCGGCACGAGGCCGAGAGCCTGCCGACGAAGCGGCTGTACGGCGCGATGTTCGCCGCCTCCTCCCTGATCACGCCGTTCTTCCTCGGCACCGCGGTCGGCGCGGTGGCCACCGGAGCGGTGCCGGCGAACCCCACCGGCAACGTATGGAGCGCCTGGACCAGCCCGACGGCCGTCGTCACCGGCCTGCTGTTCGTCGCGACCTGCGCCTACATCGGCGGCGTCTACCTCGTGGCCGACGTCGTGCGGCGCCGCGACCCCGAGATGGCGAGCTATTTCCGCCGCCGCTCGCAGGCCGCGGGCCTGGTCGCCGGGGTACTGGCGGCGATCAACCTGGTGCTGCTCAGGGAGAGCGCCCCGTACCTGTGGGCCCGGCTGCTCGGGCCTGCGTTGCCCGCGGTCGTGATCTCCGTGCTGGGCGGCCTCGCCGCCCTGCTGCTCCTACCCAGCAACCGGCTGCACCTGCTGCGCGGGGCCGCGGCGCTCGCGGTCGTCGGGGTGGTGGCCGGGTGGGGCGTCGCCCAGTACCCCTGGATCCTGCCCGGCCAGCTGACGCTCGCGCAGAGCGCCGCACCCGAGCCGTCGCAGCTGGCGCTGTTCGCGGCGCTGGGGCTGGCCGTGCTGCTGGTGCTACCCGCGTTCGTGTGGCTGTACTGGCTGCAGCAGCACGAGGAGCTGCACGAGTCGCAGCCCGCACCGGTACCCTCCCCTGCCCCTGCCGGCCGGAACCGCCTGACTGCAGACGACGCCGCACCGAGGGTCACCCGGCCTCCTCCCGACCGGCGTCCCTTGCTGGAGACGGCCGTCGTCGCCATCGTCGTCACCGGTGTCGCCCGTGAGATCGCCCGGCATCTCTTCCCGCGGCGGAGCCGGCGGGACTGACACGGACTCGGCACCGGACCACCGCCGCGGTCCCGGCGATGTGCCCCCGAGCTGCCTCCGCAGCCACCACCGGAGCAGGCCCAGGACGCGGCCGGTGGGGTGGACGACTGTGGTGTGGTGTGCAGACGCCCCGGTCGGTTGCTCCCGTGCGGTAGAGCCGGCCGCGGCCGACCAGGCCCGCCGATCTGGCGCCCCCGGGGCCGTCCCCGGCGCGCCACACCGTCAGGAGCAGCGGCCGGGTCCGAGAGCGCCCGACGAACCAATGGTGAGCGTGCCGGAGAGCTGGATGTCGGCGGCCGAGCTCCCGACGAGAACGTCGACCGACCCGGGCTGCAGAGTGTGGCGCATCGCGCGGTCCCACACGGCCAGCCGTTCGGGCGGGATCTGCACCACCACGGGCAGGCTCTGCCCGACGCCCAGGCGCACGGGCGCAAAACCAGCGAGCGACCGGCCGGGCATCGCGATCGTGCTCGTGAGGTGCTCCAGGTAGACCTGCACGATGTCGCGTCCCGGCCGGTGCCCGGTGTTCGTCACGATGCAGCGGACCTGCACGGTCTCCCGGCCGAGCAGCACGGCGGGGGCGATCCGCAGCCGGGAGTAGCGGAACGTCGTGTAACCGGAACCGTGCCCGAGCGGGAACACGACCGACCGGGGTGTGGGCGCGACCGGCAGGCCCAGCGGGAGCCTGCCCTCGGGCTCGGCGGTGCCGGTGAGCACCTCGGCGACGGCGACGACGTCCCGCCGGACCGGTCCCCAGCAGAGCACGATCGTGGCGGTGGTGGGGGCCAGCTCGTCGAGGGCGTCGACGCGATCGGTGCAGACGAGCACCACGCAGCGCCGTCCCGCCGCGACCACGCGGCCGGCCAGCGGCGCAGCGGTGACCGGGTCGGGCGCCAGCACGACGACCGTGCTCCCGGCCACGGGGTCGCCGGCACCGGGCAGGCCCGCGTGCACCAGCGCCCCGGGGAGCAGGACCTTCAGCGCGCCGGCGAGCTCGTGCGCGTCGGGGGACGCGCCGCCGTCCTGCCCACCCACCGGGCCGCCGGTCTCGTGCACCGCGTCGGCCGCGACGACGTGCACCTCCTCCGCTCCGGACAGCGGCAGCGCGCCCATCGGGTCCGACAGGAGCACGAGGGTCCGGGCGACCGACAGATGGGCCGGGGCGGACGAGGCCGCCGGGGACGGCGGCACGGCGGACGGCGGACGGCGGCGGTCAGGATCGAGCAGGCCCAGCCGGTCCTTCACGTGCAGCACCGCCGCCACCGAGTCGTCGACGATCCAGCGCGGGAGCGCCCCGGTCTCCACGAGCGTGATCAGGCGATCCACGACGTCGGCCCCGGACCCGACGACGTCGACGCCCGCCTCCACCGCGGTGGCGATCGCCTCGGTGAGGTCACCGGCGATCTCGTGGTGCGTGACGAGCCCGTGTACCGCGCCCTCGGCGGCCATCACCACGCCGGTGAATCCCCAGTCGCGGCGGAGCACGTCCCGGAGCATCCACGAGTCGGTGTGGCCGGGGACGCCGGCGTTGCTCGCCCTGGTCGGCATGACGATGGCCGCACCGGCCCGCACGGCGGCCTCGGCCGCGGTCAGGAGCGTCGAGCGCAGGGTGCGCTCGTGCCAGCTGCCGTCCCGGCCGACGCCGAGCGGGACGATCACGGCGACGTGCTCGGGCCCGAACAGGCCGGCACGGCCGGTGTCGCGGCCCTGCGCCCCTCGCACCTGCGCGGTCGCCATTGCCGCGGCGAGCATCGGATCGGCGCGCGGTGGCCCGTCCGCAGCGTCCTGCCCCTCGACGGCGACGGCACCCAGCGTGGCCAGGACACCGGCCGCGCGCAGCGCCGCGGCCTCCTCCGCCGCCAGCCGCTCGACCGCGGCCACGTCCCAGGTCGCCGCGGCCCCGAGCGCTCCCCGGAACCACCCGGCCCCGTGCCCGATCGCGATGGGCAGGGCGGGAACACCCGTCCCCGACCGGGCGAGCACGTCCTGCACCGCACGGATGCGCGCTGCCGACCGGCGGGCTTCGGACGCGGGGACGAGCACGATCCCCGGCGGCCGGTCGACGAGCGCCCTGGCGTCGTCGTCGTCGTCGCTGGGCAGCATCACTGTGCTGATCTGGCCGATCTTCTCCGCGAGCGTCATCCGGTCGAGCAGCTCCCGGACGTGACGGTCCCGCGCCGGCCGCGGCCGCCCGGCCGCTCCCCTGTCACTCATCCGACCGCCAGGGGACATCGGAACGCGCCGATCGACATTCAGCCCTCCAGAAAAATGGGG
>NZ_JAOPWR010000121.1 GCF_025965585.1 Pseudonocardia sp.
GCGGCCCCCTGTCGCTCCAGCGCACCGGCGGCCGCGTCCCGCTCGTCACGGGCGGCGGCGAGCGCGCGCAGCCGTGGCGTGGCCTCCTCGGCGAAGGTCAGGTCCGAGAGCAGCTCCGGCCGCTCGGCCAGCCCGGCCCGGACCCCTTCCAGGATCTCCGCGACCTGTGCGGGCACCTGGGGATCGATGATCAGCTCGAGCAGGTACTGCACGAACTGGTCGGCGTTGCGGAACTGGAACTGCCCCTCGATCCCGCCCTCGGTGGCGTTCATCTGCAGGATCGGGGTGAAGATCTCGGTGTCGAGGCCGTGGTCGTCGAGCAGCCGTCGCCAGCGGTCGGCCCGGTCGGTGACGACCGCGCCGCACCCGGGCACGGCGTCCCAGGCGCGCACGGCGGCGACGAAGTCCTTGAGCGGGGTGGGGCTGCCGTCGGTGGTGAACGGCAGCAGGTCCAGCTCGGCCCGGCCCTCGACGGGGCTCAGCACGTACCAGCGCGCACCCAGCCGGTCGTGGTCGCGGTTCGGATCGGCGGGCTGGGTGCGGTCGGCCCACTCGTACACCGCGCCGGTGACGAGCCTGCGCCCCTGCGGCCCCGACCACTCGACGACGACGTGCGCGGTGTCGGCCCCGAGCACGTAGTCCTCGAGGTGCTTGCCTGTGGCCTGGGTGGCGAGGAAGTCCCGGCGGTAGGGGCGGATCAGAGCGCAGATCAGCGACAGCACGGTGGACTTGCCGCCGCCGTTGCGCAGCCAGACGATCGTGTCCAGCGGATGCCCGCCGCCGTCGCGGAAGTCCAGCTCGACGTCGAGGAAGCGGGCCGCGGCCGGGCCGATCCGGTCGAGGCGGACCCGCCGGATCGTCCACATCACGTCCCCTGCGGTGCTCACGACACCCCCTCCCGGCGGACCTCGCGCAGGGCCTCCAGCGCGCTGGTGCCCGCGCTGTCGCCGACGAGCAGGCGGAAGCGGTCGGTCAGATGGAACGTGTCGGGGCCCAGCGTGGGCGCCTCCCGGGCGGCGCCCTGCCCGACGAGCCAGCCGCACACCTCCTCCACGGCGCGCAACGTGCAGCCGCGCGCCCGCCGGCCGGTCTGCGTGGGCACGAACGACGGGAGGTCGGCGTAGACCTCCGCGGCCGTGCGGGCGCGGTCGTCGTCCGCCGGCAGGTCCGCCGCCGCGATGGCCGCGCGCAGGAACTCGTCGATCCGCGGGATGTCGATCAGCTTGGTCTCGGGGTCGTCGAAGTCGATGTCGTTCGGGTAGGCGTAGGCCGCGATCCCGATCAGCACCAGCCCGAACACCAGGCGCTCGTCCTCGGCCATCGCGCGCAGGTCGCCGAGCCGCGTCGCGAACGGCCCACCGGGATCGGGGACGAGCACGATCCCGGCCCGGGGGGTGCCCAGCACCTCCAGGCCGAGGCCCTCGGCCATCGTGTCGACGACGTCCTTGAACCGCAGCTCGGTGCGGTAGCGGTCGAGCAGTGTGCGGTACTCGCTGCCCTCCACCGGACGGGCACGCCGCGCCAGCCCGAAGGTGATCAGCTCGGCAGCCGCGCGCACGTCCGTCAGATCCGCGGGCGTACCGCTCATCTGCCACTCCCCCGCCGGGCGATCACCAGATCCCGGCCCCCCGCCCGCGCGTGCGCCAGCACCGTGCCGTCGTCGTGGGCCTCCAGGCCGGACGCGAGCAGGTCCACCTCGCCGCCGGCCTCCGGCTCCGACTCCTCACCGGGATCGGGGGCGAAGGCCCACAGCGCGGAGAGCAGCACCAGCTCGGCGACGTGCTCGGCGATCTCGTCGTCGGTCACCGTGTCGAGGAGATCCGACAGCCGCACCGGTCCCTCCGCGGTGCGCTGGAGCACCTCGCGCGCGGCGCCCACCACCGCGGGCGCGTAGCCCTGCACGTCGTCGTCGGCGGTGGGCTCGTCGGCCTCCTCGGGCTGCGCCTCGCCGGGCTCGGGGGCCCGCGGCGCGGCCCACAGCGCGTCCACCAGGTCGTCGAAGCGGACTAGCCGTGGCACGGTGACCCCCAGGCCCGCGTCCGCGAACCGGTCGGCGACGGTGCGGGCGTCGTCGGCGGGCAGGTCGAGCACCGGCGCGAGGACGTCCTCGCCGAGCGTGAACATCCGCAGCCGACGCCGCCGCGCGATGCGCTGGCGCACCTGGGCGGCCAGGAACACCTGGCGCGCACCGACGAGGCGCCGTTCCAGGTCCAGGTGCACCTGCTTCGCCCGGCCGAGCAGGTCGATGATCTGCCCCGACACGGCCCGGACCTCGGGCGAGGCCTCCACCTCCAGCCCGCCCTGCACGTGCTCGAGGAAGCGGTCGTCCTCGGCGATGCGCGTCTCGACGTGACGGCGGGCGCGCGTCAGCCGCTCGGGCAGGTCGTCGGCCCAGTCGGTGGAGCCCACATCTCGACGGGTGGCGTCGAGCAGTTCGGTCAGCGTGGCCGAGAGGCCCACGCTGGTGCGCTCGGCCTGCGCCGCGGTGCGGGCGGCGGCGTCGAAGCGGCGGTCCTCCAACTGGCGCTGCAGCACGTGGGCGAGCGCGCGGTCGGCGTCCTCGAGGTCGACGTCGAGTCCGTGCAGGAACAGCGTGATGGCCTGGTCGCTCGCCACGAACACGGCGCCGAACTCGGTCTCACGCAGCGACAGGAGCCGGAAGCTGTAGGACTCCCACGGAACGGTGTCGTCACGCGCGCCCATGGCCGCGAAGCGGTAGCTGAAGCGGCGCTGCTCGCGGGCGTCGTTGAGAAGGCCCTTGAGCACCGCCTGCGCCACGTCGGGCCACTCCCCCGCCGGGGCGTCGGGCCGCATCCGCGCGGCCAGCCCGGCCAGCGTGTCGACCACCTCGTCGATCCCGGCCTCGCGGGCGAACCCCATCGACCCGACGACGATGTCGACGGCGGCCAGCGCGAGCTGCCGCAGGTCGTAGTACTCGTCGTCGATGCCGGCGTGCGCGGCGTTGCGCACGAGCCGCGCGATCGGGTCGGTGAGCACCAGGGCCCGCCAGCGGGACCGCGCCGAGGCGTCCGCGGCGGGCGACACGACACCGCCGCCCCCTCCCGTCACCCGAGCAGCGTAGGACAGGCGGCCGAACGCCCGGCTCAGGCCTCCAGCAGCGCCCTGCCCCAGTAGTCACCGGCCCCGTTCGCCCCGGGCGGGCAGGCGAACAGCCCGGAGCCGACGTGGCGGATGTACTCGTTGAGCGCGTCGTGGGTGCCGAGACTGCGCTGGAGCGTGACGAACGTGGCCGGGTCGTTCTGGTAGCTGATGAAGAACAGCCCCGCGTCGAGCGTGCCGGTGGCGACGTCGATGCCGTCGGTGAAGGAGTAGCCGCGGCGCAGCAACCGCAGCCCGTTGTTGTTCTCCGGGGCGGCGAGCCGGATGTGGGCGTCGGCCGGGATGACCGGGGAGCCGTCGGCGCCCACCGCGGTGAAGTCGGGCGTGTCGAACTCGGCCGTCCCCGTCAACGGTGCCCCCGTGGCCTTGTCGCGGCCGAAGACGTTGTGCTGGTCGCCGAGGGTGTCGCGGTCCCACGGCTCGATGAACATCCGGATCCGCCGGGCGACGAGGTAGCTGCCGCCGTGCATCCACGAGCCGTCCGACACCCACACGTGCTGGTCGAGCGAGGTCACGTCGTCGCTCTTGATGTTGCGCGTGCCGTCCTTGAACCCCATCAGGTTGCGCGGCGTGGCCTGCGCCGAACCCGTCGACGACGTGCGGCCGAACCCGAGCTGCGTCCACCGCGTGACGACGGTGCCGCGGCCGAGCCGGGCGAGGTTGCGGATCGCGTGGAAGGCCACCAGCGGGTCGTCCGCGCAGGCCTGGATCGCGATGTCGCCGCCGCTGCTCGCGTCGTCGAGGATCTCCTGGGGCAGCGCGGGCAGCGGCTGCAGCGCCGCCGGGCGGCGCGACGCGAGCCCGAAGCGGCCGTCGAACAGGCCGGGCCCGAACCCGATGGTCACGGTCAGGTTCGACGGCGACAGCCCGGCCGCCTCGCCCGTGTCGGCCGGCGGCACCTCGAGCGAGGGGGAGTCGCCCGGCACCGCGGCGCCGCGCGTCATGGCCTCGGCGGCGGCGGTCCACGTCTGCAGGAGCGCGACGAGGTCCGCGCGCTGCGTGGACGTCACGTCGAAGGCGGCGAACGCGAGCCGGTCCTGCGCGTCGGTGCTGATCCCGGCCTGGTTGGCGCCGTAGAACGGAACGGTGTCCGAGGCGGCCGCCCCGGCCTGCGACGGAGCACAGCTCGCCACCGCGAGGCCCGCTCCGGCCAGCCCGACCCCTCCCAGCAGCGTGCGACGGGAGAACGGCATCTAGACGACCTTCCCCGCGACCTGCGACAGCGGCTCGGCCAGGGCGTCCACGGCGTTCGACAGCGAGCGTCGGTCGGCGTCGGTCACGGCGGTGTAGGACTCGTAGCCCTCGCCCTGCTTGTACTTGTCGAGCCCGGCGGTGACGTCGCTGAACCGCGTGTCGAGCTGCTGGGCGAGGGCGGCGTCCTTCGCGGTGAGGGCCGGCTTCAGCAGTTCGAACGCCTCACGCGCGCCGGCGATGTTGGCGGCGAAGTCCCAGAGGTCGGTGTGGGAGTAGCGGTCCTCCTCACCGGTGACCTTGCTGGTGGAGACCTCGGTCAGCAGGTCACTCGCACCGTTGGCCATCTGCGCGGGCTGGTAGACGGCGGTGGCGACCTTGCTCTTCAGCGTCGCGACGTCTGCGTCGAGCTTGTCGGCCACCGGGGTCATGCCGGCCGGCGACCTGTCGACCCACAGGGCCTTCTCGATGCGGTGGAACCCGGTCCACTGCGCGGGGTCGGAGATGTCGTCGATGCGGGCGTCGATGGCCGGGTCGAGGTTGCCGAAGCTCTCCGCGACCGGCTCGATGCTCTCGTAGTGGACGCGCGCGGGGGCGTAGAGCGCCTCGGCCTTCGTCATGTCGCCCGCACGGACGGCGTCGGTGAACGCGGTGGTGGCCGTGGTCAGCGCGGCCACCTCCGACACGACGTAGTCGTGGTACTGCGTGGTGGCCGCGGTCAGGGAGGCGCCGGCGGCCGCGGTGGGCGCCGCGGCACCGGAGACCGTGAAGCTCCAGGTGTCCTTGGCCGCCCCGGGGCAGTACATGCTGTAGGTGCCCGGGTCGAGCCGCAGCGCGAACGTGCCGTCGATGCCGGCGGTGACGTTCTCCTTCTCCCCCAGGATCGACCCGCCCTTCTGCAGCTCGGCCTCCGTGACCGATCCCGAGCCCGTGTTGGACACGGCGAACGTCACGGGTCCGCCCGGCACGGTGTCCGGCGTCGGCCGGCACCCGGCGTCGGACAGCGCGACCTTCACGGTCGTGCCACCGGCCGCGGGCGCGGCCGCGGAGCCTCCGCTCCCGCCGCACGCCGCGGTGAGCAGTCCGACGGACAGGACGCAGACGATCACGGGCGCGACGGCGCCGCCACGGTTGACGCGCATGGCGAGAAGACCTTTCGTGCAGGAAGGGCGAGAGGGGACCGGTCAGTGACCGGCGGTTGCGACGGTGGTGCGCGCGGCCGGGCGCCGGGCGGAGCCGCCCGTCGGCCACAGCACGTAGGCCAGCAGCGGGATCGCGTAGACGACCCAGACGACCACCTCGACGACCGTCGGGAACGGCTGGATGCCGAGCATCCCGGTGATCAGCGACGAGATCGGCGTACCGGGGCGCACCAGCCACGACAGGTCGAGCGCGCGCTCCTGCCCGATGGTGAGCCAGCCGGCCTCGTGGGCGGTGTGCGCCGCGGTCATCAGCAGGCCCGCGGCCACCACGACGAGCACCGCACCCGTGACCTTGAAGAAGCGCGCCATGTTCAGCTTCACACCGCCGCGGTAGATGCCGTAGCCCAGCGCGACGGCGACGAGGACGCCGATCAGCGCTCCGAAGCCCGCGAGCAGCGGCGACGTGCTGGCCTGGAAGGCCGCGAGCAGGAACACCACGGTCTCGAAGCCCTCGCGCAGCACGGCCAGGAACGCCATCACCACCAGCGCGCCCGTCGAGCCGCGCACCAGCGCGGACGCCGCGGCGGACTCCAGCTCGGCCTTCATGCCGCGGGCGTGCTTGCGCATCCAGACGATCATGTAGGTGACCATCGCGACGGCCAGCAGGCCGATCACGGTCTCGAGCCCCTCCTGCGCGGCCTGCGGCAGCTCGGCGGTCACGATCTCGAGCACCACGCCCACGACGAGACAGATCACGACGGCGGCCCCGACGCCGAGCCACACCTGGCGCAGCGCGTCGCGCCGTCCCCGGTTCGCCAGGAACCCCGCGATGATCCCCACGATCAGCGCGGCCTCGAGCCCCTCGCGGAGCCCGATCACGAACGTGGACAGCATTGGTCATCCCTACTAAGAGAGCCTCACCTAACTTTCGTTATTTGAACAGATCATGAGGGCGCCGTCCACCCCGGATCGCATTCACAGCGTTCATCCGGAAAAGACGAGAAAAAGCGGAAACCGAGGAATGGGCGGTCTGTCAGGAACCGGGGCGGCCGACCACCGCGCCCGCCTCGACGGCGGTCTCGACCGTCCCCCGACGCCGCGGGAGCGACGGCCACAAGTGGTTGAACACCAGGTTGAGCAGGAAGACCACGATCACCGTGGAGGTGATGCTGGACCCGAAGATCACCTGGAAGTCGGCCGGGAAGTGCTGGTAGAAGGACGGCTGGATGGTCGGGATCAGGCCGAACGACAGCGAGACGGCCACGATCAGCAGGTTGTGGTTGCGCGGGCCGCCGAACGTCACCTTGTGCAGGGTCTGGATGCCCACGGCGGTGACCATCGCGAACATGACCGTGGCCGCGCCGCCGATCACCGGCCCGGGCAGCGACGCCACCACGGCGCCGACCTTCGGGATCAGCCCGAGGATCACGAGGAACACCCCGCAGACGGTGACGACCCAGCGGCTGCGCACGCCGGTCATGCTCACGAGCCCGACGTTCTCGGCGTAGGCGGTGTCGGGGAAGGAGTTCATGAAGCCGGCGAGGAGAGCCGAGAGCCCGTCGGTGGCGAGGCCCCGGGCGAGGTCGCTCGGTGTCAGGTCGCGGTCCACCATCTCGGCCACGGCCAGCATGTCGGCGGTGGACTCGGTGTAGGTCACGAGCACCACGATGCACATCGAGATGATCGCCGCGGCCGCGAACTTGGGCGGCCCGAAGTGGAACGGCGCGGCGATGCCGAACCAGCCGGCGCTGCCGACGGAGGAGAAGTCCACCAGGCCCATCGGCCACGCGATGAGCGTGCCGATGATGATCGCGAGCAGCACCGCGGTCTGACCGATGAAGCCCTCGAAGAACCGCGAGATCAGGACGATCAGGAGGATGACCACGGCGGCGAGCACGATGTGCGACACCTGACCCGAGTCGGGGTTGACCGCGGTGACGATCTGCCCGTTCCGGACCACCACCTGCCCGTTCGCGTCCAGCACCGGGACCTTCGCCGTGAAGTTGCCGGTCTTGTCCCCCGCGATGAGCCCGATGTCGGCACCGATGAGCGAGAGCCCGATCATCATGATCACCGTGCCGGTCACCAACGGCGGGAAGAACCGCAGCACCATCGAGAACGGCTTCGCGATGATCAGGCCGAACACGCCGGACACCAGCAGCGCGCCGTAGACGTAGGGCAGGCCTGCGCGCCCCCCGTACTGGTCGGCGATGATGATCATCGGGTTGAGCACGGTGAACGTCGCACCCGCCACCACCGGCAGGCGCACGCCCATGATCTTCGAGATGCCGACCGACTGGATGATCGACGCGATCCCGGAGACGAGCAGGTCGGCGCTCACGAGGACGGCGATGTCCTCGGCGCCCAGGCCGACGGCCGGGCCGACGATGAGCGGCACCGCCACGGCCCCGGCGTACATGATGAACAGGTGCTGCAGGCCGAGGATGAGCAGCCGCGGCGCGGGGGGCACCTCGTCCACAGGATGCGGCACGGCCTTCTGATCTGGTGACACAGTGGTCATCGCGTCCTCCGCTCGCCCGGCACCCCGGCCGTGAACCCTCCAGGGTGCGGAGAACGCTCGCAGCCGCCTGTTACGCCCTCTCTGCGCGCCCGTGGCCGATCGATTTCCCAGGGCCGGGAAGAGGACGGATCGGACACCGGCACGTCTCCCGACGCGCCGGGGACTTGCCCGTTAGGCTCGAACCGTCCGGGGGGCGCACCGGACGCGGACCGCATCAGGGAAGAGGCTGCTCGATGGAACGTCGTCCGGACGAGGCCGCACGCGAGGGTCTCGAGGACGCCCCCGCGATGCCGGACGTGGATCTCACCGTTCCCTCGATCGCCCGGGTCTACGACTACGTGCTCGGCGGCAAGGAGCACTTCGAGATCGACCGCCGGGTCAGCGCCGCACTGTTCCAGGCCGTGCCGGAGTCCCGCCAGCTCGCCGCCGACAACCGGGGCCTGCTCGGCCGGGCGGTCGGCTACCTGGTGGGCGAGGCCGGCATCCGCCAGATCCTCGACCTCGGTTCCGGCCTGCCCACCGAGGGCAACGTGCACGAGAT
Organism: Pseudonocardia sp.; assembly: GCF_025965585.1. Lineage (GTDB taxonomy): Bacteria > Actinomycetota > Actinomycetes > Mycobacteriales > Pseudonocardiaceae > Pseudonocardia. Next base: position 8,516 of record NZ_JAOPWR010000121.1, read on the forward strand.
CGCCCACCGCATCGACCCCTCGGTGCGCGTCCTGTACGTCGACATCGACCCGCTGGTGCTCGCCCACGGCCGCGCGCTGCTGAGCAACGAGGACACCACCGAGGTCATCACGGCCGACATCCGCGACGTCGACGGGCTCTTCGACAATGCGGCGGTGCGGAAGCTGATCGACCCCACGCAGCCGTTCGCGGTGATCGCCTCGGGGATCTTCCACCACTTCTCCGACGACCAGGATCCCTACGCTCTCGCCGACGCCGTCAAGGCCCGGCTCAGCCCGGGCAGCCTCTTCTTCATCAGCAACTTCCTGGACGACGACGAGCCGCGCGCCAGGGACATGCAGCGGGCGTTCCTCGAGGGCGGGCTGGGCACGGGCCGGTTCCGCACCTGGGACGAGCAACGGCGGTTCTTCGACGGGCTGGAGATGGTGGAGCCCGGCCTGGTCTACGCCAACGACTGGCGGCCGGACGAGCGGACGCCCGCCGAGAGCCCGACGCACACGCTCTACGCCGGCGGCATCGGCCGCAAGCCCTGAGCCGGGGTCAGAGCCGGGTCCTGAGCTCCTTCAGCACGGTGCGCGTCCGCACCGGCGTCTCGGCCTGGACGCTCACACGCTCCATCACGCCGAGGTACTCCTCGACGTCGGAGCGCTTCTCCAGGTAGACCGCGCTGTTGAGCTGCTCCAGGTACACCACGTCGGGCAGGTCAGGCTCGGCGAACCGGAGGATCGTGAACGGGCCGCCTGCCGCGGCGTGGCCGCCGAAGCGGAACGGCAGCACCTGCACGGTGACGTTGGGCATCGTGCTCATCTCGAGCAGGTGGTCGATCTGGTCGCGCATGACCTCCGAAGGGCCGAACGGGCGACTCAGCGCGGCCTCGTCCACGACGGCCCAGAACCGCGGCGCCCCGGGCTCGCTGAGCATCTTCTGGCGGTCGATCCGCAGCTGCACGCGCCGGTCGATCTCGTGGTCGGGATCGTTGCGGTGGCCGGCCAGGATGACCTGCCGCGCGTACTCCGGGCTCTGCAGCAGGCCCGGCACGAATTGCACCTGGTAGGTGCGGATGATGCTCGCCTCCTGCTCGAGACGGAGGTACATCTCGAACCAGCTGGGCAGCAGGTCGCTGTCCTGCTGCCACCAGCCGCGCACGTTGGCCTGGTCGACGAGGCCGAGCAGCCCGGCCCGTTCCTTCTCGTCGGTGACGCCGTAGAGGGTGAGCAGGTCGACGATGTCGCGTTCCTTGAACCCGACGCGGCCCAGCTCGAGACGGCTGATCTTCGCGTGGGACGCCCGGATGTGCGCGCCGGCGGCCTCGCGGCTGATGCCGTTGGCCTCCCGCAACCGGCGCAGCTGCGTGCCCAGGACGATGCGCGAGACGGTGGGGCCGCCCACCGTGTCGTTCGGGTCGGCCGGGCCGAGCGGGCGTCGCCGCCGCGATGCATCTGGCGTCACACCGATGACCATAACCCGCCTGTCCGGCGCCGCGTCACCCGTGCGGCGCATCCGAGCAGGGCCGGCCTAGGCGATCAGGTCGTCGAACTCGTCGTCCTTCGCCCCGCGCAGGAATGCCGCGATCTCCGCGCGCGTGAAGATCAGCGCAGGTCCGCGGGGATCGCGCGAGTTGCGGACCGCCACCCCGCCGTCGTCCAGCCCGGCCAGCTCGACGCAGTCGCCGCTGGGGTTGCTGGCCCGGCTCTTGCGCCAGGTGACGAGTCCGAGCGCGTCGGCGGCGACGGCGCGGATGTGGGAGTCGTCCATACCGGGCCTCCGCCGATGTGGGTGCGTGTGCTTGCAGACGTCGTTGCAAACGTGCTTGCAGATGTGATTGCCGACAGTCTTGCGGATGCAACGATCACTCGGCAAACTGGCGGGTAGGGGGCGCAGGTCCGAGCACGTCGGGGTACGCACCCCGCAGCAGTCGGAAGCGAGGTCGGGGAGCACTGATGGGCAGGGCAGAGCGTGGACGAACGGAATCTCTCAACCGCGGACGCCCCACGGTGTCCGTCACCTGCATCGCCGACGGCTGGGCGCACCGCGTTCCGGACATCGAGCTGACGTCCGAGATGTCGCAGAGCGACGGCTACTACCAGGCCGTCTGCGGGCACCGCGTGGCTGCGGCGTCGATGGTCGAACCCGACGGCCGCCCCTGCCCGCTCTGCACGGAGATGTGCCGCACGACGCGCTCCTGAGCCCGGCCGTCGCGGGCGGTCGTGACCATTTGCGAAACAC
>NZ_JAOPWR010000204.1 GCF_025965585.1 Pseudonocardia sp.
GAAGGGCGTCGGCGGTGACGCCATCCCGGTGAGATCGCGCGCGGCTCGGCGGGGCGTGTGTGAGCGGGGTGGGGGCGATCCCACGCGGGATGGGCCACGGCCGGTCCCGTCGCCGTCCCGGTGGGACCCCTCGCCGCGGTGCTGACCTCCGGGCGACCCACACCCACCCGAACCGGGATTCACCCCAAGCCGCACCTCTGCGCACCCATCGGCACGACCGGGCGGTCGCCGGTGCCATCCGTTGACGATCACCGCATCAGACGATCAAGCTGGCCGGAGCACCACACCCACCCGCGAAGTCCAGCACGCCCGCCGCTGGCACGGCCGCGCACAGTGATCAGGGGGTTCGATGCCGGCACCGTACGAACAGGGACAACCGGTCGCCTGGATCGAGATCGACACCGAGGGTCTGCGCGTCCACCGCGCCACCGTCGACACCGTCGAGCCCTCCCCCACAGCCGACCGGTGGACCATCACCACCGACCGCGGCACCACCACCGTCGACGCGACCGGAATCGGACCCGACGCCGTCCCCCTCGAACCCGACATCGCTGAGGACCTCTACGTCTTCGGCGACGGGTACCTCGTCACCTCGACGCTGATCGGGATGGAACTTGCCGCGTACATCGACAGCGGCGTCGACGAGGGTGATGACCTTGGCCTCCGCTGAGGACCCCGATCGCCTCCTGAGCATCAACGACGTCTCCGAGCTGCTCCAGCTCCCGGTCCAGAGCATCTACAAGCAACGATCCATGGGCGTGTTCTGTCCCGCCTACAAGATCGGTCACCACCTCCGCTGGAGACGCAGCGAACTGATGGCTTGGCTGGAGACCAAGCGGGACTCGGTCTGAGCTTCAGCCCGGGCTTCTTCCGGCTTTACCAGAAGTCACCCCTGCCCACCTTGCTCAGTGCTACGACGACCGAAGCCTGATCGCGACCACGACATGCTCATCCCGGCCTGTCAGTCGGCCCGGTGATTCCAGACCGAGCAGACTTGTCATTGGTAGTCATTGCGGGCCATGATTCGTCACTAGCACGCATAATACGTCGACACCAGGCAGTCAGTTTCAGGCAACCTCGCAAGAAGTTGTCCACAGACTTGTCATTGTTAGTCGATCACATGAGGGAAACGACGTAAGCTGGGACCACTCCCGAAGACGACCGATCCCGGAGACACCTCATGAATGACTTCGACAGCCTTCCTGTCCTCATCACGGTGCCGATAGCTGCGCGGATCCTGGGCATCAGCCGTGCATCGGCCTACAGGTACGCCGAACTCGGCCTGTTGCCCATCAAGCGGCTGGGCGGTCGTGTCTACATCGTGCGCGACCGGCTCAAGGAGTTGGTGAACGCCTCATGAGCCCGGCGCAGGAGCCTGATGCCGGTCGCCGGAAGCGAACGAGCGCGCGTCGCAGCCTCAGCGGCAGTGTCTACCGACGGGGCAACAAGTGGGCCTACATGGTCGACCTGGGCCCAGACCCTCTCACCGGGAAGCGACGACAGCAGGCGAAGTCTGGATTCGAGAGCGAGCGAGCCGCATGGGACGCCCTGGCAGAGGCCAACGCCGACCTGAGGACCAACACCTACGTCCGGACATCGCGTCGCACCGTCAGCGAGTACTTGACCGAGTGGCTGTCGACGATCGAGATGGCGGTCAAGCCGACAACCTTCGCGAACTATTCCACGTACGCAACGGCCTACATCATTCCCTTCATCGGGGAACGAAAACTTCAAGACATCGAGCCGGAGACCATTAATGCACTGTACCGCAAGCTACTGACGTCTGGCCGCCGCCGCGGGAACAGTAACCAGGCCATGTACTCTTGGTGGAAATCGGAGACCGAAGCCGGCCGCGCCGTTCGCCCCATCGACCTTGCAAAGAGAGCGGAGGTCTCCTATTCCGCAGCGACGAACGCTATCCGCCGGTATCGAGCAGGACGGATACCCGCAACGACCTCGGCCGGCCTCTCTCCACGAGCGGTGGCGAGCATCCACGTGATGCTTCACCGCGCGCTACGCGACGCGACCAAGCTGCGATACATACCAACGAACCCCGCCGCCTCGGCCGAGTACCCGCGCGCCGACAAAAGGCCTCACAAGACCTGGACTCCAGCGCAGCTCGCCACGTTTCTCCGGCAGGCTCACGGGGATCGATTCTTCGCCATGTGGCTGTTGTTCACGACGACCGGGCTTCGACGCTCCGAGGCGGTCGGCGCCCTACGCGACGCTGTGAACCTCGACGCAGGCACCATCAGTCTGGTCAGCACCCGGGTGATCGCCGCCGGCAAAGCCCAGGCGTCGACGGGCAAAACCCTCCGCAGCCGCCGGCTGCTGTCGCTCGACCCGACGACGATCGAGGCCCTTCGCGTCCATCTCGACGCCCTACACGCTGAGCGAGACGCGTGGGGGCCGGACTACCGGGATCACGGTCTGTTGTTCTGCTGGCCCGACGGCCGCCCGATCTACCCCGACACGATCACCGAACGATTCGGACGCCTCATCGAGCGGGCCGGGCTGCCGATCATCCGGCTGCACGACGTCCGCCACACCTACGCCACGATGGCACTCCGCGCGGGGATCAACCCGAAGATCGTCAGTACCCGCCTCGGCCATGCGAGCGTGGCCTTCACCCTCGAGGTCTACACCGCCGATGTCCCCGAGCTCGACCGCGCCGCGGCAGACCAGATCAGCGGTCTCTTCCTCCCACCCGTCCAGCTAAGCCCGGTAGCGCACGATCTCGACAACTGACAGCTCTTCCCACCATGGGCCTCGCCCGACACACCTCGGCGGGGCCTCTTGTCGTCTCCACCGAGCCGATCCCGCTGTCGACCAACGCTCGACGCTCCCCAACCGAGACCGTGGGCGGGAGAACGTCCGGGACACACGAGACCTGGTGCTGCAGGGTGGACACCCGGCAGCAGTTGTTTACAGACCGGTTTACAACCGGCCCTCTCGGGGCCGGTCAGCCGCGCCAGCAGCAGAAGAAGGCCCCTGAACCCGCAGGTCAGGGGCCTTCTGGCATGGTGGGCGATACTGGGATCGAACCAGTGACCTCTTCGGTGTGAACGAAGCGCTCTCCCCCTGAGCTAATCGCCCTTGCCGTGGAAGACCCTACATCACGCCAGGATCGGGCTCTGCAACCAGGTCCACCGCTCCAGCCCCACCCAGCCGGCCACCAGGTAGAAGGCGTTGAGCACCCACAGCGTGGCCGCGACGATCACCCCGGTGAGGGCCAGCGCCCCGAGGCGGACGACCAGCGTCCGACAGCCGAGCCAGGCGGTCCAGGCGTCGTACTTGCCGCGGGCGTAGTGCAGCACCCGCTTCGCCCAGGTGAACTCCGTGGCGAGGATCGCGAGACCGGCGAAGACGATGAGCCAGCCTGGGCCCGGGTACGGGATCGCGATGACGCCCACGACGAGCACCAGCGCACCGACGACCGCGACGCCGACGCGATAGGTGCGGCGCAGCGTCGGCCGGTCGTCGAGCCGCGCGCGGAAACCCGGACGGGGTCCCGCGTCGCTCACGCGACCTGGCCCTTCGCCACCACCGTGGTCGGTGACGCAGGCGCCGTGTGGCCCGGCTCGATGGAGATGGCGTAGTCAGTGAACCTGTCGTTCTCTCCCACGGTGCCGACAGTACGCACCCCCGTGTCGGTGCTCGACACGTCGAAGGCTCCGAGGGGCGCCGGCGCGGCCCCGGCCCGCAGGCCCCACAGGACGTAGGTGTTGTTGCTCGCGTTGGCCGGGAGGCTCACGGTGTAGACCTCCCGCTTGCCGTCGACGACGACGACCGCGGCCGTGGTGGCGCCGGTGGACAGGTTCGCGAGCATCGCGTGCTTGACGTCGGGGCGGTCGAGCTGCCCGACGAGGTCGGCGATGTTCTGAGCCTGGGCGCTCAGCGTCTGGCTCTGCTGCTCGAGCTGGGCGGTGCGGACGGCCAGGCCGCCGATCGCGATCACCGCGACGAGAGCGGCCGACGCCGTGATGAGACGGCCGCGCGTCAGCCATGACCGGGGCGAGCGCCGCGACGACCCGCGCTCCGTGAGCACCGGCTCGGGCACGCGATGGCGCGATGCGGGCGTCGGGGCGGGCGCCGGCTGGGGGCGTGCCGGCTGCTGAGCCGTCTCGGCGGCCGCGGCGAGGAGGGAGTCGCGCAGGCTGCGCGGAGGCTCCACCTGTTCGACGGACGCGCCGAGGTGGGAGAGCACGGCCTCGGCGTCGCGGGCCGCCGCCTGGCACGACGGGCACGTCGGCACGTGCATGATCACGGCCATCTCCTCGTCGGGCTCGAGCGCGTGCAGCGCCCATCCGACGGCCTGCTCGTTCAGCGGGCAGGACTGCTGGTTGCGGGGAGTGGTCATCGGGCGCCGCCCAAGTCGGTGGCGAACTCGCCGAGCAGGGGGCCGAGGACGCTGCGCAGGCGCTGCACCCCGGTGAACATGCGGGACTTGACGGTGCCCAGTGGCACGCCGGTCAACGCCGCGACCTCGCGTTGCGTGTAGCCACCGAAGTAGGCGAGCGCGAGGGCCTGGCGCTGCTCGGCGGGCAGCCGGCCCAGCGCGTCACGCACCTGACCGGCGACGACCTTGCCGAGCGCGGCCTGATCGGCGCCGGGCCCCGGGGGCGCCGACCACTCGTCGCCGTCCTCGGCGGCCGGCACGGTGCGGCGCCGGATGGCGCTCTCCCTGCGGACGGCGTCGACGGATTTGTGGTGGACGAGCGTCAGCAGCCACGTGCCGAACGTGCCGCGCGTGGCGTCGAAGCGGGTGGGGTCGCGCCAGAAGGCGAGGAACACCTCCTGAACGACGTCCTCGGCGATGCCGTCGTCGGCACAGATGCGCCGGGCCAGCGAGTAGGCCGGACGGCCGAAACGGTCGTATAACGCGCCGAGCGCCGACTGGTCGCCACCCACGATCCGCTTGACGAGCGCTTCGTCGACCGGATCCGGGCCACGCCCAGCGCGCGACCCGGGCCGACCGCGTCTGTCGGACGCGTCGGGGGTCTCGGCAACCTCGGCCACCTGCTGGATCCTCACGTTCTGTCTTCGCGACCGCGCCGCGACCGGTTCAGATTAGTCCAGCAACGTGCTCCACATCGCACCGACGTGCGTCGATGCGGGGGACACGCTGACCCGACAGGGTGACAGCGGGGGTCATCCGAGCGGTCTCTGTCCCTCTACCCGTCACATCTTTGCCACACGGTCGTTTTTCAGCATGACGAACCACGCGGGACCACGAAAGAGGACGCACGATGCGCGACGAGCACACGGTCATCACCTCACCGGCGGTGTTCGAACTGATCGCCCCCGACGCTCCGGTGGTGCCAGTGAAGGTCGATCTGACCTATCAGAGCCGGGACCCCTACGCGGTGCAGGCGTCCTTCCGGACGGGCAACGGCACGGCGGTCGACTGGGTCTTCGCCCGGGACCTCCTGCACGAAGGCCTCATCACCGAAGCGGGCACGGGTGACGTTCAGGTTCGACCGATGCCGCACAACCCCAGCAGGGTGCTGCTGGAGCTGTCGTCCCCGTCCGGGCACGCCGTCTTCACGACGTGCGCCCAGACGCTCGGCGACTTCCTCCACCGCACCTATGTCGCCGTACCCAGGGACACGGAGTACGCCTGGCTCGACTTCGATCTCGCGATCTCGGACCTCCTGAACGACCCTGCGCGTGACTAGTCGCAGGTGGGAAGCCTGACGCGCGGGTCAAGGGGGCCGGTTTGGAACCCCGTCCGGGCCTGCGCTAAGGTTTCACCAACACCGCAGCGGAGACGCTGCACGTGCGGACGTAGCGCAGCTGGTAGCGCATCACCTTGCCAAGGTGAGGGTCGCGGGTTCGAATCCCGTCGTCCGCTCGGAGGAACCTCGGGTCCCGTCGGACCTCCAAGTTATCGAATTCCACGGCAGTGCAGGTGCTAGTTCGAGGCCACTCCGAGGACTTCGGCGGAGTGGCCGAGTGGCTTAGGCAAGGGCCTGCAAAGCCCTGTACGCGGGTTCGATTCCCGCCTCCGCCTCGGGCGATTAGCTCAGTGGGAGAGCGCTTCCTTGACACGGAAGAGGTCACTGGTTCAATCCCAGTATCGCCCACCAGGTCAGGCCCCGTCCGCAGATGCGGACGGGGCCTTTTTGATCTTCAGGGTGACTACCTGGGTGACTACGCCCCCGCGGTCGGGAAGATGAGATCCATGGCGGTCGCCCCGTCCTCCAGTACCGGCCGTAGCTGGTGGCGGTAGATCTGCTCGGTGACCGACGTTCCGCTGTGACCCACGAGACGGGCGATCTGCTCGATCGGAACCCGGGCGTCGGACAGGAGAGACACGAAGCTGTGTCGCAGCTCACGCGGCGTCCACTCCCCCGCCACCAGGCCGGCGGACCGCGCGATCCGGCGGAATCCCCGCCGAACGTTGGCCGCATCGAGTTCCGTTCCGACCTCCGAGGCGAACACGAGATCACGGTCACACCACCCCGTGCCGGCGAGTGCGCGCACCGCGGCTTGCCGGATCCGATGCGAGGCCAACGCGGTAACTGCCCGCGCCGGCAACGCGAGCGTTCGGCGGGATCTCCGCGTCTTCGTGTCTCCGCCCACGCGCACCGATCTCCACACCATGATGTGCGGCGGGATCGGGGGCGCTTCGCTCCCGCGCAGGTCGACATGCGACCACGTGAGCGCCCGCAGTTCCTCGGTGCGGGCGCCGAGCAGTAGCGAGACCACGATGTAGGTGCCGAACGATGACGCGTCCGCCTCGGCGGCTGCCAGGAGCTTCTCCGCGTCGGCGAGCGTGAGGGCCTTGGACGGTCGGCCGTCCTGCCCCTTCGGCGCATCGCAGAGCAGGACGACGTTCCGCTTCACCTTGTCGCGCGCCTGCGCCCGAGACACCGCCCGACGCAGGATCGAGCGGATGGAGAGGACGGTGCTTGTACTCAGGACGGCCGCCTTGTCCGCGAGCCACCGGTCGACGTCCTCGGCCGAGAGATCGCGCAGCTTCCGGGAACCGAGGGCCGGGATGACGTGAG
>NZ_JAOPWR010000273.1 GCF_025965585.1 Pseudonocardia sp.
CGCTCCGCTGTGCATGACCTGTGGCACGAAGATGCGCCCGGCGGGCAGCTGCTACCTGTGCGAGGGCTGCGGCTCCACCAGCGGCTGCAGCTGAAAATGACCATCTCCACCGTGTCCCCCTGGCGAGACTGAGTCAGAAAAACTGATTGCTGCCCGGTCACTTGTTGGTGGTCAGGCTCGCCGCGATGTGTAAACGGCCAGGAAATGTTTCGCCGAATCGGACAGCAATGTCCCGGAGGTGGTCAGTAGAACATTCAAGGCCGACCCAATAGAGCGGTGCCCCGGCTCTCACGTGAGCAGGGCCGGGGCACCCGCCTGGCCGAGACAACGGGTCGGCTGGCCAGCAAGACGTCGTCCGACGTTGCCGTCGCTGCGCCGCGCGCACTGTCAGGCCGCCGCGCAGCACAGTCGCATCGCTGCTCGCTTCGGCCGACTCCCTCAGCCCTTCCCCTTCCCCGGGAGGCCGCCATGAACACAACACTTGCCCACGTTCCTCGCTAGCTCCCAGATCCGGAAGCCACCCTCGGTCTCGATGACGCGCGGTTGCTTCCCGATGGGGCGTTCCTCAAGGACTGGGACGTGATCATCCTCGGCCAGGACGTGAAGGAACGCCTCATCCGCCAAGCGGCCGCCTCCGTGCGGATTCGCAGCGCGATCGCCTTCACGGAGGTTCCTCTGCACGGGTCGTACTCCTGAGCGGTCCGCCAGGGGTGGGCAAGACCACCCTCGCGCGCGGCTTGGCCGACCGCCTGGCCCGCGTCATCACATTCCCCGGCCGCACACCACCTTGGCGGACGCCACTCTGCCCCGACCTCGTTGAGGCACGGCCGAGGTGCGGCTGCGACGCCCGTGCTTCGGACATGGCTCGCGACCGCCGTCGCTCACTCATCCGGTCGTGGCCGTACTGGCGCTGACGGGGCCGGCGGTCAGTACATCGGGGGGCTCATCACCCAGATCGATCGGGCCGGCACCTGCCCGGGGTTGCGGTAACTGTGCGGCAGACGGGGGTCCAGGAGTAGGGAGTCGCCCTCCTCGAGGAGGTACTCCTCCCCCCCGGCGGTGACGACCAGCTGCCCGACGATGACGATGACGCACTCCTCGTCGGCCGGGTGGGTGTACGGCTCCTCGCCGGAGCCGTCACCGGGAGCGACCACGGAGTAGATGATCTGCAGCGTCTTGGCCCCGGGCGGGGTCAGCAAGTAGTCGTCCAGGGAGCCGGCCGGGTGGGCCAGTCGCTTCCGGTCGCCGGCCCGGACCACCATGCCCGGCATCTCCGCGCCCACGAACAGTGACGCGACACTTTCCCCGAGTGCCTCGGCCATGCGGCGCAGCGACGCCATCGACGGGTTGGCGACGCCGCGCTCGACCTGGGACACGAAGCTCTCGGAGACCCCGGCAGCGTCCGCCACCTCGCGCAAGGTGATGTTGTTCCGGCGGCGCAGCTCGCGCATGCGGCCCCCGAGGTCCCCGGGGGGATCGACCGGCTTGCTGGTCACAGACCGCCTTCTCTCCTGGGGAACGGGGCGGCCCCGACTGTATCCGGGGCGCCATCCGGGGCGCCGACACGACCGGAGAAGTCCCGCGCCTCTTGTAGCGACCGCCACGTCTGAAGTAGCTTCCACAAAACTGAAGTGTGGCTACAGCAAACGCACCCATGGTCGAGGGAGATACGTGAGCACCACTAGGCATGTCGAGATCGCCGGCGCGGGCCTGGCCGGGCTGACCATGGCGACCGCTCTGGCGCAGCGCGGCTGGTCGGTGCGGGTCCACGAGCGGGGTGCCGAGCTCCGCGAGATCGGCGCGGGCATCTACCTCTGGGAGAACGCCCTGCGCGCGCTGGAGGCGATCGGTGCCGCCGAGGCGGTCACGTCGCGCGGCGAGCGGATCAACAGCCCCGAGCTGCGCGACCACAAGCAGCGGCTGCTGCAGCGCGAGTGGCTCCGCGACGGCCGGCTGTACACCGTCCTGCGCCGCGATCTGCACTCCGCACTGGTACAGGCGGCCATCGACGCCGGCGTGGAGATCCGGACCAGCTCGGCGGTCATCGGCGCCGGTGCGGACGGGTCGCTGGACCTGGCCGACGGCAGCTCGGTGAAGGCCGACCTGGTGATCGGCGCCGACGGCGTCTACTCCCGGGTTCGCGACACGTTGGGCCTCACCCAGCAGATCACCAACCTCGGCGACGGCTGCGGGCGCCACCTCGTACCGCGCACCGACGACGACCCGGTCAACGTGGCGTGGGAGGAATGGAACGGCGGACGCCGGGTGGGCGTCATCCCGTCGTCGCCCGAGTGGACCTACCTCTTCCTCTGCTGCCCGGAGGACGACACCGAAGGGACGGCGCAGCAGCCGTTCAACCGGCAGACCTGGATCGACTCCTTTCCCAGCTTCCGCTCCCAGCTCGAACGAGTGCCGGACATGCCCGAGGGACGCTGGGCGGCGTTCTCCGACGTGGTCACCCGCAACTGGTACCGGGGTCGGGCCGCGGTCATCGGCGACGCGGCGCACGCCATGTCGCCCAATCTCGGGCAGGCCGCCTGCACCGCGATGACCAACAGCATCGCGCTGGCCCAGTCCCTCGACGTGCACGACATCGACACGGCGCTGCAGGTGTGGCAGCGCAGCGAGAAGCCGGTGGTCGACCGGGTGCAGCGCTACTCCCGGATGTACGGGAAGATCGGCACCCGCTGGCCCGACCAGGCGCTGGGCGCCCGGTCCGCGCTCATCTGGTCGCTGGCCAAGGCCAAGCCCTTCCAGCGGCGCATCCAGTTCGCCGCCGGCTACTTCCCCACGCTTGACGCGGCCCCCGGGCCGCTCGGCGCGGGGCGCTGACGCCGTCGTGAGCACCATCGGAACCGAGCCGGCAGCAGACTTCGCGCTCACCGGTCGCGTCGTCACCGTCACCGGGACGGCGGACGCGCAGGCGGTCGTCGTCCGTGGCGGACGGATCGACTCGGTCGGAGGCCGGGAGCTGGCCGAGCAGGCACGGGCCGCGGGCCTTCCGGTCCACGACGTCGGCGAGCGGCTGGTGCTGCCCGGCTTCGTCGACCCGCACATGCACCTGCAACACATCAGTGTGGGGCGGGGACGCGGGGTCGACTGCCGGTTCCCCGGCTGCGCGACCATCCCCGACGTCCTGGACGCGCTGCACGCCGGGCTGGCCGACATCTCCGGAGACGAGTGGCTGGTCGGCTACGCCAACCTCTTCTTCGACCAGAAGATCGCCGAACGGCGCTACCTGACCCGCGCCGAACTGGACCGGGTCAGCGACCGGGTGCCGATCGTGCTGCACATGGGCGGCCACGCCTCGGTGCTCAACACCCTGGCCCTGCGGCTGGCCGGGGTCGAGCGCTTCATGGCCGGTGCCGCCGGCGGCTGGGGCAGCCCGGTCGTCGAGGTGGACGGGGCCGGGCAGCCCACCGGGCTGGTCGCCGAGATCGACCCCATGCTCCCCATCCCCACCCCGGACGCCGGCACGGTGGAGGGGTACGTCGTCGACACCTTCCGGGACCTGTTCACCGCGCACGGGGTCACCGCGTTCGGGGAGATGGTCGAGTCCACCGACGGTGCCGCGCTCCTGGAGCGGCTGACCGGCAGCGGCCGGCTGCCGGCACGCGCCGGGCTCTACCTCATGTCGCCGGCGGCGCTGCCGCTGTCCGAGGCCACGAGCTGGGTCAGCGGTCACCGGCCTGCCGATCCCGACCGGCTGCGGGCCGTGGGCGTCAAGGTGTTCGCCGACGGCGGCTACTCCTCCCGCAACGCGGCCAGCCGGACGCCCTACGTGCTCGACCACGCCCCGCACCCCGGCTACCACGGCCGGTTGAACCTGCCCTACGCCGCGATCCGCGAGGCGATCGCCGCCACCCGAGCGGCCGGCGTGCATCTGGCCATCCACACCAACGGCACCGCCGCGCAGGACGAGGCGCTGGCCGCGGTGCTCGGCTCGGGCGACCCCGCCGACCATCCCGCGGTGCGGATCGAGCACCTGGGCAACGTGCTCGACTCCCCTCGGGACCTGGCCACCTGGCGGCTGGCGGGGGTGCGCCCGGTCTTGCAGCCGGCGTTCCTGCACAACTTCGTGGGCGACTACGTGCCGATGCTCCTCGGCGACGCCGGGATGACCGGACGACTCCCGTTGCGCACCATCCTCGACGCCGGCGTGCTGCCGGCAGCCAGCTCGGACGTCTGCCTCGGTGCGGAGACCGAACAGTCGAACCCGCTGTTCGGCATCTGGTGCCTGATGGCCCGGCGCAGCTACTGGGGCCGGCACGTCGAACCGGACGAGAAGATCAGCTTCAGCGAGGCGCTGCGCCTGTTCACGCTCGAAGGCGCGAAGGCGCTGGGCATGGACGACCGGGTGGGCTCCATCGAGCCCGGGAAGTACGCCGACCTCGTCGTCCTGGACCGCGATCCGCGCACCGACATCGACGAGTTGCGGCGCACCCAGGTCGACTCGGTCTACCTGCAGGGCCGCGAGGTCCACCACCGGCCCGGCGCAGCACCCCCGCACTGAGGCCGCCGGGCGCGATCCGCCCTGCTGCACGGACACCGCACTGCGCCTGACGCGGCGATCGCGTCGCACGACCCCATCACAAAGGAGTGGCACCATGGGCAATGACGCACGTCCGCAGGCCGGCATCCGAGGCCTGGAGACCCGCTCGATCGACTACGTCCCCCTCGCCGAGAGACACGGCGTCGTCTGGCACCAGGGCCCGTTCTGGTTCACCGGCGGGTTCGTCCTGCCGTCCATGCTGATCGGCTTCATCGGCCCGAGCATGGGGCTGGGACTGATCTGGTCCATCATCGGCGTGGTCACCGGGATGGCCTTCGGCACCCTGTTCATGGCGCTGCACGCCAACCAGGGGCCGCGCCTGGGCCTGCCACAGATGATCCAGTCGCGGGCGCAGTTCGGGGCCCGGGGCGCCATGTTCCCGATGGCCGTCGCGATCTTCATCTACGTCGGCTACAACGTCTTCTACTTCATCCTCTCCACCGAGGCGATCGACACCGTCGTCCCCGGCGGGAAGATCTGGTACGTCCTCTTCGGGCTCCTCGCCGTGGGGATCGCGATCGTCGGCCACGACCTGCTGCACGTGTTCCAGCGGTGGTCGAGCTTCATCATCCTGGTCGTCTTCGCGGTCCTGACCGTGGTCGTGATCGTGAAGTACGCGGCCGCGGGCGCCCCGCCGCGCGCCACCGGCTGGGCGTTCACACCCTTCCTCGTGCAGTTCGCCGCCGCCGGCGGGTACCAGATCAGCTACGCCATCTACGTGTCGGACTACAGCCGCTACCTGCCCGAGGACGCCCCGGTCAAGAAGCTGATCGGCTGGACGTTCATCGGCGGGCTGGCCGGCGCCGGCTGGCTGGCATGCCTGGGTTCCCTGTTCGCCACCTACGTCGCCGCGTCCGACCCGATCGTCGCCATGCACGAGGTGGGCAACCTGGTCTTCCCCGGATTCGGGATCATCGCCGTGCTGGCCAGCGTGCCGCCGATGATCGGGACCTCCGGGGTCAACGCCTACGGGGCGATGCTCACCGGGGCGACCATCGCCGACGGGATCCGGCATGTGCGGCCCGGCGTGCGCACCCGGGTGCTCGGCCTGCTGATCGTGGGTGTCGCCACCATCGTGGTCAGCGTGGCGATCCCCGACAACTACCTCAACGCCTTCAACACCTTCCTCGGCGTGATGGTCTACCTGTTGGTCCCGTGGACCGCCGTCAACCTGGTCGACTTCTACCTGGTCCGGCGGGGGCACTACAGCGTCACCGACATCGTCGACCCGCGCGGCGCCTACGGGCAGTGGTCGGCCCGCGGCCTGACCGCCTACTTCGCCGGCTTCCTGGCGATGGTGCCGTTCTTCTCGCTGAGCTTCTACCTCGGCCCGGTGACCCGGGCGCTGGGCGGCGCGGACCTCTCCTTCGTCGTCGGGCTGCTGGTCTCCGGCCTCCTCTACTGGCTGATCAGCCGGCAGCGGGCTGGCCAGAGCTTCCCGGCGGAGATCGCCGCCGACCCGACCCGGGTCACCACCTGAGCGAGCCCGTTCTCCGGCGCCGGGCGGTTCCCGGCGCCTTTCCGGCACAGACGTCGGGTCGGCCGGTGCAGCCCCGCGCCGCCGGCCGACCCGACCCGCACAAGCCACAGGACAGCCATGAGCACACTGCACGCCAGCACCCGCCCGAGCGAGGTCTTGGACTCCACCCCCACCCAACTCCTCATCGGCGGTGTGTGGCGGAACTCCAGCAGCGGCCGCACGCTCGCCGTGGAGGACCCGGCGACGGGTCGGACCCTGGTGCACGTCGCCGACGCCACCGTCGAGGACGGGGACGCAGCGCTCGCCGCGGCCACGGCGGCGCAACCAGGCTGGGCCGCGACCCCGCCACGCGAGCGGGGCGAGATCCTGCGCCGGGCGTTCGAGACCATCCTCGCC
>NZ_JAOPWR010000315.1 GCF_025965585.1 Pseudonocardia sp.
TGTACCAGCCGCGCAACCGCGCCACGGAGATCGTGCGGGACGGGTTCTTCCGTGCGGTGCAACGGATCCCGGGCGCCCGGGACTACATCCTGCAGATGAAGTACAAGCCGGCGCCGCGCTACACGGCTGGTGCGGTCGTTCCCCCGGAGCGGCCGGATCCGGGCTCGCCCGTCGGGCGGCAGTTCGGCCAGCCCCTCGTCGAGAACACCGAAGGGGCGCGGTGCCTGCTGGACGACGTCCTCGGCCCTGTCCTCGCCGTGATCGGGCTGACCGGCGACCCCGCCCGTCGGCTCTCCGCCGCCGCCCGCTCGCGGCTGGACCGAGCGGGTGGCCGGACGTTCGAGGTGCGGCCGAGCGGGCCTGGTGCCCGGGCCGGCCTCGCGGACCCCGGCTCCGGCTCGACCGGGCTGGTGGACGTCGACGGCGCCTTCCGGGATCTGCTGCTGGCGCGGCCGCAGGACGAGGTGCTGGTCGTCCGGCCTGACCGCTACGTGGCCGCGGCCTGCCGGGCCGACGCGCTGGAGGGCGTCCTGGACCGGCTCCACGAACGGCTCGACACACCCCGATAGCAGAGCGGTGACCCTCCCCGCCATCGTCCGCCCGCGGGAACGACGACGAGGTCGGAGGTGCCCGGAGACACCTGCCCCCGGGGGCCCGTTCGCGGGCGTGCGGGTGCTCGAGCTGACGTCGGCCGGGCGGGCCGGACGGTCGGCATGCTGCTCGCCGATCTGGGCGCGGACGTGGCCCGGATCCTGCCGGAAGGCCGCGAGCCGACCCGGCGCCGGGCCCGGCCACCGTGGTGGGTTCGCGCCTCGGCGCCAGCCTCTCGGCGGCCTTCTGCGGGGTCATGACGTCGGCGGGTCGAGGTTGATGATCTCGGCCTTGGCGGGGGTCGATCTCCCAGACGTCTTCGCCGATGAGCCGGCCTCGGTCGTCGTAGGGCCAGACCATCTCCTCTTGGGCCTTGTACACATACGACGCGTTCTCGTCATCGACGTCGAACCCGGGGCCGCGCAGCACCCGGCCGGGCATGAACTGGTAGGCGGTCGGGGCCCAGGGCGCGATGAAGTTGTCCGCGACCGCGCCCTGCTCGTTCTCGGCGAACATGACGCACTGAGCAGATCACTGATGCGAGGTTTGCACGGCCCCGCGGCCCGTCCGGATGATCGGCTACTACCCGGATGAGCGGATGCCGCGGGCAATCACCTCGTCGAGGTGAGGCGGGGACCGGAGCGCCGCATCATGCTGGATCAGATCGGAGTGAGAGGAGCGCATCGATGGCGACAGCCGATTCCGCGACGACCCTCGATACCGGTCGGTCCGCCGGTGCAGCACGCCCGGACCGCCCCGCCGGGGGGAGAGAGGCAGCTGCGAGTGCCATGGCACAGAACGAGATCCATATCGAGATGCCCGGCATCGGGCATCTGCACCTGCCCCCACTGGACCAGGTCGCTTTCCTGGGCGGCGTCGCGACGCTGGCACTGATCGAGATCATCGAATGGCCGGTCGCTGCGGTGTTGACGGTCGGTCATATCCTTGCCCACAACCGTCACCACGCGCTGTTGCGCAGCTTCGGTGAAGCGCTGGACGAGGCCTGAGCCCCGTACGCGACCGGCGGTCTCGCGCTCCCGGCCCTCACTTCGCGGGGTGGGCATCGAGTCGATGGCGATCGCGCGCGGGACGCTCGCTGGGCGGCCGCGACGGCTGTGTTCCCAACCGTCGAGGCCTTGAGCTGAGCGGCCCCGGGCGCCGCTCACAACTCCGCCAGGGACGCTACGGACGATTCGTGCCTCCTGCTGATCGGGTCCTCGGACCGCTTCAAACCCGCGGCTGTGCCGCGCCTTCGAAGACACCGTCGGGTTCGGCGCGTAGCCTCCCGAGCCGCGGACGAACACACGGCTGTTGCCCGGACACGGGGCGCAGGTCTTCGGCCGCCATGCGTTCCCGGTGTCCGTCGTCCACGTGCGTCCCCGGCCACCGAGTCACCGGTGGGGTAGAGCGCAGCGCATGCCACCTCGGCTCTGCCGTGCCAGAACGGCCACATCACCTCCCGTTGCCCCACCAACGAGGACGTTCACAAGCTCGACGAGCTACAGGCGCTGATCCACGAGGGACCGTGCATCACCGCCGTCGAACAACCCCCTGAGGACGGGGTCATCCTGGCCCGGGACCTGGCCGAGGCACCGGACGCCGACCGGTGGCCGCGTTTCGCCCCGCAGGCGGTCGAGCACGGGTACCGGTCGTTGATGTCGACCCAGCTGTCCACCAACGGCGGCACCGGCGCGGCGCTCAACCTCTACTCGCACACGCCAGGGGTGTTCGACGACTCCGCCCGCACCATGGCCGGCTTGCTCGGGGTCGAGGGCGACCAGGCCTTTCAGATGCTCGTGCGCTCCTCCCAGGACATCGACATCAAACTCGCCGACGTCGCCCGCTGGTTCACCACCAACGCCGGCCGTCAACAGACCCGCGCGGGCGATGAGGTGAACCACATGGCCGACGCTTCCCGCACCAGGAACGACTCCTGCACGTAAAGGTCTCGGTACGGGCAGAACTCATACGCCGCGGGTGAGGCCGCGCGTCCCGCTCAGGGGCACGATGTAGGCCCCTGCCGTGAGGACCGTGCCATGCGAACCGTGCTCAACGTCATCTGGCTGCTGCTCTGCGGGATCTGGCTCGCGCTCGGATACCTGGCCGCCGGGATCGTCTGCTGCATCCTCATCGTCACGATCCCGTTCGGGCTGGCGGCGTTCCGCATCGCGAACTTCGCCCTCTGGCCCTTCGGCCGCGAGCTGGTCAAGCGACCGGACGCCGGAGCGCCGTCCGCGATCGGGAACGTCATCTGGATCGTGTTCGCCGGCTGGTGGCTGGCGCTGGCCCACCTGACGACGGCGGTGGCCCTCGCGCTGACGATCATCGGGATCCCGCTGGCCCTTGCGAACCTCAAGCTGATCCCGGTCTCGCTGATCCCGCTCGGCCGGGTGATCATCGACAAGGCCGACGCCGCCCTGCCGCGTGCGGTCGGCTGAGCGTCCGCTCCTTTCAATTCCCGGGTGGCCCGTCCTGTGGGGGAGCGTCGTCCCGGCGGCGTTCGGCCAGGTGGACTGCCCCGATCAGCACCTTCGCGATCAGGCCGACCACGACGAGGTCGGTGAGCATCTGGATCGTCGTGACGGCCCGGGCGACCTCGCTGCGCGGGGCGATGTCCCCGAACCCGACGGTGGCGAACACGGCGACGGTGAAGTAGAGGGCGTCGGTGCGGCTGAGCGGTTCGGCGAAGCTGTCCGGTGTGTTCGAGGTGATGACCACGTAGCTCGCGGCGAAACCGAGCATCGGCAGGCCGACGGCGACGGTCTGTCCCGCCTGCAGGCGGGGAACGTGCGAGTTCAGGATCGCCCGCACCTGCCAGGCGAGGATCAACGCGAAGGCGAGCAGCCCCGACCCGAACTCGATCCAGGCCACCAGGTTGATCGGTTGGTTCAACGGCGCCAGGTAGTAGACGAGCAGCCGCACGGCGACGGCCGCGGCGGAGCGGAGCAGCGATAGGGCGAGGAGCCGCCTGCGTACCGATCGGGAGTGGTCCCGGTACCGGATGGTCGTCATCGGTCACCAGCGGACACCGACGGCGCCGCCGGCTCCTCATCCCGGGCGGGTGAGCCGTGCGGGAGCCGCGGGGCGGACATTCGCCTCTCCCGGCACGGGCGGTGCCGCCGCGGGCCGGAGGCGGCACGGTGCGCTCGGCTCCGGGCACCGATCTTCGCTACGGGCGGCGTGCCCGATCCGGCCGATCTGCCGGGTGTCGTCTTGGCCTTTCTCACGGGGCCTGGGCCTCGGCATGGTGCTCGGACCCGAGGTCTCGCCCTGGGCGGCGGGCCGGGCGTGCTCGCGGTGCGCATGGGCGGCCGCGAGGCGCCGCGGCAGGTCGCGGCCGTCCTCGCGGCCGCGGGAAGCTCCGCCGCGATCAGCGCCCTGCTGGGGGCACGATCATCGGGCGTTCCCGCTGATGGAGGCCTCGCTGCTCGGGGGCGCGACACTCGGGCTGGTGCTGCTCCCCGGGCGTTGGCCGACGCCATCGCGGACGGCCGGGTGACCGCCCGGGGGGACCCGCAGGGCTCAGGCCCTCCGGACCGGCGCAGGGGTCCGCGTGGGATAGTCACTTCCGGGTGATGCGCAGGACCGCGGTCGGAAGCACCGTCGCCCGCGGCGGCAACGCGGCGAGGTCCATGGGTGGTCACAGGTACGACGCCGGCCCGAGCGTGGTGTACGTCGCCTGATCACGGGGCCCGCGGGAGCACACCGAGCGATCGTGGGCGGTTCTCCGCAGCAGGAGGTGCCATGTCAGCCGTCGATGATCTGACCGAGCTGGTCGAACGCGCAGGCGCGGCGGAACGCGCGGCACTCGCGTCGAAGTGGAAGGAACGTGCCGACGTCGAAGCCCTGAGCCGCAAGGTCCGACGCGCGATCGACGAGCAGCGCGACCTCGAGCGGCGATCCGGTGCAGTGGCCGAACCGGCGGGCAGGCGGGCCCGCCTGCGAGCCGCCTTCCTCGACGTCGGCTCGGACCCCGCGGCGCGACCCGCTGTCGTGGCCCGCGCGTCGGACAGTGAAGCGGACGCATCGCCACCTCACCCGGCTGCGGGGCCAGCGGACGCCGCAGTCGAACCCGCGCGCGCCGGTCATGCCGAGGCCGCCCGGGCCGAAGCCGACGCCGTGACCGCGGTGACGGTGGCGCGGCTGGCCCTTCTGGAAGCCCATCTCGCGGTGCTCACGGCCCGCCTCGCGCGGCTCGATGCCGGTGAGGCGGAACCCGAAGCGGCGGCGGTCGACGGGCTGACCCCGTTGCAGGGCCGCAACGCGGTGAGCCGGCACGGGCCGGCGCTTGCGCACGGTCTGCGCGGCGAGATCGAGTACATCCTGACCCGCAAGCCGCGGTCGGTGGTGAAGAGCCTGGCCATCAGCCTGGCCCTGGGCCTGCTCTATCTGGGGTTCATCCGGGTCTTCGAATGGGACCGGGTCCAGCGCTGGCTGCCCTATCTCGGCCTGTGGGCGATCTCGGTGGTGATGGGTGGCGCGGTGTGCCTCAACGCCATGAGCTTCGACGCCATGCGCGTGCGCGCCGCGCTCGACGGAGGAGCCCGGCTGTGGCACCTGCTGGTGATCAAGAACCTGGCCCTGATCTGCCTGGTCGCACCGCTCGGCTTCCTGCTCAGCGGTCTGCTCGCCTGGCGGGCCGGTGACCTGGGGTCGTTCTTCAAGGCGTGCGCCCTGATGATCTGCTTCATCGTGCTGTGGCTGGGCGTCGGCAACGTCCTGTCGGTGCTCCTGCCGATCCGTGACGAGCCGGTCCGCAACCGCAGGCAGTCCGGCAGTCTCAAACAGTTCCTCATCGCCTTCGCGGTGTCGTACGTGATCGGTTACCTGGTCAACCTGATGTTCCTCTGGCGGGTGTTCGCGGCCCAGCAGCTGGCGTCGAGGCTGGGCGAGGTGATCATCCCGGCGATCTTGATCGTCCTCAGCAGCGTCGCGATGTGGCTGCTCCTGACGGTCGTCGCGGTGGCCCTGTCGCAGCAACCGAAGATCCGCCGCGGCCTGATGCGGGAGATCGCCGACTACACGGCCAATGCCGAAGCACGGGCATTCGCCGAGGAGGCCGCGCGGGCCTTGGAGACGACACCGCCGGGGTCCGTGGATCCGGCGGGGTTCCGCCCGACGAGCGGGAAGGTCGGCTCCTCCGGATAGCCGGGCAGCGTCGACATCATCCCGAGCGGGTGATGCCCGTGTGCTCCGGCCCCTGCACGCTTCGCGGACGGGCGCTGTGCGCGCCCGTCCTCGACCGACGGGAGTACGAGATGGACCGCCGCACGGACTGGTCACTGCAGGACGTCAACCGGAGCGCGGTAGTCGCCGCGGCTCTGCTGATCGGGATCGGCGGTCTCCTGGGCCTGATCGGGCTCTCGTTGGGCGGCGCCGCCCTGGCCACCGCGTGCCGGCGCTGGTACCGCCGGGTCGATCTGCCGCCGCACGAGCTCGCGAGGCTGAAGTGGGAGCAGGCCAGGGCCGCTGCCGGCGCGGGTGCGGGGGCGTGGCAGGAGACGGAGGAAAAGGTCTACACCCCGCGGCGCGAACGGACCTCTGAGGCAGAGTAGGGAGTTCCGGTACGCTGTTCACCCTCGCGACGGCACTGGTCGCAGCGATGGTCTGGCTCGGGTTCGGCCGTGATGCGCCGTCATCGGTGCCGCATGGCGCGCCCCGACGATCGACGGCATTGACGCGCACCCGATCCACGGTCGCGAAGGCGAAGGAGATCGCAGAGCGGGGTGATCTCCTTCGTCGCGGAGCTGGGCCCTGCCGTGTTCGCCGATCCGGTCGATTTCGCGGTCGTCACACCCTGCCCGCGGCGATCGACCACCGGATGCGAGACGTCACTCGCCCGTGGCCCCCCGACCGTCGACGGCGGGTACGGCCCGGTCGCGCGCACGTGCCGTCGCCACGGCCAGACGCCCCGCCCCGCCGACCAGGGCGCGACGCCACGGCGCAACACCGTCGAGCTCGATCTCCAGCGAGAAGCTCAGGAACGTCCGGATCAGCACGATCAGTCCGAGGATCGCGACGTTGTCCAGGGTGGGGTCGACCGCGACCGTCCGGATCAGGTCTGCGGCGACCAGCACCTCGATCGCCAACAGCAGCGCGCCCCCGAAGGTCTCGCGCAACGTCTGGAAGGCCACCCGGCCATGGCCCGTCCGCCGCCAGACCCACCCGGAGAGGGTCACCGCCCAGACGAGCCCCATTATCAGCAGGACGGCGCCGAGCAACTCGAAGCCGACAGCCACGTGGTCCATGACCTCGACGACGGTCATCGTCGCCCCACGGCCGGCCACCCGAGCGGCGCAGCGGTCACCACGCCGAGCATCCGATCCGCCGGATGTTGTCGAGCAGGGTGCGCATGGCTGCCATCCTCACGCCGGGAACCGCCATCGTGCCTCACACCTGCGGGGCAGCACCTCACCCGGAGTGGACGATCCGCGGGCGCCGACCGGCCCGTTCCGCGAGGAGATCGCGCCGAGCGTCGCGTGTGTGCTGTCCGCTACCGGTGGACCGGGCGGCGGTGACGGACCATCTCGTCGAACGAGGGCAGCGAGACGACGTACGGGCCCAGCAGGCGGCCCGCCTCTCCACGGTGACGACGTCGGCCGGATCGTGCCACATCCACATCCACATCCACGACCGGCACCGGCTTCGACGCCATGACCGCTCCCGTCCAGGGTGGGCCCTTCGACCCGCGGTACGTGGGCCCGGCCGAGGCGTCCTGAACGCCGACCGGCGCCGGCCCCCTGGGGAACCGGCGCCGGTCGATCGTTGGGTCGGAGTCGGTCAGCGGGGCATGCCCAGGACCCGCTCGGCCAGGATGTTGCGCATGATCTCCGTGGTGCCGCCGGCGATGGTGGAGGCCCGGGAGAGCAGGTAGCCGTGCCGCGCGCCGGCCGCGGAGGGCGCCGCGGCCGCGTCGGCGCCCAGCGCGGCGAGATGCGTCTCGCCGAGGTGCTGGGCCGCCGCGGACCAGGCCAGCTTGATCACGGAGTGCTCGGGGCCGGGGGCGCCGCCGTCGGCGATCCGGCCGAGCGCGCGGCGACCCAGCAGGCCGAGCAGCCGGGCCTCGACGAGCCGGTCGGTCAGGTCCAGCCGGACGCCGGGTGCGAGGTCCCGCTCCGCGAGCTCCGCGACGACGTCGAGGACGTCCTGCTCGAGGCGCGCCGCCATCATGATCACCCCGGCCCGTTCGAAGGCGAGCGTGGTCATCGTGACCGTCCATCCCTTGTGCAGCGGGCCCAGCAGCGCCGAGTAGGGGACCCGGACGTCGTCGAAGAACAGCTCGGCGAAGCCACCGTCGCCGGTGATCTGGGTGATCGGGCGGCGGGTGATGCCGGGTAGGTCCAGCGGGACCAGCAGCGCCGAGATTCCCTTGTGGGCCGGGGCGTCGGGGTCGGTGCGGACGAGCAGCAGACTGTGGTCGGCCTCCATGCCCTCCGACGTCCACACCTTCTGCCCGGAGATCACGAACTCCGCGTCCGGGCCGTCGCCGTCGAGCACGGCGCGGGTGCGCAGCGAGGCGAGGTCGCTGCCGGAGCCCGGCTCGGAGAAGCCCTGGCACCAGACCTCCGTGCCCGCCTGGATGGCCGCGAGGTGGCGCTGCTGCTCCGGGGTGCCGTAGTGCATGAGCGTGGGGGCGACGTTGTTGACGCCGAGGACGCCGGCCAGCGCGGGGGCCCGGTGCCCGGCGAGCACCGCGTCACAGGCGACCTGGTCCACGATGCCGAGCCCGCGCCCACCGAACTCCTCCGGCCACTGCGGGGCGATCCAACCCGCCCCGTGCAGGGTGCGCTGCCAGTCGAGCCGGGCGGCGAAGGAGTCGTCGTCGCCCCACTTCTGCCGGTGGCCCGGAAGCAGATCGTGGACGTGCGCGTCCAGATCGGCCGCCGGCCCGGTGAGGGCCGGAGCGGGGGCAGCGGCCCGGACCGTCGTCGGGTCCAGCCGCGTCCTGTGTGCCTCCGCGCCGCCGAACAGGGCGGCCGACGCCCCGGAGCGGCGGAAGTACAGGTGCGCCTCGTGCTCCCAGGTGAAACCGATGCCGCCCAGGACCTGGATGTACCCGTTGGACGCCTCGTGGGCCGCGGCTTCGGCCCGGACCAGCGCGAGCGCGACGGCGTCGTCCAGGACGTCCGGGTCGGTGCCCGGTCCGGCGTCGAGCAGGGCGGCGGCGTGCCTGGCCGCGGCCCGGGTCAGCTCCAGCGAGGCGAGGATGTCCGCGCACCGGTGCTTCACCGCCTGGAAGGCGCCGATCGGCCGGCCGAACTGCTCGCGGTCCACGGCGTAGGCCACCGCGCCGTCGAGGCAGTGCGCGACCAGGCCGACGAGCTCGTTCGCGAGCGCCGTCCCGGCTGCGGCGCGGCCCCGCCGGGCGGCCGCCAGGGCCTCGTCCCCGCGGGCGAGCACGGTGACCGGGGCGTCGGCGAGCTCGAGCGTCGCGACGGGCCGGGTCAGGTCCAGGCTCGTGTGCCGCCGGAGGGTGACGGCGGAGTCCTCGGTGGCGACCAGCGCGAGGACGGGCCCGTCCGGGCCGTCCGCGAGCAGCAGGACGACGTCGGCCTCGGGGGAGAGCAGGGACTCCGCGCGGCCCGAGACCCGTGGGCCGGACAGGGTGAAGGTTCCTCCGTCCGCGGTCCACGTCGTGGTCGCCAGGGTGGCACCCGCCGTGATCGCCGCCCGGGTCTCCGCGACGCCGTCGAGTCCCTCCAGCGCGCCCAGCGCGCCGGCGGCCCCGATCGACGGGACGGCCGCGAGTGCACCGCCCACGGTCTCCAGCGCGACGGCCAGGTCCGCCCAGCGCCCGCCCGAGCCGCCCTCGTCCTCGGGCACGGGCAGCCCGGCGACGCCGAGCTCGGCCATCGCGGACCACACGGGACGCTCCGAGACCGCCGCCGCGTCGCCGACCTGCTTCTGCCGTTGCTCGGCGTTCCAGCACCGCTCCAGCACCCGGCCGACGGCGTCGACCAGCGCACGCTGGTCCTCGGTGTCGGCGACGCCCACATGGCTGCTCACGAGTCGTGTCCTCCGGCGGTGACGGGGTGGCCGCCGATGCGCGGAGATGGTGTCAGAGGACGACCTCGTCACATCGCACCGATGGCTCTTCTGCTGGTGTTACTGCACATACACTATGTCAGAAACAGGCTGCCGTCGATGGCGGCCGATGCAGCATCGCACCCACTGGAGGGAACCCGATGGCCGAGCTCAGCGCCGCGCCGACCGCCGACCGGACCGAGAGCGCGACCGTCCGCCCCCGCTCCCGCGTGCTGACGGTGGCGGCCGTCGTCGAGGAGTCGCCCGACGCCCGCTCGCTGGTGTTCGAGGTGCCGGAGGCGGACCGCGAGATGTTCGGCTACCGCCCGGGACAGTTCCTCACCCTGCGCATCCCGAGCGACCGCACGGGCTCGGTCGCGCGGTGCTACTCGCTGGCCAGCACTCCGCACGCGGACGAGCGGCTGACCGTGACGGTGAAGCGGACCGCGCAGGGCTACGGCTCGAACTGGCTGTGCGACAACGTCCGCGCGGGATCGCGGATCGAGGTCCTCGCGCCCTCCGGCGTCTTCACCCCGCCGGACCTGGACGCGGACTTCCTGCTCGTCGCCGGGGGCAGCGGTGTCACGCCGGTCTTCTCCATCCTGAAGTCCGCGCTCGCGCTGGGCACGGGCCGGATCACCCTGCTCTACGCCAACCGGGACGAGGCGTCGGTCATCTTCGCCGGGCAGCTCCGCCGGCTCGCTGCCGCCCACCCCGACCGGTTGACCGTGCTGCACTGGCTCGAGTCCGTGCAGGGGATCCCGGCGCGGGAGCAGCTCCGGACGCTCGTGGCGCCCTGCGTCGACCGGGAGAGCTACATCTGCGGACCCGCCCCCTTCATGGCGGCGGTGTCCGGGGCGCTGCAGGACGCCGGTGCCCCGTCCGCCCGCGTGCACGTCGAGGTCTACACCTCGCTGGAGACGGACCCCTTCGCCGACATCGTCGTCCCCACGGTCGGGGAGGAGGGCTCTGCGGACGCGGTGCGGGTCGTCGTCGAGCTCGAGGGGGAGACCCACGAGCTGTCCTGGCCGGCGGAGGTGAAGCTCGTCGACCTGCTGCTGAGCAAGGGCATCGACGCCCCCTACTCCTGTCGCGACGGCGTGTGCGGGTCCTGCCAGGCCCAGGTGCTCAAGGGGCGGGTGCGGATGCTGTCCAACGACGTCCTCGACGACGACGACCTCGCCGAGGGGCACATCCTCGGCTGCCAGGCCGTCGCGGACCCGGAGACGCCCGGCGAGGACATGCACATCCGCTTCTGACCGCACCCGGGCCGGGAACCGCCCCGGCCCGGCCGCGCCCGACCCGGCGTGAAGCTCAGCCCAGGGTGAAGGGGTCCCGGGTCAGCCCGGAGAGCTCGATCCAGACCGCCTTGGTCTCGGTGTAGTCCCGGATCGCGTCCGCACCGTTCTCCCGGCCGATCCCCGAGCGACCCGTCCCGCCGAACGGCACCTGCGGGGCCACAGCGCGGTAGGCGTTGACCCAGACGGTTCCGGCGCGCAGACCCGCGGCGACCCGGTGCGCGCGGTGCACGTCCTTGGTCCACACCGAGCCGGCCAGCCCGAACGGGGTGGAGTTCGCCAGCTCGACGGCCTCGTCCTCGTCGCGGAACGTGGACACGGCCAGCACCGGGCCGAAGATCTCCTCGGTGAGCGCGCGGGCGTCCGCGGGCAGGTCGGTGAGCACGGTCGGCTGCACGAAATACCCGCCCAGCTCGCGCACCGGTCCGCCACCGCAGGCGATGCGGACGCCCTGCTCCCGGGCGGACGCGAAGTGGCTCAGGACGACGTCGAGCTGGCGGTCGTTCGACAGCGGCCCCATCTCGGTCTCCGGCGCCTTGGGGTCCCCGACCACGATCCGCTGCGCGCGGTCCACGATCCGCGCCACCAGCTCGTCCGCCACGGACTCGTGGACCAGGAGCCGGGAGCCGGCGAGGCAGGTCTGTCCGGTCGCGGCGAACACGCCGGCGACGACCCCGTTCGCGGCGGCGTCGAGGTCCGCGTCCGGGAACACGACCTGCGCGGACTTGCCACCCAGCTCCAGCGTCACCCGCGCGACGTTCTCCGCCGCCGCGTGCGCGACGGAGACGCCGGTCGCGGTCGACCCGGTGAACGCGATCTTGTCGACGCCCGGGTGGGCCGCCAGGGCCTTCCCGGTCTCGGGACCCCACCCCGTCACCACGTTGATGACGCCGGGCGGGAAACCCGCCTCCGTGGCGAGCTCGGCCAGCGCGACCGTGGAGGCGGGCGTGTAGTCGCTGGGCTTGACGACGACGGTGCAGCCGGCCGCGAGCGCGGGCGCCAGCTTCCACGTGAGCAGCAGGAGCGGGGAGTTCCACGGCGTGATGGCCGCTACGACGCCGACCGGCTCGTGCCGCGTGTAGACGAGGTAGTTGTCCTTGTCGGTGGGGATCACCTCGCCGTGCAGGGTGCTCGCCACCCCCGCGAAGTACGTGTACCAGGCGGGCAGGCCGCGGACCTGGCCCGCCATCTCGCGCAGCAGCTTGCCGCCGTCGCGGACCTCCAGCTCGGCGAGCCGGTCCGCGTCCCGGGCGATCAGCTCGCCGAACCTGCGGAGCAGCTCACCGCGGGCCGTGGCGCTCAGCGAGCCCCACGGGCCCTTCAGCGCGGCGCGGGCCGAGGCGACTGCCCGGTCGACGTCGGCGGCGGTGCCGTCCGCGGCCACGGCCCAGGGCTTTCCGGTGAAGGGGTCCAGGGACTCGTAGGTCCGCCCGGAGTCCGACGGGACTCTGGCGCCGTCGAGGTGCAGGCCGAACTGCGCGAGCCGGGTGTCGGGGTTCTCGAGCGTCGTCATGGGTCTCCTGTCAGCCGGTGCCGCGGGTGCGCGGCATCGTGATCTCGTCGAGGGGGAGCCGCTCGCTCACCGGTACCGCTTCTCGCCGCCGCCGCTCGGGTGCAGCTTCTCCCGTCCGACGTTGCCGAGCTGGGCGTAGGCGAACCCGCGTTCCGCCGCGAGCGAGGGCGGCAGGTCCAGCGACTCCCAGATCGCCCGCACCGTGCCCTGGATCGACGCGGGCCGCCGCGCGGCGATCTCGTCGGCGAGCGCCCGGGCCGTCGGCCACAGCCGCTCGCGGGGGACGACCTCGGTGACCAGCCCGAGCCGCAGCGCGGTGGGCGCGGTGATCCGCTCCTCGTTGCCCGCGAGGGCCCAGCGGAGCACGTCACCGAGCGGGACGCCGCGGCGCAGCATGCCCATCGGCTCGAGCGCGGAGACCATGCCGCCGTTGGCGTGCGGGTCGAAGAAGGTGGCGTCCTCGGAGCAGATGACGATGTCCGCCTCGTTGAGGAAGTACATCCCACCCCCGGCCGCCATGCCGTGTACGGCCGCGATCACCGGCTTCCACACCCGGTGCCGGCGCGGGCTCAGGAGAGCGCCCGGGTCATCCTGGTTCCACTGGTTCTGGTCGCTCCACCAGGGGCCCTCGCGCACGTCCAGGCCTGTGCAGAACGCCCGGTCGCCGGCCGCGCGCAGGACCACTACGTGCACGTCGTCGTCGTCGCGGACGTGCCGCCAGACCTCGGCGACCTCCTCGGTCATGGTGCGGTTGAAGCTGTTGAGCCGGTCCGGCCGGTTCAGCGTGAGCGTCGCGACGTGCGCGTCGACCTCGTAGACGACGGTGGACAGCTCGCCGAGGGGGGTGCGCACGGTCGCTGCGGGCGCGGGGGCGAACCGGACCTGCAGGTCCCGCTTCACCACCTTGCCCATCGCGTTGCGGGGCAGCTCGGGGAGGACCTCCAGCTGCTCGGGGAACTTGCGGGTGGACAGCCCGCGCGCGCGCAGGTGCGCGGTGAGGTCCGGCAGGGTCGGTGGCGCGGCCGGGTCGGTGGGGACGACGACGGCGCAGGCCCGCTCGCCCGTCTCCTCGTCCGGCAGGCCGATCACGGCGACGTCCGCGACGCCGGGCGCGTCCACCAGGAACTCCTCCACCTCGCGGGCGGAGATGTTCTCCATCTTCCGGATGATGACGTCCTTGATCCGGCCCGTGACGGTCACCGTGCCGTTCTCGCCGACGGTGCCGAGGTCGCCGGTCCGGAAGAAGCCGTGTTCGTCGAAGGCGGCCTCGTCGAGGGAGGAGTCGACGTAGCCCAGCATCAGCTGGGGCCCGCGCACGCGCAGCTCGCCCTCCTCGCCGGGGGCCGCGCGGGTGCCGTCCCCCTTGACGGCGACGACCTCGCCGCCGGGACCGGGCCGGCCCTCGGCCGTCGCGTGCTCGGTGTCGGTGTCCTCCGGCGTCCCCCAGGTCACGTACGGGCACTCGGTCATCCCGTAGCCCGAGACGACGCCGATCCCGCCCAGCTCGCGGCGTACCTGCTCGTGCAGGGCGGCCGGCCGTCCCGCGCCCCCGCAGAGCGTGACCCGGGTGTGCGGGAAGAGCGGGCGATCGGGCTGCGTGCGCTGCCGCGCGAGGTAGGCCTTGATGAACGGCAGGCCCGAGCCGAGCAGCGTGATCCGGTTCTCGGCCAGCAGGTCGATCGTGGTCGCCGGCTCGAACGCGGCGCTGGTGACCAGGCTGCTGCCGGTCCGCAGCGAGGTGAGCACGTGGGCGATCCCGCCGACGTGGGCGAGGGGCAGCAGCGTGGCGGTCTGGTCCTCGGAGGTGACGCGCAGGTTCGCGCAGAACACGTCCGACGCCGCCATCAGGCCGCGATCGGTGTGCTTGGCGCCCTTCGGGTCCGACGTCGTGCCGGAGGTGTAGATCAGCCAGCGGACCTCGGCCGGCCCGTCGGCGGTGGGGAGCGGCGGCAGGGTGGCGGGGTCGCCCTCGGGCAGCGCGCCGGCGACCGGGCCGAGCGGTGCCGCAGGGTCCACGACGTGGGCCTGCCGCCCGGGGGCGGCGGCTGCGACGGCGGCGCCGACGGCCCCGAAGTCCGTGCCGCGGAACTCACCCGTCACGAACAGGTGCGCGGTCCGGGCCTGGCCGCAGATGAAGGTCAGCTCGCGTTCCCGCAACAGCATGACCAGGGGGTTCTGGACGGCGCCGAGCCGGCACAGGGCCAGCGACAGCACGATCGTCGAGAGGCGGTTGGGCAGCTGCCAGGACACCACGTCACCGGGGCGCACCCCGAGCGCGAGCAGCCCGGCGGCGGCCCGGTCGACGTCGGCCGCGAGCTCCGCGAACGTGACCCGGGTGCGGTGCTCGTCGACGGCGAAGAGCGAGTCCGGGGTGAGCTCGGCGCGCCGGGCGAGCAGCTCGGCGACGTTCGCCGCCTCGAACGGCGGGCGCCAGCCCGAGGCGACGGTCGGCGGGGCCTCGGTGGGTGCGGACATCCCGCTCACCTCCCCGCCGGCGCGAGGAGGGCTGCGCGGACCTCGCGCTTGAGGATCTTGCCCGCGGGGCCGAGGGGCAGCTCGTCGCGGAACTCGAAGCGGCGCGGCTGCTTGTAGCCGGCGAGGTTCCCGCGGCAGTGCGCCCGCAGGGACTCCTCCAGCCCGGGATCGGGCGCGCCCTTGCGGACGACGACCGCGACCGGCGTCTCGCCCCACTCCGGGTCCGGGATGCCCACGACCGTGACCAGGTCGACGGCGGGGTGCTGCGCGATGACCCGCTCGATCTCGGCCGGGTACACGTTGAAGCCACCGGAGATGATCATGTCCGTCTTGCGGCCGGCGATGTACAGGTAGCCGCGCTCGTCGAGCGTGCCGAGGTCCCCGGACCACAGCCCGCTCGGCCGGAACGTCTCGGCGGTGGCCTCGGGCTTGTTCCAGTACCCGGCCGCCACCATGTCCGAGCGGATGACGATCTCGCCGGTCTCGCCGACCGGCAGGTCGGTGCCGTCCTCGCCGACGATGCGGATCTCGGCCATCGGCGTCTCCCGGCCGCACGATGCGAGGAGCCCCTCGTCGCCGGCGACCGCGGCGCGGTGGTCCGCGGGCGTGAGGATCGTGGCCTGGCCGCCCGCCTCGGTGGCGCCGTAGCGCTGCTGCAGGTCGCAGCCCAGCCTGGCCATCGCCTCCTGGGCGAGTCCGGGCGGCACGGGCGCCGAGCCGTAGCTGATCCGGCGCAGGCTCGACACGTCCCGGCCCGGGTCGTTCTCCAGCACCTTCAGGGTGCGCATGAGCATGGTCGGGATGAACGTCGTCATCGTGACCCGGCTGCGCTCGATCTCGTCGATGACGGCGTCGGGGTCGAACCGGGGGTGCAGTACCAGGGTCTGTCCCAGGAGCATCGCGGCGACGGTGCGGACCATCCCGCCGGCGGTGAAACACGGTGTGGTGCCGAGGGTCACGTCGGAATGGACGGCCTCGGTGACGATCGACGTGTCCAGCGCCTGCGCGATCATGCCGCGGTGCAGCTGGACGACGCCCTTGGGCAGCCCGGTGGTGCCGCTGGTGTAGAGGATGAACTGCACGTCGTCGTGGGTGAGGGTCGGCGGCGTCGGGTCCGTGTCGGCGGACGCCGCGAGGGTCGCCTCGTACTCCCTGCCGACCTCGCCGCCCCCGAGCTGGAGGACGAGCTCGAGGTGTTCCGTGAGCACCTCGCCCGCGAGGGCGGCCTGGTCGGAGTGCACGATCCCGGCCCGCGCCCCGGAGTCCGTGAGGACGTGGGCGATCTCGGGCGCGGAGAGCCGGATGTTGACCGGCACCGCGACGAGGCCGGCCTTGGCCAGCCCGAACACGATCTCGGGCCACTCCGCGGTGTTGCGGGCGCAGATCGCGACGCGGTCCCCGGTCTGCAGCCCGGCCGCGAGCAGGGCGGTGCCGAGCCGGTTGGCGCGCTCGTTCACCGCGGCCCAGGTCAACGTGGTCCCGCCGGAGATCACGGCGGTCTTGCCGGGGTAGCGGCGGGCGTTGAGGCGGGGGATGTCTCCGACCAGCATGGTTCCTCGCACGGGTGCAGGGGCCGGCCGGAGGCCGCCCGGTGTCTGAAGAAGGGTCAGATCAGGAAGGCGAGCGTCGGGACCGGGCCGCCCGCGTTCACCAGGTGCACGGTCTTGGCGGCGAGCCGCAGCTCACCGTCCGGGCGGCGGCGCACGGTGTGCAGCACGCGCCCGGCCCAGGTGGTGAGCGCGTGCCGGTACTCGAAGAGCACGAAGTTGGAGCCGACGGTGACGCTGTCCGCTCCACGGTCCAGCACCTCGACGTTGGTCAGCAGCCTGCGCATCACCGACGGCGGGGTCTGCGAGTGCCGGGCGCCCGAGTTCAGCTGCGCCACCCGGCTGCGGATGCGTTTGCGGTTGTCGTAGACGTAGGACAGGTTGACCCGCGGATCGTGGTCCGGGCCCATCGGCACCCAGTACACGCCGTCGTCGTCCCAGAGGGACTCCCAGTCCGAGTACCGCGCCTCGTCCGCCAGCCGCGCCTCGCGGTGCAGGAACGACACGACGTCCGGTTCGAGGGCGGGGTCCACGGCGGTGCCGGTGCTGAAGGCAGGCTCGGTCATCGGGTCTCTCCGTCCGGTGTGGTCGAGCGGGTGTTGAACCGGCCGCCGAGCACCTCCGCCCAGTGGGCCCACCAGCCGCGCTGCGGGGTCTCGGCGCTCTTGTCGTGGTTGACCAGGCCGGTCTCGTCCGCGGCGTCGGTGTCCCGGCCACGGGCCAGCACGATCCAGTCCGGCTTCTGTGCCGCCAGGCCCAGCTGGTTGCGGGCGCCGATCTCGCCGTCGTCCGCGATCAGGAAACCGGCAGGGCCCATGGCGCCCTCGGTGCGGCGCAGCATGCGGCCGTTCAGCTCGTCCTGGCCGGGGATCAGTGCCGGCGTCGTGTAGGCGATGGTCTCGCCCGGGGCGATCGGCTCGACCATCATGATGTTCATCTCGGCGAGGAACAGGTTCGGGAAGATCAGCGTGTGCGGCGGGCCCACCACGAACGCGGAGTGCGTGTCCTCCGGGCCGTGCGCGCGTTCCATCGACGCGACGTAGTTCGGCAGCTTCGCGCGCGGCGCCCGGCCGAACCAGACGAACTCCTCGTCGAGCCGGGTGTACTCGGCGGAGTAGTCGATCTCGGAGTGGCCCTGGCCCAGGTCGCGGACGTAGACCTCGACCTTGCTCGGCACGTGCGAGACCTTGGCCTCGCGGACCGCCGAGTAGACGGACTCGTGGGTGAACAACGCGTGGTAGCCGTCCACGTTGTTCTCCATCACCATCTTCCAGTTGCTCATGTGCTGGTGCTTCATCCAGCCCGCGCGCAGGTCGAGGGTGCCGTCGGGGGAGAGGGCGAGCAGCCGGTCGATCGCCTTCGTGGAGCGGCCCAGGTGCTCGGCGAGCGTGATGCCCTCGGCGGCGAGCGAGGCGAAGACGAAGCCGCGGTAGGCGTCGGTGCGAGCGGTCGGCGCGAGGGACAGCTCGCTGCGCTTCGCCAGGAACTCCTTGTCGTACCCGGTCCGCATCGGGACGCCGACCAGCGAGCCGTCGTTGTTGAACGTCCAGCCGTGGTACGGGCAGCGGAAGGTCGTGCTGTTGCCGGCCTCGGCGTTGCACAGCCGGTTGCCGCGGTGGGCGCACCGGTTCATCAGGACCCGGACCTCGCCGTCCTTGCCGCGGGTGAAGATCACCGGCTGGCCGCCGATCCGGCGGGTGACGTAGTCCCCGGGCTCCGGGATCTCGCTCTCGTGCCCGACGTAGACCCAGCCCCGGCGGAAGATCTGCTCCATCTCCAGCTCGAAGACCTCGGGATCGGTGTAGACCGAGCCGCGCACGCGGTCGTGGCGGACGAGGTCGTCCACGTCCGTCCGCGCGGCGGGCCGGGTGTCGAGTTCGGTCATGACGGTGCCTCCGGAGACGGGCGGGCCGGGCGTTCGGGACGGTGCTGGTCGGGACGGCGCTGGTCGGGACGGTGCTGGTCGGGACGGGATGGGACGGCGAAGCCGGGGACGGCGACGTCCCCGAGGCGGCGGAAGCCGATGGAGACGGGGTCGCCGATCGCCGGTGCGGGCGTGCCGGGCTCGACGGGCGCGAGGACGAGGCGGTGGCCGCTCGCCAGCTCGACGTCCGCCACCGGGTAGGGGCCCTCGGCGAGGACGAGCCCGGGCTCGCGGCGGTGGACGACGGTGACGGAGTGGACGGCGCCGGCGGGCTCGACGGGCCGCCACACGACGGTGGCCGCGTCGCAGCCGTCGCACACGCGCTGCTCGAGCTCCAGGGCGAGGCCGCACGCGCCGCAGTGCGGCAGGCTGAGCATGCCCTCGGCGGCTGCGGCGTAGAGCGGGGCGAGGACGTCCGTGGTGTCGGGCGCGAGGTCGGCGGTGAGCAGCCAGTCCGCGGTGAGGGTGCTGGTCACGATGCCGCCCCCGCGGAGGGATGCGTCGGCGGTCCGCGATGCGGCCTCCGCGGAGGGAGATACGTCGGCGGTCATGCCACCTCCAGGACCAGGCACGCGTGGTGGTCGGAACGTCCGCCGAGGCCGCCGACCAGCGCGGTCGCCGCGTCCGGCACCTGCCGGTCCCCGCCCGCTCCGCGCAGCTGGACCACGGCCTCGGCCAGCGGGGTCATGCCCTGCAGGTAGAAGCCGGAGAGCTGGCCGCCGCCGGTGTTGGTGGGCAGCTCGCCGCCCGGGCCGAGGGCGCCCGCGCGGGCGAGCGCGCCGGCCTCGCCGGCGGCGCAGAGCCCGTACTCCTCGAGCAGCGCAAGTGTGACGACGGTGAAGGGGTCGTAGAGCTCGATGACGTCCACGTCCGCGCGCGTCATCCCGGCCTCGGCCAGGGCGGCGTCGACCGCCGGGCGTCCCCCGCCGAACCAGGACTCGGCCCCCGCGCGGCGGCGGCGGACCGGGTGCGCGCGGCCGGTCCCGCGCACGACGATCCGTTGCGGGCCGCCGAGCGCGGGATCCGCCGTGAGCAGTACCGCGACCGCACCGTTGACCGGGCGGGCGCAGTCCAGCCTGCGCAACGGCGCCGCGACGAGCGGGCTCGTCAGGTAGCCGTCGGCGTCGAGCGGGGTGCGCTGCACCGCGGCGGGATTGCCCAGGGCCCAGGCGCGGGCGGCCAGGGCGACCGCGCAGAGGTCCTCGGTGCCGCCTCCCGTGACGTGCAACCACCGGGCGGCGAGCAGGGCGTAGGTGGGCACGGAGCCGAGCACCCCGGACGCGCGCTCCAGGCCACGGACGCCGGAGACGCCGCCGCTGTGCGCGTAGGTGGAGCCGGCGCCGCCGCGGGCGCGGATCGGGGCGTCCGCGAAGACGCAGAGGACGGCGCGGGCGGTGCCCGACCGCAGCGCCAGCACGGCACGCTCGACCATGGCGACGGTCGTCGCCCCCTTGATCTCGACGTGCTCGAGCAGTCGCAGGTCCCCGAACCCGGCCTGGGCGGCGAGCTGGACGCCCACCCGGTCCGGCCGCACGCCCTGGCTGGAGCCGACGAGCAGACCGTCGACGTCGGACCGGTCGACCCCGGCGTCGGCGAGGGCGGCGGCGATCGCCTCGATCGCGAGGACCGACGCCTCACCACCCGGGGCGGTGGACATCGCGGTCACCCCGAGCCCGACGATCGCCGGCTCGCGGGTGCTCACGGACGCTCGTCCCGGTAGTGGCCCACCCGCAGCCAGTTGACCCGGTCCTCCGCGCCGGCCAGGCAGAGGCTGGCGAGCTCGAGGGGGGACAGCAGGATCTCGGCGCCGGACTCCAGGTCCTCGACCAGTAGCCGGGGGCCGTTGCCCCGCTGGTCGAGGGTGACGCGCACGGTCGCGAACTCGTTGCGCAGCTCCGCGAGCTCGCGCCGGTCCCGGCGCGGCGCGCCGGTGCCCGATCCGTTCACGGCGCCACTCATTCCGGGATTCGCGTGTCTGTCGACGGTGACCACGTCATGGTTCTATCGTACACTCACTGTCAGAAACAATGTCCATACCGAAGGGCAGCCGATGAGCGTCTCGCCTCTCGCCCAGCTCACAGTACGTGTGTGCCGCGAGCAAGACATGAACACCACAGCCAGCTCGCGGGCGGGCGCGGCATGAGCGACACGCCGTACCGGAGCATCTGGACCCACCTGAGCGAGCTCGAGTTCCGCCAGGGCTACGTCGAGGCCGACGGGGTGCGCACCCGATTCGCCGAGGCGGGGGACCCGGCGAAGCCGGCCGTCCTGCTGTTGCACGGGACGGGCGGGCACTGGGAGACGTTCGCGCCCAACCTGGCCGCCCTGTCCGAGCACTTCCACTGCGTCGCGATCGACATGGTGGGCAACGGCTTCTCGGACAAGCCGGACCACGACTACGAGATCGCGGTCTACCTGCGCCAGGTACAGGCGGTGCTGGACCGGTTCGGGTTCGACCACGCCGCGGTCATCGGCATGTCCCTGGGGGCCTGGGTGGCCGCGGCGCTCGCGGTGGAGGCCCCGCAGCGGGTGGACAAGCTGATCCTGATGTCCCCGGCCGGGCTGATCGCCACCGCCTCGAACATGGCCCGCATCCGCGCCGAGCGCACCCGGGCCGTCGAGAACCCGGACTGGGACTCGATCAAGGCGATGTTCGACCACCTGATCGCGGACGAGGAGAACCGGATCCCGGACGTCGTCGCGCTGCGCCAGGCGATCTACCGGCTGCCGGAGACCCGGGCCACGATCGACCACCTGTTGATCCTGCAGGACCCGGACGCCCGCGAGCGCAACCTGATCCCCGAGGAGCGGTGGCGCACGATCTCCTGTCCGACGCTCGTCGTCGCGTCCGGCAAGGACCACGGGGAGTACCAGAGCACCGCGCGCCGGGTCGCCGAGCTGATCGACGGCGCGGAGATCCTGGAGATGCCGCACGTCAAGCACTGGCCGCACTTCGAGGACCCCGAGGCGTTCAACGCCGCGGCGGTCCCGTTCCTGCTGCGCGACAGGAGCTGAGACCGGCATGGACGAGAACGCGATCCTCGACGCCGCGCGCCGCCTCGACGAGGCGGAGCGGACGCGGACACCGATCCGCCAGCTGTCCCTGCAGTACCCGGACATGACGATCGCGGACGCCTACGCCGTGCAGCACGCGTGGGTGGGGGAGAAGCTGGCCTCCGGCCGGCGGCTGCGCGGCCGCAAGATCGGGCTGACCTCGCGGGCCATGCAGCAGGCGGTGTCGATCACCGAGCCGGACTACGGCGCCCTGTTCGACGACATGTTCTTCGACGACACGTCGACCGTCCCGCACGACCGCTTCATCCGCCCGCGGGTGGAGGTGGAGCTCGCGTTCGTCCTGGGCCGCCCGCTCAAGGGCCCGGACGTCACCCTCTTCGACGTCCTGGCCGCCACCGAGTACGTCACCCCGGCCCTGGAGATCCTCGATGCGCGGGTGCAGATGTCCGATCCGGACACGGGCCACCTGCGCACCATCGTGGACACGATCTCGGACAACGCGGCGGACGCCGGGCTGGTCCTGGGCGGCCGGCCGGTGCGCCCGCACGACGTGGACCTGCGCTGGGTCTCCGCGCTGCTCTACCGCAACGGCGTGATCGAGGAGTCCGGCGTCGCTGCGGCCGTGCTGAACCACCCCGGGAACGGGGTGGCCTGGCTGGCCAACCGGCTCGCGCCGCACGGCGTCGGGCTGGGGGCGGGGCAGGTGATCCTCTCGGGATCCTTCACCCGGCCCGTGCACGCGGAGGACGGCGATCTCTTCCACGCGGACTACGGGCCCCTGGGCACCGTGGGCTGCCGCTTCGCCTCCGGCGGCGCGCCATGACGTTCGTCGAGCGGCTGCGGGACGGCGGACACCCGCTGATCGGGATGTGGGTCGTCTCGGGCAGCGCTTACTGCGCGGAGATCTGCGCGGGCGGCGGGCTGGACTGGCTGCTGCTGGACTGCGAGCACGCGCCCAACGACGTGACGACCGTGCTGCCGCAGCTGCAGGCCGTCGCCCCGTACCCGGTGGACACCGTCGTCCGGCTTCCGGTGGCGGACCCGGTGCTGATCAAGCAGTTCCTCGACCTGGGCGCCACCACGCTGATGGTGCCGATGATCGAGTCCGCCGAGCAGGCGGCCGCGGTCGTCGCGGCCACCCGGTACCCGCCCGAGGGCGTGCGCGGCGTGGGGGCCGCGTTCGCCCGGGCGTCGCGCTGGAACCGGACCGCGGACTACCTCGCCTGCGCCCACGAGGGCATCGGCGTGCTGGTGCAGGTGGAGTCCCGCGCCGGTCTCGACGCGCTGGAGGACATCTGCGCCGTCGAGGGCGTCGACGGTGTTTTTGTCGGTCCCTCGGACCTGGCCGCGTCGCTGGGGCATCTCGGCCGGCCGGAGCACCCCGACGTCGTGGCCGCGGTCGAGAAGGCGATCACGACGGTCACCGCCCACGGCCTCGCAGCCGGGGTGAACGCCTTCGCCGAGCCGCTGGCCCGGCGCTATCTCGATCTCGGGGCACGGTTCGTCCTGGTCGGCGCGGACGTCGTGCTCCTCGCCCGCGGCAGCGAGCAGCTGGCCGCGCGCTACCGCAGCACCACTGGAACGGAGTAGGGCATGGATCTCGACTTCTCCCCGGAGCAGGCGTCGTTCCGGGACGAGGTGCGCACCTGGCTGGGGGAGAACGCGCCCACCGAGCAGCGCCCGCACGAGGCCGCGCCGATGCGCGAGTACGACCTGGCCTGGCAGCGCACCCAGTGGGAGGGCGGCTGGGCGGGGATCGCCTGGCCGCAGGCCTACGGCGGGCGCGGGCTGACGACCGTCCAGCAGCTGATCTGGTACGAGGAGTACGCGAAGGCCGGCCTGCCCAGCATCGACGCGTGCTTCGTCGGTCTCAACCACGCGGGCCCCACGCTGATCACCCGCGCGAGCGAGGAGCAGAAGGCCTTTCACCTGCCGCGGATCCTGCGCGGGGAGGTCGTCTGGTGCCAGGGCTTCTCCGAGCCCGAGGCCGGTTCCGACCTGGCGTCGCTGGCCACCCGCGCCGAGATCGACGGTGATCATCTCGTCGTCACCGGGCAGAAGATCTGGACCAGCTTCGCGAACCTCGCGGACCACCAGGAGCTCCTGGTCCGCACCGACCGGTCCGGGAAGAAGCACCACGGCATCACCTGGGTCGTCTGCGACATGGACAGCCCCGGCATCGACGTGCGGCCGATCGAGACCATCGACGGCGGCGCCGAGTTCTGCGAGGTCTTCTACGACGAGGTCCGGATCCCGCTGGCCAACGTGGTGGGCGAGGTCGACCAGGGCTGGGGCGTCGCGATGTCCACCCTCTCGTTCGAGCGCGGGACCGCCTACACCGCCAGCCAGGTCCGGCTCGCGGCCCTCGTGGAGAACCTGATCCAGCTCGCCGGGGAGCGCACCGGCCCGGACGGGCGTCGCCCCGCGATCCAGGACGACGAGATCGCGCGCCGGCTCGCGACCGCCCGCGCCGAGGTGGCGTCGCTGCGGGCGATGACCTACGCGGGCATCTGCCGGAACCTGAAGACGGACACGCCGGGCCCCGAGGGCTCGATCATCAAGCTCTACTACGCCGACGTGGCCAAGCAGGTCGCGAAGCTCGCGATGGACGTGCTCGGCCCGGACGGCCTGGAGCTCGTCTCCCGGTGGGTCCCCGGCGGCTGGTCGGGGCACTACTTCTACTCCTACTCCGCCTCCATCGGCGGCGGCACGTCGGAGATCCAGCGCAACATCATCGGCGATCGCGTCCTCGGCCTGCCGCGCTGACGTCCCCGCCCCGCCGCATCCCACAGACAGGACCTTCGATGGACCTCCTTCCCTCCGCAGACCAGCTGGAGCTGGTCGGCGCCGCCGCGGAGTTCTTCGCCGAACAGGTGCCGATCTCCGCCATCCGCGAGCGCCGCGACGATCCCTCCGCCATCGCCCCGAAGGTCTGGGCAGCCGGAGCGGAGTTCGGCCTGCTCGGGCTCTCCGCCCCCGAGGACGTCGGCGGCTCCGGTCGCGGGCTGGACGACGAGGCGCTGCTGTTCCGCGAGCTGGGCCGCGCCCTGGTGCCCGGTCCGTTCCTCCCGTCGGTGGTCGGGGCCCGGCTGGCCGTGC
Organism: Pseudonocardia sp.; assembly: GCF_025965585.1. Taxonomy (GTDB): domain Bacteria; phylum Actinomycetota; class Actinomycetes; order Mycobacteriales; family Pseudonocardiaceae; genus Pseudonocardia. The sequence goes on from NZ_JAOPWR010000315.1 coordinate 24,487, forward strand.
TGGGCGGGCATCCCGAGCTCGCCCGGTTCGTGGTCGAGGGGCACTCAATGGTGGCCGCCGCGCTCCTGCGCGTCGGCGACGACACCGCATCCCTGACGTCCACGGCCCTCACCGGCCGGATCCGCCTGATCGACCCCGCGAACGCGGAGTACGTGCTGGTCTCGAACGACGAGGGCGCCGGCCTGGTCGCGGCGGTCGCGCTCACCGACGTCACCCCGGTCGAGTCCAGCGACCCCGGCTCCCGGGTGGCGACCGCCGTCGCGGACGGCGTGCCGGTCATGTGCTGGCTGCCCGCGGAGCGGGACCCGATCGGGCTGCGCGGCGCGGTCCTGGCCGCGGCACAGCTCGTCGGCATCGCCGAGGCCGTCCGCGACCTCTCCGTCGCGCACGCCAAGACACGGGTCCAGTTCGGCCGGCCGATCGGCGTCAACCAGGCGATCAAGCACCGGTGCGCGGACATGGCCGTCGCGGCGGAGGCGGCGCTGCAGCAGACGCTGTTCGCCGCCGTCAGCCTGGAGTCCGGCCGGGCCGACGCCGAGTTCCAGGTGCGGGCGGCCAAGGTCGTCGCCGGGCGGGCGGCGCTGAGCAACGCCGCGGAGACCGTCCAGGTGCACGGCGGGATGGGCTACACCTACGAGCACGACGCGCACCTCTACCTGAAGCGGGCGCACGTCGTGGACCAGCTGTTCGGATCGAGGACCGCGCAGCTCGCGCCGCTCCTCGCACAGGAGGCGGCCCAGTGAGTACCACCATGACGGTTCCCAAGGGCCGCCGCGCCGTCGTCGCGGGCGTCGGGCTCGCCTCGCCCGGCAAGGTCGCCACCAACCCCTACGCGCTGATCGCCCAGGCGTCGCTGCGCGCGCTGGCGGAGTCCGGCGTCTCCATGGCCGAGGTCGACGGCCTGGCCTCCACCTCGCTGGGCACCCTCGCCCCGATCGACGTGGGGGAGTACCTCGGCCTGCGGCCGCGGTGGATCGACTCCACGGCGGTCGGCGGTGCGTCCTGGGAGGTCATGCTCGCCCACGCCGCGGACGCCATCGCCGCCGGCCACGCGGACGTCGTCCTGCTCACCTACGGCTCCACCGCGAAGTCCGACTTGCGGCGGGGCCTGCGCACCGCGAACCTCAACTGGGGCTCGCGCGGGCCGCTGCAGTGGGAGGCCCCCTACGGGCACACGCTGATCGCGAAGTACGCGATGGCGGCGCGGCGGCACATGCACGAGTTCGGCACGACGATCGAACAGCTCGCCGAGGTCGCCGTGTCCGCCCGCGCCAACGCCGTGGACAACCCCGAGGCCGCCTACCGGGACCCGATCACCGTCGACGAGGTGCTGTCCGGCCGGATGATCGCGGACCCGTTCACCAAGCTGCACTGCTGCATCCGTTCCGACGGCGGCGCCGCGGCGGTCGTCGTGTCCGAGGAGCGGGCGAAGGACCTCCCGGGCACCCCGGTGTACGTCCTGGGCACGGGGGAGAACGTCTCGCACGTCTCCACCAGCCAGTGGCCGGACATGACCACCGGGCCGGCCTCGATCTCCGGCCCCCTCGCGTTCTCCCGGGCCGGCGTGACCCCGGACGACATCGACGTCTGCGAGATCTACGACGCCTTCACCTACATGCTCCTGATGACGATGGAGGACCTCGGCTTCTGCAAGAAGGGCGAGGGCGGCCCGTTCATCGCCGACGGGAGGCTGCGGCTCGGCGGGACGCTGCCCACCAACACCGACGGCGGCGGGCTCTCCGCCTGCCATCCCGGCCAGCGCGGGCTGTTCCTGGTGGTGGAGGCGGTGCGCCAGCTCCGTGGCGAGTGCGGGCCGCGGCAGGTCCCGGACGCGAAGCTCGCCTGTGTCAGCGGCACGGGCGGCTGGTTCTGCTCGAGCGGGACGGTCATCCTCGGGACGGAGGCGCCGTGACGGTGCCTCCGTTGCCGGGCACCTTCGACACCGCGGACGCCCTGCTCTCCGCCGCCGCCGCGATCCACGGCGAGCGGGACGCCTACGTCGAGGCCGACGGCACCGCGATGTCGTTCGCCGAGTGGGACACCCGCTCGGACGCGCTCGCCGGGGCGCTGGCCGAGCGTGGGATCGCCGAGGGCGACGTCGTCGCCCTGATGTTGCCGTCGTCGATCGACTACGCGGTCTGCTACGCCGCGCTCGCCCGGCTCGGCGCCGTCACGACCGGGCTCAACACCCGGCTCGGCCCGCGGGAGGTCGACGCGGTGCTGGACCGGGCGGGTCCGGTGCTGGTGATCCGGGACGGCGACGCCGGGCTGCCCCCGGTGCCGCCCGGGCTCCGCGAGCTCCCGCGCACCGAGCTCGCCGGCCTGTCCCGGCACGCGGGCCTCGGGGTCCGGCGCCCGGCGCCGAACCCCGAGGCGCCCGCTGTGATCATCTGGACGTCCGGGACCACCGGCACCCCGAAGGGCGCCTGGTTCGACTCCCGCAACCTCGCCGCGTCCGCGCGCGCGGCCGGCGTGATGAGCGCGCCGTACGACCGCAGGCTCGTCGCCACGCCGTTCGCGCACGCCGGATACATGGCGAAGCTGTGGGACCAGCTCGTCTGGGGGCTCACGCTGGTCATCTCGCCCGTGCCGTGGTCGGCCGCGGCGATGGCCACGATCATGCGGGAGCAGCGGATCACGGTCGTCGGCGGAGTGCCGACACAGTGGACGAAGCTGCTCGACGAGCCCGGCGCGCACCGGCTGCCGGACCTCCGGGTCGGCATCGCCGCCACCGCGCCGGCCTCACCGGACCTGATCGAGGCGGTGGCGGAGCGGATCGGCGTGCCCCTGGTCGTCCGGTACGCGATGACGGAGTCCCCGACGATCTGCGGCACCGAGCCCGGCGACCCGCCGGAGGTGCAGTTCCGCACCGTCGGCCGCCCGCAGGAGGGCATGGAGGTCGCGATCACCGACGACGACGGGCACCCCGTCGCACCGGGCGGGACCGGCCGGGTCCGGGTCCGCGGCGCCTGCGTGATGCGCGGCTACTGGAACGACCCGGAGCGCACGGCCGAGACGCTGACCCGTGACGGCTGGCTGGTCAGCGGGGACCTCGGCCGGTTCACCGGCGACGGGAACCTGGTGCTCGTCGGCCGCTCGACGGACCTCTACATCCGTGGCGGCTACAACGTGCATCCCCTCGAGGTCGAGAACGTCCTCGCCGAGCACCCCGGGGTGCGGCGGGTCGCGGTCGTCGGCAGTCCAGCGCCCGTGATCGGCGAGATCGGCGTGGCGTTCGTCGTCCCGGCCGATCCGGCTGATCCGCCGTCGCTCGACGCGCTGCGGGACTGGACCCGCGAGCGGCTCGCGGACTACAAGCGCCCGGACCGGCTCGAGCTCGTCGAGGACCTGCCGGTCACCGCGATGCTGAAGGTGGACCGGAACGCTCTGCGCGCCACCGCGCAGGCCGTGGCCCCGGCGCGCTGAGCCGCAGGCTCAGCCCGCGACGGTGCTCCGGCAGCGTTCGAGCAGGATCCTCGCCAGCTCGGCCGGGGCGCTGATCATCGCGTCGTGGCAGGTGTCGAGCTCGACCACCTCGTCGACCCCGCCGAGCGCCGCGATGGCCCGCCGCTGGGTCGCCGGGCGCTGCGCCCGGTCCCGCAGGGTGAGGATCCACGTGCGTGGCACGCCCCGGGGCAGCGCGCTCCGGTCCGCAGGCTCGGCCGTGACCCGGGTGGACTCGCCGTAGCGCCGGGCGAGGGTGAACTTCCGCTGTGCGGGCGTCATGCCGTTGCAGAAGGACATCCGCGCGAGCAGCCGGGGCATCGGGGACGACGGCCCGCCGCGACGGGCGGCCCGCCGGGCGTACCAGGCCAGCGGCCCGCTCAGCGTGTCGAGGATCGAGCGGCCCTGGGGCGGTACCGCCGCGGCCATCAGGATCATCCGGCGGACCCGGTCCGCACCGAGCCGCGCGACCACACCCGGCACGGTGAGCCCGGCCATCGAGTGGCCGACCAGCACGACCTCGTCCAGCCCCTCGGCCTCGATCCGGCGCACCACCGAGTCCACCCAGTCCGCGACCGTGGCCGTCGCCAGGTCGGCCGGGGACGAGCCGCGCCCGGGGAGGTCGACGGCGAGAACCGGCGTGTCCGGCGCACGCCGCCGGAGCTCGGCCACGGTGGGCTCCCAGCAGTCCGCGGCGTGCTGGCCGCCGTGGACGAGGACGAGGGCGCAACCGGGCATCGCGAGCTCCCGTGATCAGGGTCGACGCCGACCCGCTGAGGAACACTGTCCGTCAGATAGTACGGTCGGGAGTGGCGAAGATCTTAGGCTGTTCGGCCCTATTCGGTCTGAAATAGCAGTTGAGGGACTCGTTTCAGGTGGCGCACCGATGAGCACATCGTCAGATGAAGCGCCCGAACTGAACGGAGAGAACATGGACGTCCTCTCGGCCCGCCGCGCTCGCCGGCTCGGGGTCGCCGTGCTGCCGGCAGTGCTCGCGCTGTCGATGGCCCTGCTGGCCGCTGCCCCTCCCGCGGCGGCCGAGGTCGCCCCTCAGGTACCCGCTGGGCCCGGAGGCTGCCGCGTCGTCGAGGTGCCGGTGGGAGGCGGCGCGCACGTCGAGGGCGAGCTGTGCGACCCCGTCGGGCGTCCGTCGTCGGTATTGCAGGTGCTCGTGCCCGGTGGAACCTATGCGCGCTCCTACTGGGACTTCCCGGTCGGACGCACGTCGGCCGGCGAGCCCCTCTCCTATGCGCGGCACATGACGACCGCGGGGTACAGCACGCTCGCGATCGACCCTCTGGGGGTCGGCGGGAGCAGCCACCCGCTGAGTGCGACGGTCACCATCCAGGTCCAGGCCGAGGCGATCCACCGGGTCGTGCAGGCCGCGCGTGCGGGCACGCTCGGCGCGACCTACCCGACGGTGGTGCTCGTCGGCCACTCGCTCGGGACCCTCACCGGCTACGTCGAGGCGACGACCTACCGGGATGTGGACGGGATCGTCGCCAGCGGGACGTCGCACTCGCCCGCGGCCGGTGCCCTGGCGGCGCTCTTCGCGCACGCCGTCCCGGCCCCGCTGGACCCGGCGACGCGCGCCGAGGTCCCGCTGGACATGGGCTACATCAGCCTCCCCGGCGCCCGGACGATCTTTCACTCCGGTGGCCCGACCGATCCCGCCGTGCTCCGCGCCGACGAGGACTCGCGCAGTCCGGGCCCGTCGGCCTATCTCGCGACGCTCGCCCCCTACCTCGTCCTCACGCCGCTGCTACGGACCGACACCATCGACGTCCCCGTCCTCGTCGCGAACGGCCGTGGGGACGCCGTGTTCTGCCGGCAAGGGGGATACGGCTCCGGCACGGACTGCACGGACGCGCAGACCCTCCGGGCGTCGGAGGCGCCGTTCTTCGGGCCCGGTGCGCACCTGGAGACCTACGTGCTCCCGGACGCCGGTCACGTCCTGAACCTCGCGCCGTCGGCCTCGGACTGGTACGCCCACGCGACGGGGTGGTTCGCCGAGCACTTTCCGGTCCGTCCAAGCTTCTGACGTCGTCGTCGGCCGTTGAGCAGCGATTGCCACCCGGAACCTGCGTATACGTCCGCTAATCTGACAGTGCGTGCACTAGACTGGTGCGACCACGAGCAAGGGAGCGAGCATGGACGTCAACGGTGTCTCGGCTATCGTCACCGGAGGTGCAGGTGGCCTCGGTGAGGCGACGGTGCGGCGGCTCGTCACGGCGGGCGCGTCGGTGGTGATCGCCGACCTGTCCGACGAGCGGGGCAAGGCCCTGGCCGACGACCTCGGCGAGAAGGCCCGCTACGTGAGCACGGACGTCACCGACGACGACAGCGTGCGGGGCGCGATCTCCGCGGCGTCCGAGCTCGGCCCGCTGCGGCTGCTGGTCAACGCCCACGGTGGCTCGAGCGGTGGCGCGGCCAGGGTGGTCGGGCGGGATGGCGCTCCCGCCCCGATCGACGCGTTCAACTGGTACCTGAACCTGTTCCTGTCCGGCACGTTCAACACGCTGCGGCTCGTGTCCGCGGCGATGGCCACCCAGGAGCCGGACGAGAACGGGTCACGCGGGCTCGTCGTCAACACCGCGAGCATCGCCGCCTACGAGGGACAGATCGGGCAGACCGCCTACTCCGCGGCCAAGGGCGGCGTGGTCGGGATGACGCTGCCGGCGGCCCGCGACCTCAGCCCGCTGGGCATCCGGGTCGTCGCGATCGCCCCCGGCACGTTCTTCACCCCGGCGTTCCGCATGGAGCGCGACGAGGCCGAGAAGCACTGGGGCAGCGGCGTGCCGTTCCCGAAGCGGATGGGCAGCCCGTCGGAGTACGCGGAGCTGGTGCACAGCATCGCGATCAACGACTACATCAACGGCGAGGTCATCCGGATCGACGGCGCCCTGCGGTTCCAGCCGAAATAGGGGCGGGGGTCCCGGCGCCGCGGAGCGCGGCGCCGGGACGGCCCTCAACCCTGTGCGGCCGCCTCGGCGTCGGCCGCAGCGTCGCCGTTGATCGAGAAGCCGCCGTCGGCGGTGAGCTGGGTGCCGGTCACGAACTCGGCCCGCTCCGACGCGAGGTAGGACACCGCGTAGGCGATGTCCATCGGGTTCCCGATCCGGGTGAGCCGCCCGCCGCCGGTGTGGTGGCCGACGTCGCCGCGAAGTGCCACCACCCGGCCGACGAGCACGGAGTTGGCCCGGATGCCGGCCGCCGCGCCCTCGACGGCGAGCGTGCGGGTCAGCGCCGAGACGCCGGCCTTGGCCGCGCCGTAGGCGCCGAAGCCCTTGAACCCGGCGATCGCCTGCCCGGAGGAGATGTTGACGATCGACGCGCCCGTCGCCGCCGCCAGATGCGGCCAGGCGTACTTCGACGCCCAGAACACGTTCCCGGTGAGCGTGCCGACGAGGATCCGGTTCCACTCCTCCGTCGAGGTGTCCGCGACGCTCTTCACCGTGCTGGCCACCGCGTCGGTGGGGGCGGCGTTGTTGACGAGGGTGGTGAGGGAGCCGAAGAGACGCACCGTCTCCTCGACGACCTCGCGGACGTTCTGCTCGTCCGTCACGTCGAGCCGGAGGAACTCCGCCTCGCCGCCGGCCTCGCGGATCCGGCCGACGACCTTCTCGCCCTTCTCGACGGTCCGGCCGGTCACCACGACACGCGCACCCTCGGCCGCCAGGTGCTCGGCGATCGAACGGCCGATGCCGCGCGTCGATCCGGAGACCAGCGCGACCTTTCCCTCCATCAGTCCGGACATGTGCCCTCCCAGCTCGGGGCACCCGCGGGCGCCCGGGACTCCGTCGTCGTCCCGAAGGTGTCACTGCTGTCAGATTCTGTCAACAAGATGGCGGACAGCACCATCTTCTGACGACAGACCAACGTAGATTCACCGTCAGATCGTCCCAGAGAGGTGGGTCCATGCAGTTCCTGCTGATGTTCCCGATGCGTGCCGTCAAACACCACGATCGCTGGCTCGGTGCCGCGGACCTCGGCGACGTGGCCCGCGTCGTGGAGGACGCGGGCTTCGACGCGATCGCGATGACCGAGCACCCCTACCCGGACGACCGGTGGCTGGAGCAGGGCGGACATCACGCCTACGACCCGTTCGTCTCGCTGGCCTACATGGCTGCGGCGACCCGACGGCTGCGGCTCGTCACCTACGTCCTCGTGGCCGCCTATCGGAACCCGTACCTCACCGGGAAGGCCGTCGCCAGCCTGGACGCGGTGTCGCGCGGACGGCTCACCGTCGGCATGGCGGCGGGTTACCTGCGTTCGGAGTTCCAGGTACTGGGGGCGGACTTCGCGAACCGCGGCGCGATCCTCGACGACACCATCGCGGCGATGCGCGACGCGTGGGCGGGCCGCGACCACGACGGCGAACGCTTCCCCGCCCACGGGCACAGCATGGTGCCCGCGCCCGTACAGCCCGGCGGGCCGCCGATCTGGATCGGCGGCAACAGCAGGCCGGCGCGGCGGCGGGCCGTGCGGGTCGGCGACGGATGGATGCCGATCGCCCAGACCCCGGAGATGGCGGCGATCACCCGGACCCCGCCGCTGGAGACGATGGAGCAGCTCGCCGAGCAGATCTCCGCGATGCAGGCCGACCGCCTCGCCGGCGGGGGAGCACCGCTCGACGTCGCGTTCGCGCCGTTCGAGAAGCAGCACGGCCGCGACGGTGACGTCGCGGCGTTCGCCCGCGGGCTCGGCGCGCGGCTCGGCGCCTACGGTGACGCGGGCGTCACCTGGCTCACGATCGAGCCGGCCAGCCGCTCGTTCACGGACTTCACCGAGGACGTCGGACGGCTTTCGAGCCTGCTGCTCGAGCCCGCCCGCTGAGCCGGTCCTGTTCTCGTGGCCCTCCTGCGCGGGCGACGACGTGCTGCAGCATCGGGCCGAGCAGGTCAGGGGTGGCGCCGTGCAGGGCGATCTCGTCGGCGCCCGCGGCAAGGTAGGCCTGGAGCTGCCTGGCGCAGGCTCCGGCCGTCCCGACCGCGGCGGACGACTCGATCCACTCCCGCGGGATCAGCTCCTGGGCGACGTCGACGAGCTGGTGGCGGGTGAAGTGGTGGTCCGCGGCTCCGCGGATCCCGGTGAACATCGGGTGCGCACGCAGGATGGCGAGCGGGGCCGGGTCCCAGCCGTTGGCGGCCGCCAGGTTCTCGCCGAACCCGGGGATCTGGAAGTACGTCAGTGCCCGCGCGGCCACCACGGCGCCCTCCTCCTCGGCGGTGAGGTCGGGCGCGCTGACCACCGTGGCGTGCACGCGGACGCGCGCCGGGTCCCGTCCGGCGTCGGCTGCCGCCTTGCGCACCAGCTCGGCGGACCGGCCGACGGCCTCGGGTGTCAGGAACGGGTGCAGCAGGACGCCGTCGAAGTGGCGGCCGGCGAGCTCGAGACTCCTGGGCCCGATGGCGGCCAGCACGATCGGCGGGGGCGGGGCGTCGGGCAGGTCACCGAGACGCATCTTCGGGAAGGAGCCGGCCGGGCCCTCGTAGGACACCTTCTCCCCGCGGCAGAGCCTGCGCACGATATCGGCGGTGTCGGTGAGCACGGCGTTGGTGACGGGCGGCAGTCCGACCGCCTTCCAGGTCGCGGCGACGGAGCGGCCCACGCCGAGGACGAACCGCCCGCCGGTCAGGGCCTGGGCCGTCATCGCGGTGGAGGCCAGCGTGAGGGGGTGGCGGACGCCGAAGTGCGTGATGCCGGAGCCGATGCGCACGCGCTCGGTGGCCTGGCCGATCGCGCCGACCAGCACCCCGAGGTCCTTGGTGCCCCAGCGCTCGCTGAGCCACACCGCGCCGAGGCCGAGGTGCTCCGCCGCTCGCGCCTGTCCGACGGCGGCCCGGGGATCGGGCACCCGGCCCGGGAGGACGTAGGCACCCATGTCGTCCAGCACTGTCCCTGAGGTCGCCACCCCACTATTCTGACACCATGTCTCCCTAGAGACCACTGCGTGAACCGGGGAGCCGGGGCGACAGCGAGGAGTGCGGCGATGCGAGGAGTGCGGCGATGACGGTCGCGACGCGGCGTGCGGTGGAGGAGACGGGACGACTGCTCACGGGCTGGCTGGCCCAGCGGCTGGCGGCGGACGACGTGGTCGTCTCCGATCTGACGCTGCCGGACGCCGGGTTCTCCAACGAGACCGCGTTCTGCGAGGTCGACTGGACGGGCCCCGCGGGTCCCGAGCACCGGTCCTACGTGCTGCGCATCCAGCCCACCGCGCACCAGCTCTTCGTGGAGCCGAACGCGCTGTTCCAGGCGCGGATGATGCAGACGCTCGCGACGGAGACCGACATCCCCGTCCCGCCGGTCCCGTTCGTGGAGCCGACCGCAGAGCTGTTCGGTGCGCCGTTCTACGTGATGGAACGGGTGCCGGGGCGGATCCCGCCGGACGTGCCGAGCTGGCACCGGCGGGGCTGGGTGGCCGACCTCGCGCCGGCGCAGCGTCGCGAGCTCTACGACAACGGGCTCGTGGCGCTGGCACGGTTGCACGCCGTGGACTGGCGGCCCGGGTTCGCCTTCCTCGCGCCCGCCGTCGGGCGGGACCCGCTCTCCGCCTACCTCGATCGTCTGACAGCGTGGTTCACCTGGGCGCAGGCGGATGTCGTGCACGACGCGGACGTCGTCACCGCGGCTCTCGAGTACGTCCACAGGGCACGCCCGGCCATCGAGGGTGAGGGCATCGTCTGGGGCGACGCGCGTCCGGGAAACATCATCTTCGGCGACGACCTGTCCGTCGCGGCGCTGATCGACTGGGAGACCACGACGGTCGGGCCGCCGGGGATCGACCTCGGCTGGTGGCTGGTCTTCGAGGACTACCTGTCCGAGGCACAGGGCCGTCCCCGCCTCGAGGGTGTGCCGGGGCGCGACGCCACGATCGCGCGTTACGAGGAGCTCGCGGGTCGGCCAGTACGCGGCATCGCCTACTACGAGGTGCTGGCCGCGCTCGTGCTCTCGCTGATCACCAGCCGCCTCACCCGGCTGCTGATCGAGGGCGGGCTGGCGCAGAACGTCGCGACCGAGTACACGACGCGGGTCACCGGCATGCTGCGCGACCGGCTGGCCCGCGCCGAACGGTGACGGCCGGGCCGGTCAGGCCGGACGGCCGGAGGGCGTCCGTTCCCGTTCCGCGATCAGCACCCGCCGCAGCAGCTTGCCGGTGGGCAGTCGCGGGAGCGCACCGGTGAACTCGACCGACCGCGGGCACTTGAAGTGGGCCAGGCGCTCCCGGCAGTACGCCACGAGCTCCTCGGCCGTGGTGCCGGTGCCCTGCTCGGTGAGCTCCACGACGGCGTGCACCCGCCGCCCCAGGTCGTCGTCCGGGACGCCGATCACGGCGGCGTCGCCGACCGCCGGATGCAGCACCAGCACGTTCTCGATCTCCTGCGGGTACACGTTCACGCCGCCCGTGATGATCAGGTCGCTGCGCCGGTCGACGAGGTGGAGGTAGCCGTCGTCGTCGAGGCGCCCGACGTCCCCGAGGGTGCTCCACCCCCGCGCATCATGTGCCGAGGCGGTCTTCTCGGCGTCCCGGTGGTAGCTGAACCGGCCTCCGCCCTCGAAGTACACGGTGCCGACCTCGCCGACGGGGAGCTCGACGCCCTCGTCGTCGACGATGTGGACGCTGCCGAGCAGGGGCCTGCCGACCGACCCCGGGTGCGCGAGCCACTCCTGGGGGCCGATGGCGCAGAAGCCGTTGCCCTCGCTGCCCGCGTAGAACTCGTGGATCACCGGGCCCCACCAGTCGAGCATGGCGCGCTTGACCGGCACCGGGCACGGGGCCGCCGCGTGCACCACCATCCGCAGGGACGACGGGTCGAAGGTGCGGCGGGCGTCCTCGGGGAGCTTCAGGAGCCGGACGAACATCGTCGGCACCACGAGGAGGTGGGTCACCGCGAAGGTCTCGACGAGGCGGAGCATCTCCACCGGCTCGAACCGGGACATCGCGACGACCGTGCCGCCGCAGCGCTGGGCCGCCATGCCCCAGCCCAGCGGGGCGGCGTGGTAGAGCGGCGCCGGGGTCAGCAGCACCATGCCCGGCGCGAACCCGTACGCGGACGCGAGCAGCCCGTCCATCGGACCACCGGTGCCGAACGGCGCTCCGGTGAGCTCACGCGTGATGCCCTTCGGCCGCCCGGTGGTGCCGGACGAGTAGAACATCGCGATGCCCTCGGTCTCCGGGAACAGCGGCTCCGGATGCGCCGCGGCGATGATCGTGTCGAGCTGCTCGAAGCCGTCGTGGTGGCCGTCGGCGACGAGCACCCGCGCTCTGATGCCGGGGACCGCGGCGCAGATCTCCCGTGCCAGATCGACGAGGTCGTCCGAGCTCACGAGGGCGGTGGCTCCACAGTCCTCGACGACGTAGGCGGCCTCGGCCGCGGTCAGGTGCCGGTTGACCGGGGTGAACCGCAACCCTGAGCGCTGGGCCGCCCATGCGACGACGTAGTACGCGCCGATGTTCGGCAGCAGGATCGCCACCGTGTCGCCAGGGCGGACCCCACGGTCCTGCAGTGCGCGGGCGAGCCGGCTCGAGCGGTCGTCGAGCTCCCGGTAGGTCAGCTGCTCGCCGGTGTCCGGGAAGACGACGGCGATCGCGTCAGGGGCATGGGAGAGGTCCTGCGACGTGACCACGAGCGGCTCAGTCCGAGGACGGGAGCGGCTTGGCCGACTTCAGCTCGAGCGGCTGCTCACCGACGGCGAGGGAGCCCGGGCCGGACTTCGTGCACAGCACCTCGAGGCCGGAGCCGTCGTGCACATAGCGCTTGCCGACCACCGAGCCCGCGTCGTGCGGGGGAGTGGGGCCCCGGCCGCCGCCGACGGACTGGTCCTTGCCGAGCATCGGCTCCCCGCCGCAGCGCAGGTCCAGGTCGCCGGACGCCCGGATGACGATCACCTCGGCCGCGCAGACGGCGGAGCGCAGCCGCGCCCCCGGGCTCAGCGTCAGACTCATGACGGCTCCTGATGTCGTGCGTGGTGGCATCGGCGGCACCGGAACGGCTGCGCACCGGGTACGGGGCAAGTCTATGAGCCGGCTCATCTTCTGACAACTGCGTCTACCATATTTGTGCTGTTGGACGTCTAGAACGCGACCTCGATGTGACACGATGTCGAGGTGGACAGTGTGGATCCGAACCGCGATGCCGACGCCGCGCTCCTGATCAGCGAGTGTCAGGCGGGGATCCTCGACCCGGAGTCCGCGCTCACCCCCGGCGTGGCCCGGCAGGCGACCGAACGCGGCATCGTCGAGCGCATCGCCCGGCTGGCCGAGGCTTTTCGCGCGGCAGGGCGGCCCGTCGTGCACTGCCATATCGCCCACCGCGCGGACATGGCCGGGATGCGCCGCAACTCGCTACCGGGGGCCCTGGCGATCAAGCATGGTCGGATGGTCGCGGGCACACCGGACGTGCTCCCGCCACCGGCACTGGTCCCGCATGCGGTGGACCACGTCAGCGCGCGGGCGGTGGGGCTCACGGCGTTCTACGGCACGGACCTCGACGCGACCCTGCGGCTACGCGGAGTGGGCACCGTCGTGCTGACCGGGGTCTCCACGGACGTCGCGATCCCGGGGTTCGCGCTGGAGGCGGTGAACCGGGGCTACTGGGTGCAGATCCCCGAGGACTGCGTGGCCGGGACGTCGGCTGCGACGCACGCGTTCATGATGGCCAACCTGCTGCCGGCACTGGCCCGGATCACGGACTCGTCGCGGGTCCTGGCGGCTCTGGGCGTGCCGGTCGGCTGAGGACGGCTCGTGCCCGGGGCGGCCGATGGTTCCCCCGAGCACGGCCCGGACCGGGCGACGGGCGTCCGCTGGTCGCCCCCCGCACCGGGGACGCGGGACCGGCGGGGGCCGGAAGGGCGCCGCCGGTCCCGCCGGGATCAGCTGCCGAGCCGCAGGCCGGCTGCGCGGGTCCGGAAGACGTCCGTGCCCAGCTTGATGCCGAGCGTCGTCGCGTCCCAGCGCTTGCCGCCGTTGGAGATGCCGGGTCCGCGGGACCAGCCCTCCATCAGCTCGATCGTCTCGCCCATCGCCCGCACCACCTGGCCGCTGACGTGCCCCGCCTGCGGGCTGGCCAGCCAGGCCACCACCGGGCTGCACAGCGACGGGTCCTTCGGGTCGAACTCGTCCTCGGGCCGCTCGTCCGGCTCCAGGGCCTTCTGGTCGCCGCCGATGGTCGCCGAGAGCCGGGTGATCCCGCCCGGGCTGATGGCGTTGACGGTGACGCCGATGCTCGCGAGCTCCAGGCTCAGGGTCTGGGTGAGCCCGACGATGGCGGCCTTGGCCGTGCCGTAGTTGGACTGGCCGAAGTGGCCGAGCAGGCCCGCGCCCGACGTGGTGTTGATGATGCGCCCGTAGACGCTGCCGCTGCCCGCCTTCGCGGCCGCGCGCCAGCGCTTCGCCACCGCGCGGCTGGTCAGCCAGGTGCCGCGGACGTGCACGCGCATCACGAGGTCGAAGTCCTGGGCGCTCATGTTCCAGATGGCACGGTCCCGGACGATGCCCGCGTTGTTGACGACGATGTCCAGCTGCCCGAAGTCGTCGAAGGCGCGCTGGACCATCTCCTCGACCTGGGTCTCGTCACCGACATCGCTGTAGTCGGCGACGGCCTTGCCGCCGCGCGCCCCGATCACGTCGACGACCTGGTCGGCGTCGCGGCCGGAGCCCTCGCCGGCCACCGAGGTGCCGAGGTCGTTGACCACGACCGTCGCACCGTGCTTGGCGAGCTCCAGCGCGTGGCCGCGGCCGATGCCGTGGCCGGCTCCGGTCACCAGGGCGATCTTGCCCTCGAGCAGGCCGGTCATGAGGTACCTCCAGAAAGGGGTTCGGCGGGCCGGAACACCGGCGCCGTCAGCTCGTCGGTGAGCGGGGTGAACGCGACCTGCAGCGGCATGCCGATCCGCAGGCCCGCGGGCGCGCAGTCGACGACGTTCGTCATCAGCCGCGGGCCCTCCGCCAGCTCGACGACGGCCGCGACGTAGGGCAGCCGCTCGGCGAACGGCGCGAGGTCGTTCATGTACACCGTGGAGTGGGTGTAGAGCGTGGCCTGCCCGCTCGCCTCCTCCGGAGCGACGTCCGCGCTCCAGCAGAAGGGGCAGAACGGGCGCGGGTAGTGGTGGGCCCGCCCGCAGGCGGCGCACCGGGCCAGCAGGAGCCGGCCCTCGCGGGCGGCGTCCCAGTAGGGCTGCGTGTCGTCGTCCGGGGTGGGGACGTCGCTTCGTGGCTTCGCCGGGGTCGTCATGGTGCCGTCCTCAGAATCCGCGGTACTCGGGCTGCCGCCGCTCGACGAAGGCGCGTACGCCCTCCGTCGAGTCGTGCGCGTGGGACTGCAGCTCCTGGGCCATCGCCTCGGCCAGGTACGCGCCCTGGCGGTCGGTGTCGGGGGAGGCGTTGAGCAGCTTCTTGGTGAACGCGATCGCGCTGGTCGGCGAGGTGACGAGCCGTCGGGCGAACGCGTCGGCGGCCGCGGTCAGCTCGGCCGCCGGCACCACCCGGTTGACCAGGCCGAGCGCCAGCGCCTCGGCGGCGGGCAGCGCGTCGCCGAAGAAGGCCAGCTCCTTCGCCTTCTGCATGCCGATCCGGCGGGGGAGCAGGTAGGCCCCGCCGCCGTCCATGACCAGGCCGCGCCGGACGAAGGACTCGACGAACGTCGCCTCCTCGCTGGCGACGACGAGGTCAGCGGCGAACGCCAGGTGCGCGCCGATCCCGGCGGCCGGGCCCTGCACGACGGCGACCACGGGCTTGCCGCAGTCCAGCACCGCGGCGATCAGCGCCTGCGCGCCGTCCATGATCTTCCGCATGGCGTCGCCGACCCGCTTCTCGCCGCCGGTGGCCCGGCTGCGGGCCAGCGCCTTGACGTCCGCGCCCGAGCAGAAGTGCCGGCCCTCGGCAGCGAGCACCACCACGCGGATCTCCGGGTCGCCGTCCGCCTCGCGCAGCGCATCGATCACGCCGTCGCGGTCCTCCGGCCGCAGCGCGTTGGCGGCCTCCGGCCGGTTGAGCGTGATCCGCCGGATCCCGCCCTCGTCCGTGACCAGCACAGCCGGTGCCTCGACCGCCGTCATGCGACGCTCCTCGGGGTGAACTCGGCACGCAGGTGCTTGATCCCGTGCAGGAAGTTCGAGCGCAGGAACTGCGGCTCGCCCACCGCGTGGATGTCCGGAAGCAGCTCGAACAGCGTCCGGAAGGCCACGGACAGCTCGAGGCGGGCCAGGTTCGCGCCCAGGCAGTGGTGCGGGCCGGGCGCGCCGAACGCGACGTGCGCCCCGTGGGCGCGGGTGACGTCGAAGCGCGTCGGCTCCGGGAAGCGGGCCTCGTCCTGGTTCGCCGAGCGGTACCAGAGGACGACCTTGTCCCCCTCGGAGAACGTCTGGTCGCCGAGCCGCACGCCGTCCCGCGTCACGGTGCGGCGCATGTAGAGGACGGGTGATCCCCAGCGGACGACCTCGTCCACCGCCGCCGCGGTGTGCGTGTCCGGATCCTCCTGCCACAGGCGGCGCTGGTCGGGAAACTGCGTGAGCGCGAGCAGGCCGTGGGCCAGCGCGTTGCGCGTGGTCTCGTTGCCTGCGCCGACCAGCAGGATGAAGAACCGGGCCAGTTCCTCGGGTGTCATCCGCTCGCCCTGTGCCGCCACGAGCGTGGTGATCAGGTCGTCCTGCGGCTCGGCGATCCGCTCGGCCGCGAGCTCGCGCAGCAGGTCCGAGAGCGTCTCGCCGGCCTTCCACACCGCGGTGGCGACCGAGCGCGGCGTCTGGTCCGGCACGTACTCGGGGTCGCTCGCGCCGAGCACGATGTTGGTCTGGTCGAAGATGAACCGCTCGTAGCGCTGCGGGATGCCCATCATCGCGTTGACGATCCGCAGCGGCAGCAGCGCGGCGATCTCGGTGACGAAGTCGCACTCCCCGCGCTCCGAGACCGCCCCGATGATGTCCCGGCTGGCCCGGTCCACGTCGGCGTGCAGGCGTTCCAGGGACCTGGCGGTGAACCCGCGGGAGACGATGCGGCGCAGCCGCTGGTGCTCCGGGTTGTCCATGTCGATGATCGAGCCGCGGTACTCGCGCAGCGACGCCGGCTGGTCGAAGATCGTCGTGCCCTGGCCCGAGCAGAAGTCGTCCGGACGGCGGCTGACCTCCCACACGTCGTCGTAGCGGGTCAGCGCCCAGAAGCCGCCCCCGCGGGGCTCGCCCGCGAGGTCGCGTTCGAGCACATAGGGCCGTGGGTCCTCGGCGCGCAGCCGCGCGAACAGGGCATCCCGCTCCTCGACGGGACGGGTCCACCAGGTCAGGTCGTCGAGCTCCTCGCCCGGCTTGCTGATCTCCGTACTGGTCATCTCGGGGTCCCGCCTCTCAACCGGCCGCGGGGTACCGGAGGACCCCGCGCAGGAAGTTGCCTGTACGCATGTCGGCGTAGCCGTCGTTGATGTCCTCGAGCGCGTACGTCCGGGAGACCACGGCGTCGAGGTCGACCAGCCCCGCCGACCACAGTTCGAGCAGCTTGGGGATGTCCGCTCGCGGGTTGGCCGAGCCGTAGAGGCTCCCGACGATCTGCTTCTCCGACAGTGTGAGGTCCATGAAGTTGACCGAGACCTCGCGCTCGGCGGCCGGGTGGATGTTGGTGACGACCATCCGGCCGCGCTTGGCGGTCATGGCGAGCGCCTTGCGGACGAGCTTGCCGTCGCCCCGGCCCATGGTGCAGATGAACTTGTCGACGCCCCGGTTCCAGGTGGCCTCGGCGACGAGCCCGGGCGCCTCCTCCCACGACGTGGCGACGTGGGTGGCGCCCATCGCGAGGGCCTGCTCCTTCTTCGACGCCGCGGGATCCAGGGCGATGATCACGCGGGCGCCCGCCAGCTTCGCGCCCTGGATCGCGGCGGCCCCGATCCCGCCGACCCCGGCGACGGCGACGGTGTCCCCGGGCCGGACGTCCGCGGCGTAGACCGCCGAGCCCCAGCCGGTGACGAAGCCGCATCCCAGCAGGCACGCCCGGTCCAGCGGGACCGCCGGGTCGATCCGGATGCAGCTCGCCTCGTGCACCACCGTGTGGTGGGCGAACGAGCCGACCAGGCAGGCGGTCGCGATGTCCTGGCCGCGCCCGTGGTGGCGCGCGGTGCCGTCCGCGATCTGCCGGCCGGTGTAGAGCCGCGCGCCGAGGTCACACAGGCTCTGGTGGCCCGTCGAGCACGAAGGACACCGCCCGCACGAGGGCATGAAGCCGAACACGACGTGGTCCCCGGGCCGCACCGACGTGACCTTCGAGCCGACGGCCTGCACCACGCCGGCGCCCTCGTGGCCGCCGATGCACGGCAGGTGGAAGGGCATGTCCCCGGTGACGATGTGCTCGTCGGAGTGGCACATGCCGGACGCGTGCAGCTCGACCTGGACCTCCTCCGGTCCCGGTGGGTCGAGCTCGACGGTCTCGACCGACCAGGGCGCGTCGCGCTCCCAGAGCACCGCTGCCAGCGTCTCCACGGTCCGTTTCCTCCTGTGCCGGTTCTTGCTCGGGGCCGGTTCTTGCTCGGGTGGTCCTGCGCGCGGTCAGGCGGCGGGCGGGACGACGATCGACTGGTGCTCGACGTAGGCGGTGACGCCTTCCGCGCCGCCCTCGCGGCCGATCCCGGAGCGCCGCATCCCGCCGAACGGGCTGCCGAGGTCCATCGCGGCGGACGAGTTGACTGCGACCGAGCCGGCGACGAGCCGGCCGGCCACGGCCTCCCCGCGGGCCGGATCGGCGGTCCAGACGCTGGCGGACAGCCCGTACTCGGTGGAGTTGGCGATCTCGACCGCGTTGTCCTCGTCGTCGTAGGGCAGGACCACGGCGACCGGGCCGAACAGCTCGTCCCGGGCGATCGGAGCGGCCGGGTCGACGTCGGCGAGGAGCGTCGGCCGCACGTAGTGCCCGACGGGGAGATCCGGGCGGGCGCCGCCCGCGACGACACGGGCACCGCGCGCCACGGCGGCGGCGACGCTGCGCTCGATGCGGTCCCGCGCCGCGGCCGAGATCACCGGGCCGAGGTCGGTGTCGGCGGCGGCCGGGTCGCCCACCTTCAGCGCACGGACGGCGGTGCCGAGAGCCTCGACGACCTCGTCGTAGCGGGCCCGCGGGACGACGATCCGCGTCTGTGCGATGCAGATCTGGCCGCTGTTGGCCATCGCACCGTCCACCAGTTCGCGCACGACGCGGTCGGTGAGCTCGACGTCGTCGAGCAGCACCGCGGCGGACTTGCCGCCGAGCTCGAGCGTGCAGCGCCGGACGTCGCGGGCGCAGAGCTCGCCGATCCGGGCGCCCACGGCGGTCGAGCCGGTGAAGCTGATCTTGTCCACGCCGGGGTGCCGTACCAGGTACTCGCTCGCCTCGGCGCCCGCGGGCAGGACGGCCAGCACGCCGTCGGGCAGCCCGGCCTCCGCCGCCGCCTCGGCCAGCACGAAGGCGGACAGCGGCGCCTCGGGCGAGGGCTTGAGGATCACGGGGCAGCCGGCGAGCAGCGCGGGCGCGAGCTTCAGGGCCGCCGTGAACAGCGGGGCGTTCCACGGCACGATCGCGCCGACGACGCCGACGGGCACCCGCCGCACCCGCACCTCGCCCCCCATCAGCGACGGCCGGGTCTCCACCCATGGATAGGAGCCGGCGAGCCCCCGGTGCACGTGCAGCACCCCGAGCGCGGTGCCGACCTGGCCGGTGACGGCCCAGCGGCGTGGCGAACCGACCTCGTCGGAGATCAGGGCCGCGAGCTCCTCGGTGCGCCCGCGCAGGAGCTTGCCGAGCCGGCCCAACACCTCGCCGCGCTCGCCGGGGGTCGTCCGCGGCCACGGGCCCTCGTCGAGCGCGAGGCGCGCGGCGGTCACCGCGGCGTCGACGTCGGCAGGCCCGGCTGCGGGCACCCGGCCCACGAGCTGCTCGGTGGCGGGGGAGCGGACCTCGATGGTCCGGCCGCCCTCGGGTGCTCGCAGGCGCCCGCCGATGAGGAGATCGTCGTGGATCCGCACGTGGTAGCTCTTCCCGCTCCACGGTGCCCGGGCACCGTACTGGCCGAACCGGGCGGCGCTCGCGGCGTCGCGACGGATGGACTCGCATATTCTGACAACATGTCTACCATCATGCAAGCAGCACAGGTGCCGCAGAGTCCGTAGACCGGGCTCGGCATCTGACGTAGCGTGTCGTCCAGTTCGTCCTGAGGAGGAGTGTCGATGAGCGCACCCGTCGGTGCCCGCGGCGCGGAGTTCGAGGTCGTCGTCGAACGCGGCAAGATCGCCGAGTTCGCTGCGGCGATGCAGAGTGATGATCCCGCCTACCGGGGCCCCGGGGCGATCGCCCCGCCGACGTTCCTCGCGAGCGCGGCACTGTGGCGGCCCGACGAGGCGAAGGTCGAGGTCGGGTTCGACCGCCGGCGCCTGCTGCACGGCGAGCAGGAGTACGTGTTCCACGGGCCGCCCCCCCGCGCCGGGCAGGAGCTGCGCGCCGTCGAGCGCATCGAGGAGCGCTACGCGAAGCCGGGCCGGCGCGGCGGGCAGATGAACTTCTGCGTCGTCGTCACCGAGTACCGAGACGTCGACGGCGTGCTGATGGCCGAGGCGCGCGCCACGTACATCGAACGGGCTGCGCGGACCACCGAGGAGACGTCATGAGTACGCCACTGGCGGAGATCGCGGTGGGGGTGCAGGCTCCGACGGCGGAGTACGGGCCCCTGACCACGCGGATGTTCGTCCGGTACTCCGGCGCCTCCGGCGACCTCAACCCCATGCACTACGACGACGCGATGGCCCGGTCGGCCGGCTACCCGTCGGTCTTCTCGCAGGGGATGCACGTGGCCGCCCTGCTGGCCGGCTACGCGGTGGAGTGGCTCGGCGCGGAGAACGTCCGCCGCTTCGCCGTGCGCTTCGCCGACCAGGTCTACCCGGGTGACGTGCTCACGTGTTCGGGTGTCGTGACCGCCGTGGAGCCCACGGCGCAGGGCCGCCTGGTGACGGTGACGCTCACCGCCGCCGTGACAGCCGGCCGCACGGCCCTCGCGGCCACCGCGGACTTCCTGCTGCCCGGCTGAGCTCCGGTGCCGACCACCAGCGGGGACGGCCCGTCACGCGGACGTGTGTCGGGCGGGCCGACGCTCGGACCTGCGCCTATCATGTACGGGATGTCAGACAGCGAGATCCGGCGACGAGACGGCTATTGGCCCACGAGCCCCGTGGTCGGGCGCCGTGGTGCGCAGACCCGTCAGCGGATCGTCGCCGAGACCCTCAGGCTGTTCGAGGCCCACGGCTTCCACGGGACCTCGGTGGAGAGCATCGCCAAGGCCGCAGGCACCTCCCGCGCCACGCTCTACCAGTACTTCGGGAGCAAGGAGCAGATCTTCACCGAGCTCCTGGACGAGTGCGGGGCCGCATTGATGCGGGTTGTGCGCCGGCTCGGACCGCTCGGGCCTACTCCCGAGGGCTTCGACAACCTGCACTGGTGGCTGGGCGAGTGGGCCTGGGTGTACGACCGGTACGCCACGATGTTCGTGCAGTGGGCGAACATCGACACGCCCGACACCAGCGTCCGCCCGATGGTGCTCGGCTTCGTCCGCTCCTACAACTCGCGGATCACGGCCAGGCTGGTGTCGAGCGGCGTCGCGGGCATCGACCCGGACGCGGCCTCTCTCGCTCTGACCAGCCTCGTCCACCGCTTCAACTACTTCCGGCACCGCGGCAACGTCCCGCTGCCGGCGCTGGACGAGGCGACCGACGGGCTTGCGGTGGTGATGCAGCTGATGCTGTTCCCGGACACCCCGCCGGAGGCCTTCGCGCAGCTCCCGCCGGTGCGGACGGGGCCGGTGCTCCGCCCGGTCCCCGAACCGCTCGCCGAGGTGCCGGAGCCCGTGCTCAGTGCCCGTGCGGCCGCCACCGTGGGCAACATCCTGGCGGCAGGTGCCCGGCTGTTCGCCGAACGCGGCTACCACGGCACCGGGGTCGACGACCTGGTGGCGGCGGCGGGCTTCGCCCGGGCCACGTTCTACAAGTACTTCGACGACAAGCTCGACCTGCTCAGGCGGTTGTCCGCCGAGGCGCGGACGGCGTCCGCGGAGCTTTCCGATCGCCTCGCGGCGTTGGATCTCACGGGGGACGAGGAGTCGGACCGCGCCGCGTTGCGGGCGTGGCTGGTGGACTACGTGCCCTTCCACCGGCGGTACGTCGGCGTCTTCCGGTCCTGGGTCGAGGGTTCCCTCACCGATCCCGGTCTCGTCGCGCTCGCCGAGCAGAGCAACGCGGCGGTGCACGCCGCGGTGCTGCGGTTGCTGATGCAGGTCGAGCGACCCTACTCCCTGGACCTGGACGTCGCGGCGGGTGTGTTCATCGCCGTCCTCGACCGGGTGCCCGAGGCCGTGCTGGAGACGGGCGAGGACGTCGCGGACGAGGCGATCGCCGACCTGATGCTGCAGGTGCTCGTGCGCGGCCTCCTCAACGGCACGGTCATGGCGCACTCGGCGCCCTGACGCTCCGTCAGAAGTTCTCTCCACGGCCTTCGATGTTTCGGCGCCTTCGTTCGTTGACTCGTCCTTCTGATCGTGTACATACTGTCAGAAAAATGGTCCGGGAGGTCTGTTGGACCTCCGCAGTCGGCGTGCTCTGGAGTGGACGATGTCAGTTGATCTCGATGCGGCGAACTACGCGCTGTCCGGCCTGCGGCCCTTCCCGGTCGCCGTCACCACCATCGACGGGGGCGTGGCCAACGGTCTCATCTCGCTGTCCGCGGGTGCGGCCAGCATCGTGCCCGAGGCGCCGCGCGCGACGATCAGCTTGACCAAGTACAACAAGACCCATGACATGGTGCTGAGCTCCGGCGTCTTCGTCATGCACCTGCTCGCCGCGGCGCCGGAGGAGGCGCTGGAGGAGTCACTGGCGATCCTCATGGGTCTCGGCGGCAGCTCCGGCCGGGACGGCGACAAGCTCGGGCAGTTCCGCACCAGGCCCGGCGTCACCGGCGCGCCGATCCTGCTCGGTAGCCTCTGCTACGTCGAAGCTCGGGTGGTGAAGACCCTCGACATGGACGAGAGCACGCTCTTCGTCGGCGACGTCGTGAGTTCCGGGCGCTTCGGCACGGGGGAGAAGCTGCGCGTCGGCGAGGCGTGGAAGAAGCTCCCGCCGGAGTGGATCGAGCAGTACGACACGAACCATGTCCCGCAGCTGGCGAGCGCGCGCAGGCACCGCGGTCTGCCGGAGGCCGGCCCCGCGGCGCACTAGGGATCACCGAACGGGGGACCGGAGCCACACTCGGCCGCGCCGGGCCGGCGCACGTCCCCGAGCGTTGTTCACTCCGCGCACTCCCACCGGACCCCGGCCATGTCCTCCGCGGAGATGGCGATCGCGCCCTCGCGACTGCCCGGGACGAGGCTCAGCCCCTGTCTCGTGAGGTACTTCGCCGCGCGGCCGAGGTCCAGCACCCGGAGCTCGACGGAACGCAGCCGCTGGCCGTAGCGCTCGATGTACGCGGCCACCGGGCCCTCCGGGGTGCGGGACTGCACCAGCTCCACGACGTGGTCCGCCACGCGCACGCCGGTCGCGTCCGCCTCGGCTCGGGGCTCCGTGGAGAGCACCTCCGCCCCCTCGACGAGATCGAGGAGCCACGCCGTCGCGGCCTCCCGGTCCCGCACGGCCACCGAGATCGCGTTCAGCCCGACCACCCCCAGCGGGTGGGCGTGCCACGGCTCCGCGCTCCATCCCGGTTCCAGGTGGGGGTCGTTCGGCATGTCCAGGGGACAGAGCTCGAGCAGCATCCCGTGACAGTCCGCCGGATGGGTCATGAGGAACTCGCCGGGCCGGTAGGTCGTGACCCGGACACCGCGGGCGTCGAGCGCGGCCTTCGCCGCCGCCAGGTCCGGGACCCGCCACTCGAAGGAGTGCCAGCCGGGCCCGAAGCGTTGCAACGAGGCCCCGACCAGGGACGTCCGGTCCCGGGGCGCGTAGAGCTCGACGCACAGCTCGCCGATCACCGAGAGGTTCGCGTCCAGGTTCTGCTCCCGGTCGTAGCCGCGCCAGTACTCCTGCGCCCCGAATGCGGCGGCGTAGCGCGCGGTCGTCCCCTCGAAGTCGTCGACGAGATGGTTGACGTGGGCGAGCCCGGTCACGTCGAGTCGGGGGCCCGTCATTTCAGCAGCCGCCGAGCGATCACCATGCGCTGCACCTCGGAGGCGCCCTCGCCGAGCAGCTTCACCCGCAGGTCCCGGAACCAGCGCTCCAGCGGCATCTCCTGGGACAGGCCCATCGCGCCGAACATCTGCACGCAGCGGTCCACGACCCGGAACGCCGTCTCGGTGCCGAACACCTTGCTCACCGACGCGTCGACCTTCACGTCCTTGCCGAGGTCGGCGTTCCACGCCGCCTGGTACATCAGCAGCCGCGAGGCGCGGAGCTCGATCTCGCTGTCCGCGACCATGAACTGGATGCCCTGCTTGTCCGCGAGCGCGGTGCCGAAGACCTGACGCTGCTTGACCCAGTCGATCGCGAGGTCGAGCGCGTGCTGGGCGATGCCGATCGGGCCCGCCGCGTAGACGATCCGGCCGTGCACCAGGAAGTCGCTGGCCAGGCTGAACCCGGCGCCCTCCGCCCCGATCCGGTTGGCGGCCGGGACGCGCGCGTTCTCGAAGTGGAGCTCGTAGGGGGAGAAGGAGTTCATGACGCCGATGGGCTTCATCGTCAGGCCCGGGGTGTCCCGCTCGACGATGAGGCAGCTGATCCCACCCCGCTCCCCGGCGTCCCCGGTGCGCGCGTAGACGACGCCCCAGTCCGCGGTGCCGGCGTGCGAGGTCCAGAGCTTGGTGCCGTTGAGGACGTAGTCGTCGCCGTCCCGCACGGCCCGGCACCGGATGGCTCCGGCCGGGTCGGATCCGCCCGTGGCCTCACTGATCGCGGTGTACGCCTTCGTCATCCGGCCCTCGACGATCGGCCTTGCGTACTTCTCGAACTGCTCGGCCGACGCCCTGTACATCACGTTGGGCGGGTTCCCGCCGAACGCGCCGCCGGCGGGGAAGAACGCGCCCATCCGGCACTTCGCGGCCTCCTCCGCGACGACGACCTGGCCGAGCACGCTCAGCCCGGCGCCGCCGTACTCCCGCGGGGTGGCGAGCGCCCAGAGCCCCATGTCCCGCGCCCTCTGCTGCAGGATCGCGAGCTGCGGGCCCGGCACGCCGGCCGTGTCGTGCGGCAGCGAGTCCTCCAGCGGCCGGATCTCGGTCTCGACGAACTTGCGGACCGTGTCCCGGAGCAGCACGAACTCCTCGGGCAGCTCCCAGGCGCCGGTGGGGAGGTCGTCCAGGTCGTCGATCATGCGTGGGCTCCTCGTGCGGCCCATGCCGTGAGCACGGCGCCGGCGTCGACGGGGTCGGGGCGGGGTGCGCGGGGACGCGCGGCCGGGGTCCGGGAGAAGCGGGGTGCCGGGGCGGGCTGCACCGTCCCGTCGACGTCCAGGACGGTGCCGCGGGCGGCGACGTGCGGATGCTCCGGGACCTCGGCGAAGGGCAGGACGGGGGTGACGCACGCGTCGACGTCGGCGAAGACCGTGGTCCACTCCGCGCGGGTCCGGGAGGCGAAGGCCTCGGCGAACGCGCCGCGCAGGACGGGCCACCCGGCCCGGTCGTCCTGCGGCGGCAGGGTGGCGGGGTCGAGGCGCAGGCCCTCGAGCAGCAGCGCGTAGAACTGCGGCTCCAGCGCCCCGACGGCCATGTACCCGCCGTCGGCGGTGCGGTAGACGTCGTAGAACGGTGCGCCGGAGTCCAGCCGGTTCGTGCCGCGGTCCCCGGCCCAGCGCCCGGCTCCGCGCAGCGACCAGATCGCGGACGCCAGATGCGACGCGCCGTCGACGATCGCGGCGTCGACCACCTGCCCGCGCCCGGACCGCTCGCGCTCCAGCAGCGCGGCCAGCACGCCGATCGCGAGATAGGTCGAGCCGCCGCCGAAGTCTCCGACGAGGTTCAGCGGGACCGTCGGCGGGGCCCCGGCGCGGCCGATCGCGTCCAGGACGCCGGTCACCGAGATGTAGTTGATGTCGTGTCCGGCGCGCGGGGCGAGGGGACCGTCCTGTCCCCATCCGGTCATCCGCGCGTACACGAGCCGCGGGTTGCGGGCCGCGCACTCCGTGGGCCCGAGCCCGAGCCGCTCGGTGACGCCCGGCCGGAACCCCTCGACGAGCACGTCCGCCCGCTCCACCAGCGACAGCACGGTCTCGCGGCCGGCCCCGGACTTCAGATCGGCCTCGACGACGGTGCGCCCGCGCGGGGATCGGCCGCCCGCGGCGCCCGGCCGGTCGACGCGCACCACGTCCGCGCCCAGGTCGGCCAG
>NZ_JAOPWR010000374.1 GCF_025965585.1 Pseudonocardia sp.
GCGCCTCGACTCGCGCGCACCCGGAGCCCGGCTCGCGTGCATCGGGGGCCCGACCCGCGGGCTGGGGGAAGTGGGTGGAGCCGGGCTCGTAGACTTGGTGGGGTGACCGACACCCTCCCACCGCGCACTGCCGACCTCCCTGCCCAGTGGAACCCGGGCGAGGTAGAGGCCGGCATGTACGAGCGCTGGGTCGATGCCGGCTACTTCACCGCCGACGCGTCCAGCGACAAGCCGTCGTTCAGCATCGTCATCCCGCCGCCGAACGTCACGGGCAGCCTGCACATCGGCCACGCCTTCGAGCACACGCTGATCGACATCCTGGTCCGGCGCCGCCGCATGCAGGGCTACGAGACGCTGTGGCTGCCCGGCATGGACCACGCGTCCATCGCCGTCCACGCGCTGGTCGAGCGCGCGTTGGCGGCCGAGGGCACCAGCCGTCGTGAGCTGGGCCGCGAGAAGTTCATCGAGCGCACCTGGCAATGGAAGGAAGAGCACGGCGGCAAGATCCTGGCTCAGATGCGCCGCCTCGGCGACAGCGTCGACTGGACGCGCGAGCGCTTCACCATGGACGAGCGCTCCAACCGCGCCGTCCTCACCATCTTCAAGCGCCTCTTCGACGACGGCCTGATCTACCGCGCGGAGCGGATGGTCAACTGGTCGCCGGAGATGCGCAGCGTCCTGTCCGACGTCGAGGTGGAGCACAAGGACGTCGAGGGCGAGCTCGTCTCCATGCGCTACGGCGACGGCGACGACGCCATCGTCGTGGCCACCACCCGCGTCGAGACGATGCTCGGTGACACCGCGATCGCCGTCCACCCCGACGATGCGCGCTACGCGCACATGGTCGGCAAGGAGATCGAGCTGCCGCTGGTCGGCCGGATGATCAAGATCGTGGCCGACGAGCACGTCGACCCGAGCTTCGGCACGGGCGCGGTCAAGGTCACCCCCGCCCACGACCCCAACGACTTCGAGATCGGCCGCCGACACAACCTGCCGATGCCGACGATCATGGACGAGACCGGGAAGATCGCGAACACGGGCACCGAGTTCGACGGGATGGACCGGTTCGAGGCGCGGGTGAAGGTCCGCGAGGCGCTCGCCGCCCAGGGCCGGATCGTCGCGGAGAAGCGGCCGTACATCCACAGCGTCGGGCACGCGTCGCGGGGCAAGTTCGAGCCCATCGAGCCGCGCCTGTCGCTGCAGTGGTTCGTCAAGGTCGGGCCGCTGGCCCAGGCCGCGGGCGACGCCGTCCGCACCGGCGACGTCACCGTCCACCCGAAGGAGCTCGAGCCGCGCTGGTTCGGCTGGGTCGACAACATGCACGACTGGTGCATCTCGCGCCAGCTGTGGTGGGGCCACCGCATACCCGTCTGGTACGGGCCGAACGGCGAGGTCGTCTGCCTCGGCCCCGACGAGGAGCCGCCGGCCGGCTACACCCAGGACGAGGACGTCCTCGACACCTGGTTCTCCTCGGGCCTGTGGCCGTTCAGCACCCTGGGCTGGCCCGACAAGACGCCCGACCTGGAGAAGTTCTACCCGACGTCCGTGCTGGTCACGGGCTACGACATCCTCTTCTTCTGGGTCGCCCGGATGATGATGTTCGGGCTCTACGCGAACGACGGGGTCCGGCCGTTCGACACCATCGCGCTGCACGGCATGGTCCGTGACCAGTACGGCAAGAAGATGTCGAAGACGGTCGGCAACACGGTCGATCCGAATCTCTGGATGGACTCCTACGGCACCGACGCGCTGCGGTTCGCGCTGGCCCGCGTGGCCAACCCGGGGACCGACGCGCCGATCGGCGAGGACAACGTCGCCGCGGCCCGCAACTTCGGCACGAAGCTGTGGAACGTCACGCGCTTCGCGCTGTCGAACGGCGCCTCGCCCGCGCTGCCGCTGCCGGCGCGGCCCAGCGCCGACGGTTCGCTCGCAGGCTCGCTCACCGACGCCGACGCCTGGATCCTCGGCAGGTTGCGGGAGGTCCGCGACCAGGTCGACGCGCTGCTGGAGGACTTCCAGTTCGCGAAGGCCACCGAGGCGCTCTACCACTTCACGTGGGACGAGTTCGCGTCCTGGTACGTCGAGCTGGCCAAGCCGCAGCTCGCCGACGACAGCACGGCCGACGGCACACGCGCCGTCCTCGGTCACGTCCTCGAAGCGCTGCTGCGCCTGCTGCACCCGATCAGCCCGTTCATCACCGAGGCGCTGTGGCAGGGGCTGACCGGTGGCGAGTCGGTCGTCGTCGCGGAGTGGCCCATCGCTCCCGGCGCGCCCGTCGACGCCGCCGCGGCCGCGCGGATCGACGACCTGCAGAAGCTGATCACCGAGGTCCGCCGGTTCCGCACCGAGCAGCGGGTGCCCGACAGCCGCCGCGTCTCCGCCCGCCTGGTCGGGCTGGACGAGGCGGGCCTGGGCGGGCACCGTCCGGCCGTCGCGTCGCTGGTCCGCCTCGACGCCGCGACCGGCGACTTCGCGCCCACCGCCACGCTGGAGGTGGCGCTGCGGGGCGGCACCGTGCAGGTCGAGCTCGACACCTCGGGTGCCATCGACGTGGCCGCCGAGCGCACCCGCCTTGGGCGCGACCTGGCCGCCGCGCAGAAGGAGCTCGACCAGGCCGACAAGAAGCTGGGCAACCCGAAGTTCGTCGACAAGGCACCCGCCGAGATCGTCGAGGGCATCCGCGCCCGCCGTGCGGTGGCGGAGGCCGACATCGAGCGGATCACGGCACGCCTGAACGCGCTGTCGTCATGACCGGTCCCGAGGACGAGGGTCCCGAGGGTGAGGGCGAGATCCCGTCGCCCGAGGACGCGGTGATCTCCCATGTCCTCGACGCGATCCGCGGCGGCGACTCGCCCGACGTCATCCCCGCGACGTCCACGGTCGCGAGCTACGCGGAGTTCCTCGGCGTCGAGGCCGAGCTGGACGAGCGCTGGCCCGAGACGGTCATGGAGCCGTCGATCGAGCGGATCTCCGCGCTCGTGGACGCGTTGGGCGAGCCGCACCGCGGATACCCGATCGTGCACCTGACCGGCACGAACGGGAAGACGTCCACGGCGCGGATGGTCGACGCCCTGCTCACCGAGATCGGGCTGCGCACCGGCCGCTACACGAGCCCGCACCTGCAGCGGGCCACCGAGCGGATCAACGTCGACAACCGTCCCGTCACGCCGGAGCGCTACGTCGAGCTGTACCGCGACGTGCAGCCCTTCGTCGACATCGTGGACGCCAAGCTCGGCGGACTCTCCAAGTTCGAGGTGCTCACCGCGATGGGCTTCGCCGCGTTCGCCGACGCGCCCGTCGAGGCGGGCGTCATCGAGGTCGGGCTCGGCGGCCGCTGGGACGCCACCAACGTCGCCGATGCGAACGTCGCCGTGATCACGCCGATCGGGCTGGACCACGCCGAGTTCCTCGGCACCGACGTGCTCGACATCGCTCGCGAGAAGGCCGGGATCATCAAGCCCGGCTCGGTCGCGGTGCTGGCCGCGCAGGACAAGGCCGTGGCCGAGGTGCTGATCGAGCGGTGCGTCGAGGTCGGGGCGCAGGTGGCCCGCGAGGGTGCCGAGTTCGGCGTGGCCGAGCGGGAGATCGCCGTGGGCGGGCAGCGGCTCGCACTGCGCGGCCTCTCCGGCATGTACGACGACATCTTCCTGCCGCTGCACGGCGAGCACCAGGCGTCCAACGCCGCGCTCGCCCTCGCCGCGGCCGAGGCGCTGATCGGGGCCGGACCCAAGCAGCCCCTCGACCCCGACGTCGTGCGCGACGCCTTTGCCGCGGTCCGCTCGCCGGGACGGCTGGAGCGGCTCGCGGCCGGCCAAGGCGTGCCCACGGTGCTCGCCGACGCCGCCCACAACCCGCACGGCGCCCGCGCGCTGGCCGCCGCGCTCACCACCGAGTTCCGGTTCACCCGGCTCGTCGGGGTGATCGGCGTGATGCGGGAGAAGGACGCCCGCGGCATCCTCGCCGAGCTGGAGCCCGTGCTGCAGGAGGTCGTGGTCACGGCCAACTCCTCGGCGCGCGCGATGGACGCCGACGAGCTCGGCGCCCTGGCCACCGAGGTGTTCGGGGCCGACCGCGTGAGCGTCGAGCCGTCGCTCGCCCGGGCCGTCGAGCAGGCGGGCGAGCTGGCCGAGGAGGGCGGCGAGTCCGGCGTCGGCGTGGTGGTCACCGGTTCGGTGGTGACCGTGGGGGAGACCCGCACGCTGTTCGGGCTGGAGCCGTCGTGACCGCCGACGCACTTCCTCCCGTGGAGGCGGCATCATGACCGCCGACGCACTTCCTCCCGTGGAGGCGGCATCATGACCGCACCCGTGCCCGACCCGATGAAGGGCATCCGCGGCGTCTTCGCGGCCACCCTGGTCCTCGAGGCCATCGTGGTGCTGCTGGCGCTGCTGGTGCTGCCCAAGTTCGGCGGCGGCGCCACCCCGCTCGGCGTCGGCGTGATCCTGGGCATCGCGGTGCTCATGATCGTCGGATCGGGGCTGCAGCGGCGCTCCTGGGGCCTGAAGTTCGCGCTGGTGCTGCAGGCGCTCACGATCGTCGCCGGCTTCGTGTTCGTGACGGCGCTGGGCGTGATGGGCATCGTCTTCGCGCTGGTGTTCGGCGGCCTGATCCTGATGCGCCGCGACGTCGCCCAGAAGATGGCCCGCGGCGAGCTACCCAGCCAGCAGGGCTGAGCGGTACTCCAGGTCGTCGGCCTGGCGCTGCCACTCCGCGGACGCGAGCTCGCCGCACGGCAGCTCCCGCAGGACGGCCACGACGCCGATGAGCGGGGCGGGCACGGAGGCGACGTAGTCGTCGACGGTCGTGTGGGTCATGCAGGTGAGACCGGCGGGTGGGCCGCAACTCGTCGCCGATACGCTGAGCGACGTGACTGAACGCACTCTGGTCCTCGTCAAGCCCGACGGCGTCGAGCGCAAGCTCATCGGCGAGGTCCTCGCCCGCATCGAGCGCAAGGGCCTCGACATCGTCGCCCTCGAGCTCCGCACCGTCGACCGCGAGACGGCCACCCAGCACTACGCCGAGCACGACGGCAAGCCCTTCTTCTCCTCGCTCCTGGAGTTCATCACCTCCGGCCCGGTGCTCTCCGCGGTGGTCGAGGGCCCGCGGGCGATCGCCGCCTGGCGCCAGCTCGCCGGCGGCACCGACCCCGTCGAGAAGGCCACCCCCGGCACCATCCGCGGCGACTTCGGCCTGGAGACGCAGTTCAACCTCGTCCACGGCTCCGACTCGTCCGAGAGCGCGGCCCGGGAGATCAAGCTCTGGTTCCCGGACCTCTGATGACCGGCCGGGCCTCGCCCGGTCGCCGGGCACGCTCTGGGCTGCCGTCACGCGGGCCGGTGCGCGATCGGATTCCTGCCGACGAGCCCGGGACGACATCGGCGCCGCCGCCGGCCAGGCCCGTGAGCTGGGCCTCGAGCAGCTTCTCCTGTCGGTGCGCGGCGACATGACCCCCGCCGGAGTTCTCCCGCGCGTGCGGCTGGACCGAGGCCGGCCTCGTCCGCGGCGAGCTCCGGCTGGGCGGTGAGCGGCGCGACGATCACGGCTCCGGCCCGAGCTGAGACATCGCTGAATCTCTCGAGCGACTCGGGTAGCCCTGCCGCTCGGGCGGGTCGATGATGTGCGCATGACGGTCCTCTCCCCGCGCTCCGCCCGCGTCGACATCGTGCGGAGCGCCGTGGTGGCGTTGCTCGCCGTCGTCCAGACCGTGGTCGCAGGCCTCGGCGGGAGTGGTGTCGCGGGGCAGTCCATCGGGGTCGTCGCCAACGCCTACCGCACACCCCTGCTGGCCGCGGGATGGGCGTTCGCGATCTGGGCGCCGATCTACGTCGGGTTCCTCGCCTACGCCGTCTACCAGCTGCTCCCGAGCCAGCGGGACCGCGAGATCCACCGGCGCACCGGCTGGTGGATGGCCGCGTCGGCGGTGTTCAACCCGGTGTGGATCCTGAGCTTCGGCGGGCACGCCATCCTGCTCTCGGAGCTCGTCATCATCGCGCTCCTGGTGACGCTGGCCGTCGTGTTCGGGAGGCTGAGCCACGAGCCCGCCGCCGACGTACGCGAGCGCGTGCTGCTCCGCGGTCCGGTGGCGCTCTACACGGGCTGGGTCTCCCTCGCCATCGTGCTCGGCACGGCCGCCACCGGCGTCTGGGCGGGCCTGCCCGGCCAGAACGCGCTCGCCGCCATCGCCGCGGTCGTCGTGCTGCTCGCCGTCGCCGCCATCGTCGCGTGGGTGGTGTTGTCGGGCACCGCCGTCGTCGCCTACGCGGTGGCCACCGTGTGGGCGCTCGCGGGCATCGCGCTCAACGACCCGCCCGGCGCCGTCGTGGTGACGGGGGCGATCGCGATCGTCATCGTGCTGGCAGCCACGGCCCGCCGCCTGACCACCGCCGGCAACCCGATGCGCGCCGCCTGGGGCTGATCGCAGGGCTCCGCCTTGCGAGCCACCGCCCGGATCCCGCGATCACCTCCAGCCACCACGCCCTGCCCGCGCCCGCAGCGGGGCCAGGGCCGAGGTGGCGGGCAGCCACCACAGGGCCGGCCCGTCCGGGTCGGTCAGTGCCAGTACGACCGCCGTCGGGGGCCGTGAGCAGGTCGGACACCGCGGCGGCGACGTCGAGGACCGTGCCGGCGACGAGCAGGGCGGGAGCGTTGCGGGTCGCGGGCACCGTGCCTCCTGCCGTCCGGTGCGACGACGGCCGTGCCGCTGACGACCTGTCGGGAAGACGAATTCGGTGGTCACGTCGCCCGGTGCGCCGCGTACCGTGACGCCCGGGCCGGGTCGATCGGCCCGGAAGCGGAGGAGGCCAGCATGACCGCCAGCCAGATGATCACCGGCAGCATCGTCGCCCTCGTCACCCCGATGCGGGACGACGGCTCGGTCGACCACGAGGCGCTGGCCAAGGTCGTGGACCGGCAGATCGAGGCCGGCACCTCCGCGATCGTGTCGGTCGGCACCACCGGCGAGTCGGCCACCCTCGACGTCACCGAGCACACCGACGTCATCCGCCGCACCATCGACGTCGCCGCGGGCCGTGTGCCGATCATCGCGGGCACCGGCGCCAACAGCACCAGCGAGGCCATCCACCTGACGCAGGCCGCGAAGGCCGCCGGTGCCGACGCCGCGCTGCTCGTCACGCCGTATTACAACAAGCCTCCGCAGGAGGGCCTCTACCGGCACTTCAAGGCCGTCGCGGAGGCCGTGGACATCCCGCAGATCCTCTACAACGTGCCCGGGCGCACGGCCGTCGACATGCTGCCCTCGACGGTCGCGCGGCTGGCCGAGGTGCCCAACATCATCGGCATCAAGGAGGCGCTGGGCGACCTCGACCGCGTCCGCGACCTCGTCGCGCTGGGCTTGGCGGACTTCGCCCTCTACTCCGGCGACGACGCCACGGCCCGGGCCAGCATCCTGGCCGGCTTCCACGGCGACATCTCGGTGACGGCCAACGTCGCGCCCGAGGCCATGGCGCGGATGTGCGCCGCGGCCCTCGCCGGCGACGACGAGCTCGCCGCCACGATCGACGCCGACATCGCGGGGCTGCACCGTTCGCTGTTCGTCGAGCCGAACCCGATCCCGGTGAAGTGGGCGCTTGCGGAGATGGGACTCATGGAGGGCGGCATCCGCCTCCCCCTGGTGCCCCTCGACGAGGCGTACCACGAGGACGTGCGCGCCTCGCTGCGCTCCGCAGGCCTGCTCTAGCCGGCCAGGGGCACGAGGTAGCGCCGCGCGAAGCCGCGGATCTCCTCGTCGGTCCGCAGGGGAGGCCGGCGATCGCGTCGTCGAGCGTGAGGAGGCAGCGCAGGCACTCGCGCAGCAGCACCGCCTCGACGAGCGTCTGCCTGGTGGGGAAGGACGCCACCTCGGCTCGCGCGCGCCGTTGGGTCGACCCGCGTGCCGGATCGTGGCGGCGCGCGGGTGGGGAGGCCGGGTGGTGGGTGCGGGGCTACCCTGGGTCAGCGTGACTGTCGCGTCCGTTTTCCCGGAGCTCGAAGCCCTGCTCCCGCGCGTCTCGAAGCCGGTGCAGTACGTCGGCGGCGAGCTGAACGCACAGAGCAAGGACTGGGAGTCCGTCGCAGTGCGGTGGGCCCTGATGTACCCCGACGCGTACGAGGTGGGCCTGCCCAACCAGGGCGTCCAGATCCTCTACGAGGTCCTCAACGAGCGCGCCGACGCCCTCGCCGAGCGCTGCTACGCCGTGTGGCCCGACCTCGAGGCCCTCATGCGCGAGCACGGCGTGCCGGCGTTCACCGTCGACTCGCACCGGCCCGTCGGGGCCTTCGACCTGCTCGGCGTCAGCTTCTCGACCGAGCTCGGCTACACCAACCTGCTGACGGCGCTCGACCTCGCGGGTGTGCCGCTGCACGCCGTCGACCGCGACGAGACGCACCCCGTGGTCGTCGCGGGCGGGCACGCCGCCTTCAACCCCGAGCCGATCGCCCGCTTCGTCGATGTCGCGGCGATCGGCGACGGCGAGGAGGTCGTCGGTGACATCACCGACCTCGTCCGCGAGTGGAAGGCGCAGGGCCGCCCGGGTGGCCGCCACGAGCTGCTGCTGCGCCTGGCGGAGACCGAGGGCTGCTACGTCCCGTCGTTGTACGCCGTCGAGTACGCCGAGGACGGCGCCATCGCGTCGGTCACGCCCACCGAGGACCGCGTCCCCCGCACCGTCACCAAGCGCACCACCACCGAGCTCGACGAGTGGCCCTACCCGAAGGCTCCGCTGGTGCCGCTGGCCGAGACCGTGCACGAGCGCGCCAGCGTGGAGATCTTCCGCGGCTGCACGCGCGGCTGCCGCTTCTGCCAGGCCGGGATGATCACCCGCCCGGTGCGGGAGCGGTCGCTGGAGGGCATCGGCAAGATGGTCGACGCCTCGGTGCGCGCCACCGGGTTCGACGAGGTCGGGCTGCTGTCGCTGAGCTCCGCCGACCACTCCGAGATCGCGGAGATCACCAAGGGCCTGGCCGACCGCTACGAGGGCACCAACACCTCGCTGTCGCTGCCCTCCACCCGTGTCGACGCGTTCAACATCGACCTCGCCAACGAGATCAGCCGCAACGGCCGCCGCTCCGGGCTGACGTTCGCCCCCGAGGGCGGTTCCGAGCGCATCCGCCGGGTGATCAACAAGATGGTGTCGGAGGAGGATCTCATCCGCACCGTCAGCGAGGCGTTCGCGCAGGGCTGGCGGCAGGTGAAGCTCTACTTCATGTGCGGCCTGCCCACCGAGGAGGACGAGGACGTCCTCGAGATCGCGGGCATGGCGCACCGCGTCATCAAGGCGGGGCGCGAGGCGTCGGGCCGCAACGACGTGCGCTGCACCATCTCCATCGGCGGGTTCGTGCCCAAGCCCCACACCCCGTTCCAGTGGACCGCGCAGTGCCACCCCGACGTCGTCGACGACCGGCTGCGCAAGCTGCGCGCCGCCGTCAACAGCGACCGGAAGCTCGGCCGCAACATCGGCATGCGCTACCACGACGGGCAGCCGTCGCTGATCGAGGGACTGCTCGCGCGGGGCGACCGCCGAATCGGCGCCGTCATCGAGCGGGTGTGGCGCGAGGGCGGCCGCTTCGACGGCTGGAGCGAGCACTTCTCCTACGAGCGCTGGACGGGCGCCGCCGCCGCCGAGCTGGAGCCGATGGGCGTCTCGCTCGACTGGTACACCACCCGCGAGCGCGGGCAGGAGGAGATCCTGCCATGGGATCATCTCGACTCCGGCCTGGAGCGCGACTGGCTCTGGGACGACTGGCAGGACGCGCTCGCCGGCCGTGAGCAGGACGACTGCCGCTGGACGCCGTGCTTCGACTGCGGCGTGTGCCCGTCCACCGGCACCGACATCGAGGTGGGCCCCAGCGGCACCACGCTGCTGCCCCTGACCGTGGTGAACCCCCTCAGTGGCGGCTGACTACTCGAACCAGCCTGTTCGCGACTTCACGATCAGGGTCGCCGACGAGCGCGACATGGCCGCCCTCGCGGCGCTCCGCCGGTCCTGGCTGGAGGAGCGCGGCGGGGCGCCCATCGAGGACCCCGGCTTCGAGGCGGCCTTCGAGCAGTGGTGGCGCGTCGAGCTGCCGCGCCGCACGTTCTGGCTGGCCGAGGTGGGCACGCCCCGGAGCGGGTTCACCGCGATCGGGTCCCTCAACGTCGTCGAGATCGTGCACATGCCGCGTCCCGGAGCCCGTGGCGGGAGGATCGGGCACGTGGGCAACGCCTTCGTGCTCGCGTCGTTCGCCGGTCGGGGAGTGCCCGGAGCGCTGCTGAACGCCGCGATCGATCACGCGCGCGAGCGCCGCTACCGCCGCCTGCTGCTCGCCCCCACGTCCGGGAGCGCGGCGTTCTACCGGCGGGCAGGCTTCACGTCGGCGGGGGAGTCGCTGCTGTCGGTGGACCCGTCCGCTCCCTGACATCACCCAGAAGTGGCGTCCGGGGTGAAAACGGACGAAGCTCGCACCACCCCACGAGGAGGTGGCGCGTGTCCGAGGTGAACGACCCAGCGGTGGACGACAAGGTGGCCGTCCCGGTCCGCACGCTCGGCAGGTTCGGGCTCGTGGCGTACGGGGCGGTGCACGTCCTCATCGCCGCGCTCGTCGTGCAGGTCGCGTTCGGGGACAGGGAGCGGGCCGACAAGAAGGGCGCCCTGCAGCAGATCGGGGAGACCGGGCCCGGCGTCGTGCTGCTGTGGGTGGTGACGGCTGGGCTCGTCGCGCTCGTGGTGTGGCAGCTCGCGGAGGCGGTCCTCGGCCACACCGGGGTGCCGACGTCGCAGCGGGCGCTGCGGATCGCCGTCAACCTCGCCGAGGCCGCGATCTTCGGCGTGCTCGCGTACTCGGCGGGATCGATCGCGGCGTCCGGTGGCCGGGCCACGGCGAAGCCGTCGTTCGCCCAGGTCGTGTTCGGGCTGCCGGGCGGCGGCTGGCTCGTCGGGCTGGCCGGGGTCGGGCTCGTCGCCGGCGGGGCCTTCGCGGTGTGGCGTGGGGTCACCCGCGCCTTCCTGCGCGAGCTGGACCTGAGCGGGGCGGGGCTGAACCGGTCGCGTCTCGTGACGAGGGTCGGGCAGGTCGGATGGACGGCGCTGGCGGCGGTCTACGGGATCCCCGGGGTGCTGCTCGTCGTCGCCGCGGTGCGGCACGCCCCGGCCCAGCCGGTGGGCCTCGACTCCGGGCTGAAGGCGCTTGCCGGGCAGCCGTTCGGCCCGGTGCTCCTGCTCGTGCTCGCGGCGGGGCTCGTGGCGTTCGGCGTGCACTGCCTGTTCGACGCCCGCTACCGGCGCGCCTGACGCCTCGTCTCACAGGTCGGCTCTGGCGCCCCACTCCTGCGGGGAGGTGTACTGCAGGATGTTGTAGAGCCGCTTCTGCACCGTGGATATCTCCCGGACCGACTGCGCCACGAGGCTGCGGTCCAGGGGGGCGAGGCGGCGCATCCAGACGACGTCGGACACCCGCTCGCCACGCTCGAACTGGGCGAGCTGCTGGCGCAGGCGGACCCGTTGCAGCACCTCGAACACCTCGATCAGGGTCTGGGCCTGCTCGGTGGGCAGCAGCATCGACCCGGACGCTGCCGACAGCCTCGCCCTGGTCGACAGCTCCGGAGAGCGCACGGACAGCGCCGCCCAGCGGGCGATCTCGACGACGGGCCGCAGCGCGTGGGTCTTGAGGTCGAACGTTCCGCCGCGGCCGGCCAGCACGTCGCGGACCGACCGGAGCTGGGCCCGGTGCGACAGCGACTCCCGCACCAGCAGCTTCATCGTGCCCGGGTGGTCGCGGACGTCGGCGAACACCTCGTTCACCACCGGCTGGGCCGGGTCGCCCTGGATCGGCCGGCCGTCGAGCAGCAGCGACGCCATCAGCATGCCCTGGTCGTCCAGCGGGCTGACGAGCCACTGCTGCGCGGCGGCGCGCCACTGCGACCGGGTGCGGGAGAACGCGGGCGAGCCCGGTGTGGCCCCGTGCCGGTCGACCCGCAGGCCCGCCCGCCGCAGCACGTCCGCCACCTCGGCGAACGCGCTGCGGTAGGCGGCGGCGCGGGCGGGGGTGTCCACCGACTCGGCGAACACCACGGCGGAGTCGATGTCGGAGCCGAGCGTCGGCTCGCGGCGGCCGTTGCTGCCCAGCAGCATCCAGGTGACCTCGGCCTCGTCGAGCTCCGGTCGCCCGGCCAGCACCAGCGACAGCACGCGTCGCTGGATCGCGTCCAGGACGGTCGAGTACACCGCGGTGGTCTCCGACGCCTCCCGGCGCTGCCGGACCAGGTCGCCGAGGAGCACGGGCAGCTGCCGGGCGAGCGCCACGACCTGGTCGGCCGACCCGGCCCGCCGCACGTTCTCGCGCAGCACCATCCCCGCGCCCGAGGGCGAGGTCAGGAAGTCCTGCGGGTCGACGGCCCCGCGCAGCTCGCCCGACGCGTCGACCACCAGCAGGTGGTCCAGTCGGTGCTCGGCGAGCTGGTGCAGGACATCGGCGGTGGGCGTGCCGGCGCGTGCCGTCATCGCCCGCCGGATCATGACGTCCGCGACCGGGGTGTCGCCGGGCCGTCCGGCGGCGACGACGTGCTCCCGCAGCACGGTGTCGGTCAGCATGCCGAACTGCCCGTTGCCCTGCGGGACCGCCAGGTAGCTGCTGGACCGCTCGGTCATCACCCTGGCAGCCTCGGTGACGGTCATGTCGGCCTCCCCGATGACCGGGGCGGACACGACCAGCTCGTCGACCGTGCGGAACCGCGGCGGCACCTGTGGGCGCACGCGGTCCACGGAGAGGTCCTGTACGAGGAAGCGGACGCCGTCCGGCGACGAGAACACCGACGCGACGCCCTTCCGCGGGATCTCGACGAGCCGCACCGGGCCCAGGGCGACCGCCCGCGGGCCGACTGCGGCGCCGGTCAGCGCCGTGGAGTGCCCGAACACGCAGCCCGGGCCGATGATCTCGTCGGCGGGCTCGTCCTGCGCGCCACCGGTCGTCCAGAGCTCCACCTGGCCCGTCATGACGACGAACAGGTCCTCGCCCGGCGTCGTGAAGGCGTCCAGGATCAGGGCGCCGGCCGGATGGTCGACGACCCGGGCTGCCGCGGCGACGCTCTCGAGCTCCGACTCGGACAGGGAGCAGAACGGCGGGTTCGCGCCCAGGAACCTCGCGAGACCGTCCACGTGGCCTTGCCCTCCCTACCCCCGGCAGACGAGCACCGTACGTCCGGGGACGTCCGGACGTACGGTGCCGTGGCCGGTCGCCCGGCGGGTCAGACCTTCGGCTCCGACGGGTAGGTGGGACCGGTGTCCGACCACACGGGGCCGATCTGGCCGCCGGTGTTGGCGATGACCTTCGGTTTGGCGATGAACCAGCCGGCGGACAGCAGCAGGGCGATGACCGGGATCCCGATCACCACCACGATGAAGTTGGTCTTGTGCCAGAACTCGTCCGAGCTCTGCCAGCCGGAGACGGCCATGCCGACGATCACCAGCCCCAGGAAGACCAGGCCGACGTAGCTGGTCCAGGGTGACCCCGGCATCTGGAACGGGCTCCTCGGGACGACGCCCTTCTCGACGAGCTGCCGCAGCCGGATCTGGCACAGGAAGATCGACGCCCACGTGAAGACGACACCGATGGCCGCCGCCTCGAGCGCCGTCTCGAACGCGTCGGGGTCGACGGCGTTGAGGAGCGCACCGAGCACGTAGATCACCGAGGTCATCACGATGCCGGCCCACGGGACGCCGGACGCGCTCATCTTCAGGGTGAAGGGCGGAGCCTGCTTGCTCATCCCGAGGCTGCGCAGGACGCGCCCGGTGGAGTAGAGCCCGGAGTTGAGGCTGGACATCGCGGCGACGATGAGGATGGCCTGGACCAGGTCGCCCATCCAGTTCAGCCCCAGCGCCCCGAACACGGTGACGAACGGGCTGGTCCCGCTGGTGTACTCCGACGTCGGCAGCATGCAGACCAGCAACAGGATCGACCCGCAGTAGAAGACGCCGATCCGGAAGATCACCGCGTTGACGGCCTTGGGCACCTCGCGCTTGGGGTCGGCCATCTCTCCCGCCGCGACACCCACCATCTCGATGGCCGAGTAGGCGAACACGACACCCGACATCACCAGGATCGGGCCGTACCAGGCGAAGTCGCCCGACGCGGGCCAGAAGCCGCCCGGGTTGGACCAGAGGTTGGAGACGCCGGCCGCGTGCCCGCCGAGGTCGAACCGGCCGATGACCACGACGAGGCCCACCACGAGGAACAGGACGATGGCGCCGACCTTGAGCACCGAGGCCCAGAACTCGAACTCGCCGAAGGCCTTCGCCGAGAGCAGGTTGACGACCAGCACCACCGCGAGCGCGATCAGCACCGTCAGCCAGCTGGGCATGTTCGGCAGCCAGTGCTTGACGTAGACGCCGACGGCGGAGAGCTCGGCGATCCCGGTCAGCGCCCAGTTGAGCCAGTACATCCAGCCGGTCACGTACGCGGCCTTCTCGCCGAAGAACTCGCGCATCCACGACACGAAGGCCCCGGACGTGGCACGGTGCAGCACCAGCTCACCGAGCGCGCGCATGAGCAGGTACGCGATCACCCCGACGAAGGCGTAGCTGAGCACCAGGGCCGGCCCGGTGCTGTGCAGGCGCGAGGCGGACCCGAGGAAGAGGCCCGTGCCGATCGCGCCGCCGATGGCGATCATCTGGACCTGGCGCCGGCCCAGTGACTGCTTGTACCCCTCCTGCTCCGCATTGAGGCTGTCGCTGTGACTGAGGGTTTCTGTCATCCGGTTCCCCGATCGCCTGCTGTCCGTGCGCCGACCCCCCGCTGGCTGTGGCGCCGTGGAACGGAGACTAAATGCAGTCCGGATCATCGGCCTGCGCTGCCGGGTTACACGCCTGGGCGACCCCGTGTCCGGATGGCCGGAAAAGCGACGGCGGTGGACACCGGCCCCGTCCCGCTGAACGCGGGCTCCCGTGCCGCGCTCGCGCGGCTCACGGGCGGCTGGGCTCCGGCGCTCAGAACGTCCCGGCCTCCCGACCCAGCGCCTCGGCCAGCGCGCCGAGCGCCTGCTCCTCGCCGGTCACCTTGATCGCGAGCATCCCGAGCGCAGCGGCCGGCTTGTAGTTGATGCCGAGGTCGTCCAGGTACACGCACTGCGCGGGGTGCGCGTCCAGCGCCTCGCACGCCATCGCGTAGATGCGCGGATCCGGCTTCCGGATGCCGATCCTGCTGCTCTCCACGACGTGGTCGAAGCGGGCCATCACGTCGGCGATCGCCGACGCCTTCCCGGCGGTGGCGGACATCCGGGCGCCGTGGCCGGACGGCACGTTGTTGGTGATGCAGCCGAGCCGGTAGCCGTCGGTCTTCAACCGGTCGAGCGCCGCGACCATCCGCGGCCGGATCTCGCCCGACAGCAGCGCCAGCACATCCCGCCCGGGCAGGTCGTGGCCGAGGGCGCGCGCCTCCTCGGCGAAGAGCGTGTCGAACCGGGCCGCGTCGATCTCGGCCCGTTCGAAGAGGGCCCAGGCGTTGCAGTCCGGGTTCGTCGCGTTGATCCGCCGGACGAGATCGCGGGGGAGCCCGCGCCGGGCCTCCATCCCGGCGAACGCCTCGAACGGCGACGAGGTGATCACCCCGCCGAAGTCGAAGATCACGGTGGAACGGTCGTTCATGCGGTGCGCCGGGGCGCGGTGCTGGACATCGGTTGCGTCTCCTCGTCGGCGGATAAGGACGCTACAAGACCCGTAGAGCACTCCGCCGCCTTCTGGGCCGCCTTCTGGGCCTGACATCCAGGAGGGCGCGGCCCGCTGCGGTGACACCGGTGAGTGCGGACATCTGCACCGGCCGTCACAACGAGGAGTGCGCCGCCTACGCTGCTCGCATGGCCCGTCCACGCCCGGGAGAGGCAGCCAACCCCGCTCCGCCCACGGTGCAGCGTGTCCGTCTGCGCTTCGCGAAGCGCGGCCGGTTGCGCTTCCTCTCCCACCGTGACGTGGCACGCAGCTTCGAACGCGCGGTGCGACGGGCCGGCGTGCCCGTCTCGCACTCGCACGGATTCAGCCCGCATCCGCGTCTGTCCTGGGTGGGGGCCGCGCCCACCGGCTCGGCCAGCGAGGCGGAGTACCTGGAGATCGGCCTGACCCGCGTCGTCGACATCGCGGCGCTGGCCACCGCCCTGGACGCGGCGCTGCCCGCAGGCCTGGACATCCTCGACGCGGCCGTCGCCGAGGGGGCCTCACTGCCCGACCGGATCGACGCGAGCCGCTGGGTCGTCGAGCTGCCCGGCGTCGAGCCCGAGGCCCTGCGCGCCGCCCTCGACGCCCTGCTGGCGCAGGAGTCGGTGGTCGTCGAGCGCGTCACCCCGTCCGGGCGGCGGCAGATCGACGTCAGGGCCGCGCTCGCGCATGCTTCGGTGCTCGACGCGGAGCCGTCACGCGACGCGCCGTCGGCTTTCTCACGGCCGAGCGCCGCCGCCCCGGCTGCAGTCTGTGCGACAATGGCGGCGGTAGTACGGCAGACGACACCCGCCGTTCGACCCGACGACGTGTTGGGTGCACTCGACGTTGTCGCAGGCCTCAGGCTTCCGGCGCCCGCCAAGGCGACCCGGACGGCCCAGGGACTGCTCGACGACCGAGGCGACCTGGCCGACCCACTCGGCTCCGACCGGGTCACCACCCGGGCCTGATCGGGGGGTCGGTTCTCGCGCGACGTCGAGAACACCCACCTCCCCGGTGGAGCGAGACAAGGATTGCTCGCCGCGTACCGCGTGGTGAGAGAACTGCACGTGCCCCTGTGCGGCCGCCTTCACACCTGTTGAGGGCGCCCGGGGGCGAAGGAGCTGAATGTCGAATAGCGATGTGCCCGCCGGCAGCCCCGGCGGGCCGACGACCGTACCCACCCAGAACGCCGCCCTGTCCGAGCTGCCCGACAAGATGCGGGTCCACGCGCTCGCGAAGCTGCTGGGCCGATCGAGCCGCGAGATCATCGCCGCGCTCGGGGGGCTCGGTGTCGAGATCAAGAGCGCCCAGTCCAGCATCGACCGCAAGGTCGCCGAGCAGGTCGTGACGGCACTGGTCACAGACATCCCGGCCACTGCCACCCCCGGCGCCACCCCGGACTCCGCCGCAGCCACTGCCGCGGCCCCCGAAGCCGCGGTCCCCGAAGCTGCGGCTCCCGAAGCTCCGGCCTCGGAGGCCCCGGAGGCCCCGGTCGAGGTTGCCCCGGCCGCGCCCGAGTCGTCCCTCGAGGCTCCGGCCGCGAAGGCTCCCGCGGGCCTGGCCCCCGTCTTCGCGCCGCCCGCGCCGCTGTTCCAGCCGCCGACGCGCCCGACGCGCACCCGCCGCCGTGCCGCCGAGCCCGCCG
>NZ_JAOPWR010000511.1 GCF_025965585.1 Pseudonocardia sp.
GGCGCGGCGCGCCGCCCCGACGTACGGCGCGAGCACGTCGCGCAACCGGGCCGCGTTGCCCTCGGACAGGTCGATCTCGAACTCCGTCCGGTCCAGGGAGAAGGAGACCGTGCCTTCGGCGTCGCTCCCGTCGAGATCGTCGACGAAGGACACCTGAACCTGCTGAGCCATGGGCACCACATTCTGCGTGAGTCGTTTCCGGAACGGCCCGTTTTTGTCACACCCGAGATCCCGGTGTCAAGTCGACGCGGGGCTTTCCGGAAATATCACAGCCGGTCCACATGAATGGCCGGGAACTCAGAGTCGCGAGACGCGCACGTAGTCGACCTGCATGGTCTGCGGGAAGTCGCTGCCGTCGATGGCGCCGCCGCCGTCGCCCCCCATGGCGTTGTTGATGATGAGGAACATCGGCTGCGTGGGAACGGCCTCGGTCTGGGTGCAGGTGGTCTTGCCGTCGACCTTCCAGACCAGCGTCTTCGCGTGCCACGTCAGCGTGTAGACGTGCCAGT
The DNA here is from genome assembly GCF_025965585.1 of Pseudonocardia sp. Taxonomy (GTDB): domain Bacteria; phylum Actinomycetota; class Actinomycetes; order Mycobacteriales; family Pseudonocardiaceae; genus Pseudonocardia. The sequence continues at coordinate 510 of NZ_JAOPWR010000511.1, forward strand.
TCTCGCTGGCGTCGGAGACGTTCGGCTTGCACGTCTTGAACCCGCTGTCGCCGGAGATGACGTTCTGCCAGTTCACCGTCGGACCGCTGGACTTGAACTCGGCGATGTCGACCTCGTCGGAGCCGGGGTTCGGCCAGTCGCAGCCGCCGAAGTTCTCGTCAGAGGTCATCGTGGCGGCCTGGCAGTCGGCGCCGAGCAGCCACTGAGCGGGCCAGGACCCCTTACCGCCCGCCTGCCGCGCGCGGATCTCGATGGTGCCGTAGGTGAGGTTGAAGTCCTTCCACTGCACCATGCCGGAGGTGTACTTGTAGCCCTTACAGGACGAATCCACCTTCGAGGTGATCTGCAGGTATCCGTCGGCCTCTGAGACGTTCCCGGGGATGTAGCACTGGGCCTCGTTGTTGCTGGCGTCGCCGCCGCGGTCGACGATTCCCCACTTCGACGTGTCGACCGTGGTGCCGTCGAACTCGTCGTCGAAGAGGTACTTGCTCGTCGTGGCGGGGGCCGGGCTCGTGGTGGGGGCGGCGCCGGCCGTCGGAGTGGGTGCCGGCGCGGGTGCGGAGATGGGTGCCGGAGCCGGGGTGGCCGTGCCCGTGGCGGGCGCCACCGCGCCTGCGGAAGGAGGAGTGGAAGGAGGTGCATCCGCATTCGCCGGAGCTGCGAGAAATGCGCCCGCGACACCCAGGCTGAGCACAGCGGTGATGATCGGCGTGATGCGCATTGCTGGTTCCCCCTTGATGGAAACACGAACAACGAATTGCCGGGCGACCCCGAACGCAATTCGTGAAAAAATGCTGCGACGACCACGCTAGGTCAGCCCGTCAAGATCGGCAACACACGAACGGGTGGCTGGTGGGACCTATGGGGTGCGTGTGACTCGCTCGGTCACGGTGGGCAGCGGTCGTGTGTGGTCCCCGTCATCCCGTTGTTCAGCGGCCGAGCCGCCGGATCCACGCCCGCCACGCACCGCCGGGGGTGCGCCGAGGTTGATGCAACCCATCGACGCGGGCATCCGGAAGGGCCTCACCGATCGATCACCACGACGTCGAGCAGATCATCGACTTCGTGTTCATCGCCGGCATGGATCGGATCATCGGCCGGTTCCACGCCGCGATCCTGACCGAGGTCGACGAGACACCCTCGCCGCAGTGGCGCCGTCATGTCCCGCGTCCCGCTCCCGCAGGGGCCGCGGGACGCGAGCTCGATGAGCCGAGCGACGCCGCCCGCGGGCCCCGCCGCCCGCCGTCGGTGATCAGGTGCCGGTCGGCACCTCGAGCCGGTAGCCGTGGCCGCGCAGCGTCACGATGGCGGGCACCACGCCCGCCTCCGCGTAGTCCGCGAGCCTGCGGCGCAGGCCGGCGACGTGCACGTCGAGCGTCTTGGTGGAGCCGAACCAGTGCTCGTCCCAGACGTCGGCCATCAGCGTCTGCCGGCTGACCGCCGCGCCCGGCTCGACCGCGAGCCGCGCGAGCAGGTCGTACTCCTTCGCCCGCAACGGGATCTCGTGCCCGTTCACGCGGACGCGGCGGGCCGCCGTGTCGAGGACGAGGTCCCCGACCGGCGCGCACGGCGACGGAGTGGAGGCCGCGGCGTCGCGGCGCAGGTGGGCGCGGACGCGCGCGTGCAGCTCGGCGAGCCGGACGGGCTTCGTCAGGTAGTCGTCAGCGCCGGCCTCCAGCCCCACCACGACGTCCATCTCCTCGGTGCGGGCGGTGAGGATGACGATGACGGTCGTCGGCGAGAAGGTGCGCAGCTTCCGGCAGACCTCCACGCCGTCGAGGTCGGGGAGCCCCAGGTCGAGCAGCACGAGATCGGCTCCGCTCTCGGCGGCCCGCAGCGCGCCCCGCCCGGTGCGCTCCCACGTCACGTCGTGGTCGTGCGCACGCAGGCTGGCCTGCAGGGCAGCGCCGATCGTCGCGTCGTCCTCCACCACCAGCAGCCGGGCCGTGACCATCTAGGTCGCCGGCCGGGTGCGGAGGTGCGCACGTTGCAGCGCCGCCACCCCGACCACGATCGCGGCCAGCAGCACCAGCGTGATCGCGCCCGTGCCGAGATCCAGCCCGCCGCGCCCGGGGGGCACCGCGATCCAGTCCGCGAACGACGCGCCCAGCGGGCGGGTCAGAACGTAGGCGATCCAGAACGTGAGGACCGGGTTCGCGCCCCACCGGTATGCGACCGCGGGCACCGCGATGGCCACGGCGAAGAGCACCCCGGAGCCGAGGTAGCCCAGGTGCAGCGTGGTGGCGGTCAGGTCGCCCGCCGCCGTGCCCAGCGCGAACGTCGCGAGCACCGTGGCCCAGTAGAAGAGCTCGCGGCGGACGGTGCTGATGCTGTGGATGTCGAGGGTGTGCTCGACGGCGTGCCAGACGGCCAGGATCGCGGCGACGGCCACGGCGAACGCGGTGGTCGACACGGCGTAGGGGACGCCGAGCCCGATGTGCAGGACGTCGGCGGCCATCGTGCCGAAGACGCTGACCATCGCGACCGCCGCCCAGTAGAGCCACGGGCGGTACTGGCGGGTCGCGACCTGGACCGCCAGCAGCGCGACCAGCACGATCCCGGACAGGCCCACCACGACCACGGGATCGAACGTCTTCGCGAGGTGGTCCGACGCGGTCTCCCCCATGCCGGTGGTCAGCACCTTGACCACCCAGAAGGCGAGCGTGACGGCGGGAACCTTCACCGCTGTTCTCAGGGGGCGGTCGGTCACGGGCGTGCTGCTCACGGGCGGCTCCAGGTGTGTCGGGGATGGGGCGCGGACGTCGGGGAGATCGCTCCGGCCACCACCACCGTTGCGCCGTCCGCGCGGGTTTTGCCGTCGGCACGCCGCTTCTTGCCGAGTTCTAACCTGCGCATGACCGGTTCTCGCCCCGCGCGTTCCTACTGTCGGGGTCGTGACCACCGACCTCGCCCTCAACCCGCTCAGCGCCACCGACCTCCTGACGTCCTTCGGCACGCTCGGGGTCTTCGTCGTGCTGTTCGCGGAGACGGGTCTGCTGATCGGGTTCTTCCTCCCCGGGGACTCGCTGCTGTTCACCGCGGGCCTGCTGTGTGCGACCGGTGCGGCCGGCCTGCACCTCCGCCTGCCGTGGGTGCTGCTCGCGGCGGTGGCGGGTGCGCTGCTCGGGGCCCAGGTCGGGTTCCTCATCGGACGCCGGGCCGGGGCGGCGCTGCAGGCCCGGTCCGGACAGCCGCGCGTGGTGGCCGGCATGCGGCGCGCCGAGGAGCTGTTCACGCGCTACGGGCCGGCCAAGGCGATCGTGCTGGCCCGGTTCATCCCCGTGGTGCGCACCGTGCTCAACCCCGTCGCCGGCGCGCTCGGCACGCCTGCCCGGACGTTCACCCTGTGGCAGGCGGTCGGCGGCGTCGTCTGGACGGTCGGGCTCGTGCTGGCCGGGTACGGGCTGGGCGCGTTCGTCCCCGGGGTCGACGCCTACCTGCTGCCCGTGATCGCCGTGATCGTGATCGTGTCGCTGGTCCCGCTGGCGCGCGAGCTGCTGCGGGAGCGGAAGCGGCGCTCCGACCGGGCGCGGTGACGTGGCGCCCGCCCGCATCGTGTATGCGGCGGCGTGCTCTGCTGGACACATGCGCGGTCGGATTGTAGGTCTCACCGTCGCGGCCGCCGTGCTCGCGATCGTCCTGTTCGGCGCGCCGCTGGCCGCAGGCGTGGTGGCCTACCTGCTGGGCGACGAGCGTGCCGAGCTCGAGCGCGCGGCCGACGTCGCCGCGATCACCGTGGCCGCGGACATCGCGTCCGGCAGACCCGTCACCGGCTTCGCCAAGCTCAAGGCCGCCGACCCGGAGGAGGGCGACCTCGCCGTCTACGACGCTGCGGGAGTCCGGGTCCTCGGAACTGGTCCCGCCACCGCCGATGGGCCGGTGCGGGCCGCCACGGGCGCCGACCCGGTTGCCGGCGACATGGGCGGCGGTCTGGTCGGCGACCTCGTCGTCGCCGTGCCCGTGGACGTCGGCGGCGCGCCGCGCATGGTCGTGCGGGCGTCCACCTCGCGCTCGGAGGTCTACCTGCGCGCCGGGGCGGTCTGGCTGGTGATGCTGGGGCTGGCGGTCGTCGCGGCCGGCGCGGTGTGGGTGCTCGCCCGTCGCTTCGCGGCGCGACTGGCCGGCCCGCTCGAGGAGCTCGCCGTCGCCGCCCGCCGCCTCGGCGACGGCGACTTCAGTGTCCGCGGGCCGCACAGCGGCGTCCCCGAGATCGATGCGGTCGGCGCGGCGCTCGACAGCACCGCCCACCGGCTCGGGGCCCTCCTCGACCGCGAGCGCGCCTTCTCCGCCGACGCCTCGCACCAGCTGCGCACTCCGCTGGCCGGGCTGCGGCTGACGCTGGAGTCGGCGCTCGAGGAGCCCGGGAGCGACCCGCGGGCCGCTCTGGCCGCCGGTCTGGCGGCCACCGACCGCCTCCAGGCCACGATCGACGACCTGCTCGCGCTCGCCCGCGACACCCCGCGCGCCGCGGCCCGTGACAGTGCCGCCCGGCTCGACCTGGACGCGCTGCTCGACGAGCTCCGTGAGCAGTGGCGCGCGCTGGCGAACGACCGCGAGCTCGTGATCGACCACCGTCCGGACGCGCCGACGTCCTGGGCGTCCACCGCCGCCGTCCGGCAGGTGCTCGCCGTGCTGCTCGACAACGCCGACGCCCATGGCCGCGGCTCGGTGACCGTCACCGTCCGGGACACGGGTGGTGCGCTGGCCGTCGACGTGACCGACGAGGGGCCGGGTGTCGACCGGCCCGAGACGGAGCTGTTCGTCCGGCGGTCGTCCGGGGCGGAGAGGCACGGGATCGGGCTGGCGCTGGCGCGCAGCCTCGCCGAGGCCGAGGGCGGCAGGCTGCGGCTCACCCGGCCCGCGCCCCCGACGTTCACGCTCCTGCTCCCCGGCGAGCGGCACTGACTCGGCGGGCACCGACTCGACAGGCACCACCCCGGCGCCGGTCTCAGGCTGTTGGCACCTGGTCCGTCGACGCCTCCCGCCGGGCCGCGCGCAGGCGCACCACGAGCCACGGGAAGCACGCGACGGCCACCACGAAGCGGGCCACGTTCCACCACAGCGTCTGCGGCAGCAGCGTGGACGCGGCGGCGGCGACGCAGGCCGCGGCGATGGTGAGCAGCAGGGCCGGCGGCGTCCGGTCGAGGTGTGGCAGCCGCGGGACGGCGCGGCGCAGCAGCAGCGCCTCCAGCGCGAACGCGACGGTCGTGGCCAGTGCCGCGCCCGCGATCCCGATCACCGGTAGCAGCAGCACGTTGAGCACCATGTTCAAGCCCGCGGCCGCCCCGGACACGAGCGCGAGGGGCTTGCCCCGGCGCTCGGTGACGAGCAGCCGGCCGGTGGCGTTGCTCGCGGCGAACGAGAACGCCGAGAGCGCCACGAGGTACACGACGATGAGCAGGGAGTCGGGCTCGAACGTGGCCGGGGCCACGATGCGCAGCAGCACCGGCGCCGCGAGCGTGATGCCGAGGATCACCGGCACGAGGAGCTTGTAGAGCTCGTCGCGGCTCTGCGCGATCACGCGGCAGCGCTCGGTGAGGTCGTGGATGGCGGAGATGCGCGGCGTCCAGGCCTGGCCGGTGTAGCCGATGAGCATCACCACGACGTACCCGACGGTGTAGGCCACCTGGTAGCGGCCGGTCTCGCCGGAGCCGAGGATGCGCTGGATGAGCACGCGGTCGCCCGCGTTGAGGATCAGGCCGAACAGCACCGTGATCATCAGGGGGATGCCGAGCTTGACCGCGCGCCAGGTGGCAGCCCGGTCGAACAGCCCGCGCAGCGCCGGGCGGGTGAACGCGATGCCGAGCCCCATCGCGAGGTACTGGCTGATGACCGTGCCCCACGCGTAGACGTCGGCGGAGGCGCCGAGGCCGAGCACCAGCCCGATGCCGAAGATCTGGCCGCCCACGGCGGAGAGCACACTGAGCACGGCGAACCGCGGGAAGCGGTCCTGGCTCATCAGCAGGCCCATCATCAGCTGCCCCGCCGACGCCGGCAGCGTCCAGAGCACCATCGCGACGACCAGCGGCGAGAAGCCGCTGAAGCCCAGGACGGGGGCCCAGAGCGGGCCCGTCACGTACACCACGGCCATCAGGACGGCGGCCAGTACGGTGCCGACCGTGACGAGACCCCGGGCGACGCGGTCGTCGCCGTCCTCGGCGTGCTGCTGCACGAGTGCCTGGTCGAGGCCGATGACGGCGAACACGACGAGTAGTTGGTGCACCGCGATCGCCGTGGCGAGCTGGCCGAAGTCGGACGGGCCGAGCAGGTGCGCGAGCACGGGGGAGACGAGCGTGGCGCCGACGATCTGGAGCGACCACACCACGACGTAGAGCAGTCCGCGTCCGAACAGCCCGGACATGGCGCTGTCGCCCCCGGCCGTCACGGCGGGCAGGACCACGGTCTCGGCCGCCCAGACGTCGGGCCGGCGTGCGGCCGCGGGCCGCGGCGACACGACGGGCACGGGGACCGTGGGTGCCGCGGCGCCGGGCGCCGGGTCCGGGGACGCCGGGCCCCGCCGCGCCTGCTGACCGGCCCGGTGCCGGGCTCCACCACTCCTACGGTAGGGCTGGGGGTCTGCTCCGGCACTCAGCGGGAATCGGCCGTTCTCCTCGGGGCGGGCGGGGCGAAGACGTGTGGGGCGAACCGCTCGGTGAGCACGGCAACGGTAGGCCGTCGGCTGCCGTGCGCATGAGGTAGGTGCGCCCGGGCACGCGCGACCCGTCAGCGCGCAGCGGTGGCCTCGTCGGTGCCGTAGCCGTTGCGAGCGTGACGTCACTGCCTCTCGTCGCCGAGCTCGGAGAGGATGAGCGCGCCGACCTCGGCGGCGTGCGGCTCACGCATGAGCGAGCTGTGCTCGGCGTCGATCTCGACGATCTTGAACGAGCCGCCGGCGATGGAGATCCAGGCATCCGGGCCGTCGGGGTTGTTGTCGCCGAGGACGAGCAGCGTGGGTGTGGTGAACGGGCGCAGCGCGTACTTGCGCGCGACCAGCCCGGTGTGGTCGAAGAACGCGTCGAACTGCTTCTGCCCGGAGAACGGGACTACGCCTGCGAGCCGGGCCCGGACGCGCTCGCCGAGCTGGTCGAGCTCGGGCAGACCGTCGGGCAGCACGGTCTCGAGCCGGGTGCGCACGGTGCCCGCGACCGCGCCGGCGACCTTGTCGACGCCGCGGCGCAGCACCGTCTTCTTCGCCGGCCGCAGCGCCGTGACCGCCGACGGCTGCGAGGACGCGTGCGGCGCGAGCGGCCCCTGGGAGCTCTTGGGCTGGTAGGTGTCGAGCAGCGTGACGTGCTGGACGATCTGCCCGGCCGCCTCGAGCTGGCGGGCGACCTCGAGTGCGACGAGTCCGCCGAACGAGTGCCCGATCAGGATGTAGGGGCCGCGGGGCTGGATGACGCGCATGAGCTGCAGGGCGCGGGAGGCGGCGGCTTCGACGGACCTGTCGGGGATGGCGCGCTGTTCGAGGCCGTGGGCCTGGAAGGAGTAGACGGGACGGTCGCCGAGGTGGCGCGCGATGGGGCCGAAGGTCAGTGCGAGGGAGCCGCCGCCGACGAAGCAGAAGGCGGGGGTGCGAGTGCCGCCGGTGCGCAGGGCGACGACGTCGGGGTGGCTGGGCAGGGACACGGAGCCGAGGGTGACGCGCTGGGTGAACTGGCGCAGCGTGGGGGCTTCGACGAGGTCGGAGGAGACCAGCGCGATGCCGAGGCGGTCGTCGACGAGGGTGAGCATCTCCTCGGCGGTCAGCGAGTCGCCGCCGAGCTCCATGAAGTCGTCGTCGAGGCCGACGGAGTCGAGACCGAGGACCTCGCCCCACAGGTCGGCGAGCACGATCTCCCACTGGGTGGTGGGGGGTGCGGTCGCGGACTTCAGCTCGGCGGCGGGGAGGGCCTGGCGGTCGACCTTGCCGCGTTCGTTCCGCGGCAGGGAGGCGACCTGGACGATGGCGGAGGGCACCATGTACTCGGGCAGCCGCTCGCGCAGGCGGCGGCGGATCATGGCGGGGGACTCGGCGCGGTAGCGGGTGTCGGCGGCGACGTAGGCGACGAGGTAGCTGGATGCGGGCGGCCGGACGACGGCGAGGACCGCGACCTCGCTGACGGCGTCGGAGTCGAGGATGGCGGCTTCGACCTCGCTGGGGTCGACGAGGTAGCCGCGGATCTTGACCGCGGCGTCGGTGCGTCCGGCGAAGCTGAGGACGCCGTTCTCGACGCGGCCCATGTCGCCGGGGCGGCAGAAGCGCCGTCCGTGGTCGTCGCGGCCGAACTTGAGCGCCTCGGCCTCGGGGTTGCGCCAGTACCCGCCGGCCAGGTAGTCCGACGCCACCAGCAGCTCGCCGACCTCGCCCGGGGTGACGGGGGCGCCGTCCTCCTTCAGGACGCGCAGCTCCTTGTTGGCGACGACCCGGCCGGCCGGGACCGCGCCGTCCAGCACGGTGGCGCCGTCGGGGATCTCGAAGAACGAGAGGTTGCCGACCTCGGACGAGCCGGTCCAGTTGAAGAACGACGCACCCGGCTGCAGATGCGGGCGCAGGGCGTCGTAGTCGCGCCAGTACACGGCCTCGCCGACCGTGGCCACGAGCCGCACCGTGTCCAGCGTCTGCCCGGGCGACAGCGCGCCGACCAGCGAGCGCAGCAGGTGGGGCGTGCAGTTGAGCATGGTGAGCCCCTGGCCGGTGATCCACGGCTCGAGCCCGCGGACACCGCGGTCGCGCGGGTCGTAGGCCCAGATGCCGGCGCCGTTGAGCAGCGCCATCAGCATCAGCGTGAACCCGGCGGCGAACGACAGCGGCAGTACCTGGGTGACGCGGTCGTCGGGGCCGATACCGAAGACGTTCGAGCCGGCATAGGCGTCGTTGAGCGAGTAGCCGTGGGTGGTGACGACGCCCTTCGGCTTCCCCGTGGACCCCGAGGTGAACACGATGCACATCGGGTCGCCCAGGCGCGCGGGCGGCACGGCGGCCAGCGCGGCGCGGTCGGCGGCGCAAGCGGCGGTGTCGGCGGGGTCGACGCCCGCGGCCATCTCGTCGAGCCGCAGCGTGGTGGGGATGCCCAGCTCGGCGGCGAGGCCGGCGTGGTCGGCGTCGGTGACGCAGACGGTGCTGCCGGCGAGCTCGACGATCTGGCGCAGCCGCTCCACGGGCAGATGCGCGTCGAGCGCGACGAGGATGCGCCCGGCCTTCATCACCGACCACAGTCCGACGATGCCCTCGGCGCCGTGGTCGAGCACGGTGATCACCGGGGTGCCGTCGGCGGGCGCGGCGGCGAGCAGCTTCGCGGCGACGGCGTCGCTGATCGCGTCGACCTGGGCGAAGGTGAAGCTCGCGCCCGGGGAGCTGATCGCGGGGGCGTCCCCGAGGGCCTTCGCGACCAGCCGCCAGCGCTCGACCACCGACTCCACCTCACCGGGAACGGTGAGTGGTTGCAGTTCCGAGGTGCTGGTGGCGATCGTCATTCTCGGCTCTCCTGGTTTCTGACCCTGGTTTCGTGGCTGACCGTGCAGCCGCAGTTCGTCTGGACCGGGCCGTGATTGTTCCGGTGCGCATGCTGCTCCGTCGCAGCGGGGTCGATGGCGCCGTTTTCCGTGCGTCGGCAACATCTGGTCACCACCGGGGAGCGGGCGACCGAGCGTGCCGTTGTCGGGGGTCGAAAGAGTAGCGCACCCGCGGGAAGCGACCCCGCTCGTCGGTGACCGCCGGGCGACGGTCGCCGACGGTTCAGCGACGGGCCGGGCGGCACCGGCTCAGTGCATCCGACAGTCGACCACTGACCTGCTCGTTCTCACCCGTACGGCGCACCGGGCCCTTGCCCTGCGCGGAGCGTGACCCTCGGCCCGGACGCCCGTTCCGCACCCCGTGTCCGGCCCCGTCCGGAGGACACCCGGCTGGTCGGGCTCCGGGACGTGACGTGTCGGGCCGCCGAACCGCACGATGCCGGTGAACCGGACACGGCACCCGTCGTGGTGCCCGCGACCGGGGTTCCTCAGCGGGCACTCAGGGGGCGTCGCCTACGCTTCCGCACCGTGCCCGATCGCCGTCGACTCCTGGTGACCGGCCGCCATTCCCGGAGTCTTCCGGCACCGCCCGATCGGCGTCCGCGCATTTGTCGCGGGCACATTCGGACGATTGTCGAGGTGTCCGGTCCAGGCGGTTCCCGAAAGGTGCGCACGACATGACGACCACCGCTCCGCGGACCCGGTTATCGCCGGCCTCCGCGGTGTGCGCGATCGTCGTCGCGGGCCTGCTGATGAGCCTGGTCGTGCTGTGCTGCTGTGCCGGGGAGGCCGCGGGCGGCGCGACGGAGCACGGGGGCGCGTCGCTCGCGGCGACGTCCACCCCGTCCGTCCACGCCGCCGTGATCGACGCGCGGACGGTCGGCACGGGCTCGACGACCGCCGGCCACGCCTCCCGTACGCCCGGTGGCCGGGGCGACGTCACCGGCGACGGGGCCGGGAGCGCGGACCACGGGTGCAGGCACCCCGCGGCGATCGTGACGGCATCCCCCCTGTTCTCGCGGGACCTCGCGGTCGCGACGGTCCCCCGGCTGCCGTCGGGGCACGCCGCCGCCGCAGGGTCGGCGGACGCCACCGGGCGCCCCGCGGCACGGGCGCCCGCACCCCATCTCCTCTGCGTGATGCGCACGTAGGCCGAGGGCCGTCCCGAGGCGATTCCCGTGCTGGTCGCGGGGTCGTCCCGCTCCCTCGTCTCCACACCGATCGCACGGCCGCGCCGTCCGGGCGCCCTCGATCGATGCCGCCTTCTTCCTTTCCGCAGGAGTCACCCGATGTCAGTCAGAGACCACCCGTCCACGGACGTCATGGATCCGATTCCGCCGCCGGAGGACCCGGTCCCGCCCCTGCGGGGCGACACGCTGGGGCGCTGGGCCCTCGGCGTGGTCGGGGTCGTCGCGGTGCTGTCCGTGGTGCGCGCGGTCCTGCCGATGCCCTGGCTCGGCGACATCTGGCGCCCCGCCGACACGGCCAGCATCGCCCACAACTTCTACGTGGGCGGGATGAACATCTTCCTGCCCCAGATCGACTGGGGCGGGGCGGGCCCCGGCTACGTCGAGGCCGAGCTGCAGATCCTGCCGTGGATCTCGGCCGCGCTCTACCACGTGGTCGGCGAGCACGCCTGGGTCGGCCGCCTGGTGTCGCTGGCGGTCACGCTCGGTGGCGTGGCGGTCTTCTGGGCGCTGATCAAGCGGCTGGTGCCCGCCCGCACGGCGCGGTGGGCGCTCATCGCATACATGGTGTCGCCCGCGGTGATGACCTACGGCAACGCGTTCATGCCCGACGTCACGGTGCTGTTCTTCTACCTGCTCACGCTGCTGTTCTTCCAGCGCTGGCTGGCGCAGGACCGCCTGGTCTGGCTCGTCTCCGCTGCCGCCGCGGCGTCGCTGGCGGCGCTGGCCAAGCCCACCTCGCTGCACGTCTTCCTGATCCTGCTGATCTGGCTGCTGATCTCCGCGCGCGATCGGCTGCGCAGGCCCTCGCTCTACGTGGCCGGGGTGGCGTCGCTCATCCTGCCCGCGGCGTGGCTCTGGTACTCGCACGAGCTGTACGTGCAGTACGGCAACACGTTCGGCGTGATCTCGGGTGGCGACAGCAAGTTCGGCACCATCGCCATCTGGACGTCGTCGCTGTTCTGGACCGGCAACATCACCATCGAGGCCACCCTGATCTACGGCATCGTCGGTGTTCCGATCGCGCTGCTGGGCGCCTGGCTGGCCCGGAAGGCCCGTGGTCCGGTGATCCTCGCGGCCGGGTTGCCCGCGCTGATCGTCTTCTACTTCGCGGTGGGGCGTTACAGCTCCGAGCTGGGCCCGCAGTACCACATCTTCTCGCTGCCCTTCGCCGCTCTGCTGATCGGCATCGGCATCGAGGGGGTGGCGCGGTGGCTGCGCGGGCGCGTGTCCGTCGTCGTCCGCGCCGGGCTGGCGGTGGTCGCGGTGCTGCTGCTGTTCGCCCAGAGCGCGCAGATCTTCGCCACCTCGTTCCAGGACGACAGCGGTGCGTACGGCGCGTGCGCCGCCCAGCTCGACCAGGTCTCCAGGCCCGGCGACCTCGTGGTCATCGGCACGACGAGCCTGGCGATCGACAAGGGCACGGCGAACAACTACCAGGAGCCGACGATCTTCTACCTGGCAGGCCGCAAGGGCTGGAGCCTCCCGGCCGACCGGTACCGGTCGTCCTACCTGCAGGACTACGCCGCGCAGGGGGCGAAGTACTTCGTGAACTACGACCCGTCGCTCGCCCCGGCGGGGAGCCAGATCGCCGAGTGGCTCGCGACCGACGCCCGGCAGGTGCGGACGAGCGCCGTGAACGGGTGCGACATCTGGTCACTGCGTCCGGGGACGCGGGCCTGAGTGCCGTGACCGTCCGCCGGCTCGGAGCACTCGGGCCGGCGGACGCGCGGGTGCGGAACCACGCCGGTGCCATCGAGATGGAGATCGTCGACGCACAGCGCGCCGAGATCACCACGATGCGGCAACCGTTGGCCACCGGCTGACGGTGGGTGGGGCCCGTTCATCGATCGTGGGCGGGCCCCGTCGGTCGGCGTTTCGAGAGGCGCAGGGGTTCGCACGCAGGGAGACTCGCGTGCATGACCCGCTTCTCCGCCACCACCGAGTCCGAGGCCGTCGTGGCCGCCGACCGCGCCGCGATCTGGAAGGTGCTCACCGACCCGGTGCTCCTGCCGCAGCTCACGCCGCTGCTGTCGCGGATCGAGACCGACGGGGACCTGTGGCGGTGGCACCTGATCAAGCTGTCGGTGCTCGGCGTGGGGATCAGCCCCGTGTTCACCGAGCGCATGGTCTTCGACGAGGGTCGCCGGATCGACTACACCCACGAGCCGCCGAAGGGCGTCACCGAGCGCACCGGCGCCGAGGGCAGCTACATGCTCTCCGACGTCGAGGGCGGCACCCACCTGGGCATCAGCCTCACGCTCGACGTCGACCTGCCGCTTCCGCGGCTCGCCGCGCCCGGCGTCACGGCGGTCATGAAGGAGACGATGGCGCGGATGGGCGACCGGTTCTCGGCGAACCTCCTGCAGCACCTCGGGGTGTCGGAGGCGAGAAGGTCACAGTGAAACAGTCAGAGGTGACCGATACAGTGCGTCGAGGACGTGGTTTCGGGCTGCAGCGGAGGAGTTCGTCATGCGGGACGCAGTGATCGTGGAGGCGGTGCGCACGCCGGTCGGCAAGCGGGGCGGCGGGCTGTCGGGGGTGCACCCGGTGGACCTGTCGGCGCATGTGCTCAGGTCGCTCGCGGAGCGCTCCGGCGTCGACCCCGCGCTGGTCGACGACGTCATCTGGGGCTGCGTCTCCCAGGCCGGTGAGCAGACCTTCGACATCGGCCGCACGGCGGTGCTCGCGGCGGGCTGGCCGGAGACGGTCACGGGTGTGACGATCGACCGCCAGTGCGGCTCGTCGCAGCAGTCGGTGCACTTCGCCGCCGCGGGCCTGGTCGCGGGGCAGTACGACGTGGTGGTGGCCGGTGGTGTGGAGTCGATGAGCCGAGTGCCGATGGGCTCCACGCTGCAGGGCGCCGACCCCTACGGGGAGGGCTTCCTGGCACGTTTCGACGGTGTCCGCCCGAACCAGGGTGTGGGTGCGGAGATGATCGCCGAGCGGTGGGGCTTCTCCCGCAGGCAGCTCGACGAGTTCTCGGCCGGGTCGCACGAGAAGGCCGCCGCGGCGCAGGACGAGGGCCGGTTCGACGCGCAGATCGTGCCGGTCACCACGCCCGACGGCACGGTGGTGAGCAAGGACGAGGGCATCCGCCGCGGCTCGTCGGTGGAGAGCCTGGCCGGGCTGAAGACGGTGTTCAGGCCCGAGGGCGGAACGATCACCGCGGGCAACAGCTCGCAGATCTCGGACGGCTCGGCGGCGCTGCTGATGATGACCTCGGAGAAGGCCGCCGAGCTGGGACTGACCCCGATCGCCCGCGTGCACACCGCGGTGCTGGCGGGCGCCGACCCGGTGATCATGCTGACCGCGCCGATCCCGGCCACGGTCAAGGCGTTGCGCAAGAGCGGTCTGTCGGTCGACGAGATCGGCGTGTTCGAGGTCAACGAGGCGTTCGCGCCGGTGCCGCTGGCCTGGCTGGCGGACCTCGGGGCGGACGCGAAGTCGCTGAACCCGAACGGTGGCGCGATCGCGCTGGGCCACCCGCTGGGCGGCTCGGGTGCGCGGATCATGACCACGCTGGTGCACCACATGCGCGACAACGGCATCCGCTACGGCCTGCAGACCATGTGCGAGGGCGGCGGCCAGGCCAACGCCACCGTCCTGGAGCTCATCTGATGCCGAACCGTCTCGCCGGCCGCACCATCGTCATGTCCGGCGGCAGCCGCGGCATCGGGCTGGCCATCCTCGTCGCCGCGGCCCGGGAGGGCGCCAACGCCGTCCTCATGGCGAAGACCGATGCCCCCGACCCGCGGCTGCCCGGCACCGTGCACACCGCGGTGGAGGAGATCCAGGCCGCGGGCGGCAAGGCCGTCGCGGTGGTCGGGGACGTCCGCGTCGAGGCCGACGTCGAGCGCGCTGCGGCCACGGCCGTGGAGCAGTTCGGCGGCATCGACATCGTGATCAACAACGCTAGCGCCCTGAACATGGCGGGCACCGAGGCGTTGACGCCGAAGCGGTTCGACCTGATGCAGCAGATCAACTCCCGCGGTACGTTCCTGCTCACGCGGGCCTGCCTGCCGCACCTCAAGGAGTCCGAGGACGCGCAGATCGTCACGCTCTCGCCCCCGATCAACCTGGCGCCGGAGTGGCTGGGGAAGTTTCCGGCCTACATGATCTCGAAGTACGGCATGTCACTGCTGACGCTGGGCTGGGCGGCCGAGTTCGCCCCTGGTGAGGACGGCACCGCGGGTGTGCGGGCGAACTGCCTGTGGCCGCAGACCACGATCGCCACGGCGGCCGTGATCAACCTGCTCGGCGGCGAGGAGGCGGCCGCCCGGTCGCGCACGCCGGAGATCATGGGCGACGCCGCGGTGGCGCTGCTCTGCGATCCGGCGAAGCCCACCGGGCAGACGCTGATCGACGTCGACGTCCTCGCGGCGGCCGGCATCACCGACCTCTCGTCCTACGGCGGCACGGACGACCCGGAGCTGGACTTCTTCGTCGACAAGCGCTAGCAGTCCCATGCCTCGATCGCTGTCAGGGGACGACCGTGGCGGGCGGGCGGCCCTGGGTCCGGCACCCCCACCGCGCTGATCGAGGCGTAGAGGTCGTCAGCCGATCTCTCAGAACGACGGCTGTGCCTCGAGGGTTCTCAGTCCGCCGCGGGGAAGGGCGGGCGGTCGTCGAGGCGGAGCGAGAGCTTCCCGGCCGCCCGCCACGCCCGCGCGGTGACGTCGCGGTCCTCGTCGGTCACGAGATTGCCCATCACCCGCAGGGCCACCGTCATCAGGGCGGTGGAGCGCATCCCCACAGGCCCGGCCAGCGGCAGCAGCTTCGGCAGGGTGAGCAGCCCCGCGAGGCGGCGGGCGATGGAGAACGCCTGGCCGTAGTGGTGGCGCAGGGTGGCGGGCCAGCCCGTGCCCAGATGGCGCTCCTGCACCATCAGCTCGGCCACCAGCCGCCCGGTCTCCAGGCCGTAGTCGATGCCTTCGCCGTTGAGCGGGTTGACGCAGCCCGCGGCGTCGCCGATCAGGGCCCAGTTCGCCCCGGCCACGTTCGACACGGCCCCGCCCATCGGCAGCAGCGCCGACGACGGCGCGCGCACCGGCCCGTCGAGCTGCCAGTCGTCACGCCGGGCGTCGGCGTAGTGCTCGATGAGGCTGCGCAGCCGGATCTGGGCGGGTCGCCTGGCGGTGGCGAGCGTGCCCACCCCGATGTTGACCTCACCGTCCGACAGCGGGAAGACCCACCCATAGCCGGCGAGCACCTCGTCGTCCTCACCCCGCAGCTCCAGGTGCGAGGAGATCCACTCGTCGTCGCTGCGAGCGCTGCGGATGTAGCCGCGCGCGGCCACGCCGAACGCCGTGTCGCGGTGCCACTCCCGGCCCAGCACGCGGCCCAGCGTCGACTTCGCCCCGTCGGCCACCACGAGCCGCCTGCACGCGACGGTGTGCCCGTCGTCGAACACCACCCCGGTGACGCGCCCGCCGCTGCGCTCGACGTCGACGGCACGCGCCCCTTCGTACGGCACGGCGCCGTCCTTGAGCGCCACCTCGCGGATGCGGGCGTCGAGCTCGAGGCGGGGGACGGCACTGCCGTGGCCGGGCAGCGAGCCGCCGGGCCAGGGGAGCAGCAGCTCCTGGCCGAACCCGGCGGCGCGCAGGCCGCGGTTGGTGCCGTGGCCGTCCACCCACTCGCCGAGGCCCAGCTTCTGCAGCTCTGCGATCGCCCGGGGGGTGAGCCCGTCGCCGCAGGCCTTGTCACGGGGGAACACGGCGGCGTCGGCGAGCACGACGTCCAGCCCGGCGCGGGCGGTCCACGCGGCTGCCGCCGACCCGGCAGGTCCGGCTCCCACGACGAGGACGTCGGTGCTGCTCGGCGGTGCGGGGAGCGTGGCGTCGGCGGGCATGCCTCCAGTATCCCGGCCCGCCGGAGGGCCCGCCCCGCGACTCCGGGCGGAGGTCTCGGCACCTGTGTCCGGAAGGGCACGAAAAGGCAACTGTGCGCGGTGTGAACGGCCCGTGTGTCGGAGGCGCCGGTGACAGCGGTGATCGGGCATCGGGCGTAGTTTCGCAGGGGGATCGATCGGGGCGGCCGCGAATTCGCCCCATCCGGTCGTCGGGAGACATATCGGGTCCGCACGGACGCGAGCTGCTGGGAGGCACCTGTACATGCGTCCGGGGATCCGTCATGGCCGGCCGTTGGCGCTGCTCCTCGGGGCCTGTGTGCTCGCGGGTGTGCTGGTGGCCGGCCTGCTGTCGCCCGCCGTGATCGGCGTGGGCCTGCTGTCGAACCAGGTGAACGGCTCGGTGGACGACGCGGCGGCGAACGTCCAGGCGTCGCAGGTCACGTCCACCGACATGCCGCTCGTCACCACGGTGCTGGACCGCAACGGCACGCCGATGGCCCAGCTGTTCGACCAGTACCGGCTACCGGTCACCTACCAGCAGATCTCCCGCACGATGGACGCCGCGATCATCGCGATCGAGGACCGCCGGTTCTTCGAGGACGCCGGCGTCGACCCCCGCGCCGTGCTGCGCGCGGCACTCAACAACAGCTCCGGCGGCAGCACCCAGGGCGCGTCGACCATCACCCAGCAGTACGTGAAGAACTACCTCATCAACGTGGTGGACCGGCAGGACCCGTCGGCCCAGGAGCAGGACCGCGCCGACACCTTCTCGCGCAAGGTCAAGGAGGCCGAGCTCGCCCTGCAGATCGGGCAGAGCGTGCCGAAGGAGGACATCCTCACCGGATACCTCAACGTCGTGGAGTTCTCCGGAAACATCTACGGAATCGGCGCGGCCTCCCGGGCCTACTTCGGGACGACCACGGACAAGCTGACCATTCCGCAGGCCGCACTGCTGGCGGGAATGGTGAACAACCCGAACCTGTACAACCCCTTCACGCACCCCGGCCAGGCGCTGGCGCGGCGCAACACCGTGATCGACGCCATGACGCAGACGGGCTCGCTGGCTCCCGACGTCGCCGCCGCGGCCAAGGCGACCCCGCTGGGGGTGGTGCCGAACGGCCCGGTGGTGCCCGGGAGCACGTGCATGGCGGCAGCGCCCGACGCCGGCTTCTTCTGCGACTACGTCGTGCAGTACCTGGAGCAGGCGGGCTTCACCGCCGACCAGATCGACACCGGCGGATACACGATCAAGACCACCCTGGACCCGGTGGCGAGCCAGACGATCAAGGACGCGGTGGACCAGAACGTCCCCACCACGCAGGACGGCGTGGCGAACACGTTCTCCCTGATCCAGCCGGGCCACGACGGTCACCAGGTGCTCGCCATGGTGTCCAACCGCAACTTCGGCACCGACGCCGGCGCGGGGGACCGGTCCACCAACATCGTCTCCGACCCGAGCAACGTGTTCGGTGCCGGTTCGTCGTTCAAGATCTTCACGACGGCGGCGGCGCTCGAGGCGGGCACCGTCGGGTTCACCTCGCAGCTGCCGGACCCGGGCTCGGACTGCTTCACACCGCCGGTCACCAACCGGTACACGAGCTGCTACCCGGTGCAGAACGACGGCACGAGCTACCCGAACCCGATCAGTCTGCAGAACGCCCTGGCCACGTCGCCGAACGTGGCGTTCGTGGGGCTCGAGGCGAAGACCGGCATGCCGGTCGTGCTGCAGATGGCGCAGCGTCTCGGGCTGCGGCACACGTTGGCGTCCAACGACGCGGGCGGCACGCCGGTCACCGACCCGGCCGACCCGCAGTCGCGGAACCCCCAGTACAACGAGCCGCAGTCGCAGTACTTCCGGGGCCTGCTCTCGTTCACGCTCGGCGACAGCCCGGTCAGCACGCTGGAGATGTCAAACGTCTCCGCCACCATCCTGTCCGACGGCGTGTGGTGCCCGCCCAACCCGATCCTGTCGGTCAGCGACCGCGACGGGAAGCCTGTCCAGGTCGACCAGGATCCCTGCCAGCAGGTGGTGGCCCCGGGGCTGGCCCACACCCTTGCCGCGGGTCTGAGCCAGGACACCAGCAAGGGCACCTCGGCCGCGGCCGCGGCGAGCGCGGGCTGGCACCGTCCCGACATCGGCAAGACCGGCACCACCAACGAGAGCGAGTCGGTGGCCTTCGTGGGCGGCGTGGACGACTACGCGGCGGCGTCGATGGTGTTCGCCGACGGATCGCACCCCCAGGAGGTCTGCCCCGGCACCCCGGTGCACCTGGGCAACTGTGGCCACGGAGCGTTCGGTGGCACGGTGGCCGCACCGCCGTACTTCTCCGCGATGAACCAGATCCTGGGCGGGAAGCCGGACGTGCCCATCCCCGGTCCGGACCCGGCCTACCTCACCGAGGGCGACCACGGCCCGATCGTGCCGCTGGTGATCGGGCAGTCCGGCAGGGCGGCGGCGCAGGCGCTGCAGCAGGCCGGCTACCCGTCCACGGTGCAGCAGATCGGGTCGAGGTCTCCGGCGGGCACGGTGGTGGGGCAGAGCCCGCAGGGCAACGTCGCGCCCGGGGCGTCGATCACGCTCTTCACGAGCGCGGGTATGCCTCCGAACTAGGCGTCCTCACGGTCGCCGGTGGTCTCGCGCACCGAGTCGAGCACGTGCACCACGAGCCGGTACGCCGCCCGGGAGTCGGTGAGGGGGTCCTCGGGCAGGGCGACCAGCTCCGGGTAGGCGTTCGCCGCGTGCGGGTCGCCGTGCAGCACGGCCACGAGCTCGGCCTGGGTGTGCAGCAGGTCGACGGTGGGTGGGTCGCCGGTGAGCGCGCCGTCGGTCCAGGTGACGTGCACGAGGCTGCCGTTGCGGGTGCCCCGGACGGTGAAGCTCGTCATCGCTGCACGCCGACCGCCTGCCAGACCTGCAGCAGCGCCTCCTCGTCCGGGAGGTCGGTCTCCCAGCCGTAGGGCTTCGCGAACGTGAACGTCTGCGGCTCGGGGTGGGTCTCGTCGCTGGTGTCGTACATGGTGATCGACACCGACCGCTCCCCGACGGCGACGAAGAAGAACTCGCGGTAGTCCGACAGCGCCACCTCGAACATCGTCACCCGGGAGTCGGGCCGCGTGGCGGTCACCTGCCAGCCGCCCACTAGAGAAACCGCCGGTTGGCCCGGTCGTCCGGCACGACGATGTCCAGCGCCTCGAGCATCGGACGGGTGTCGTCGATGTACTGCTGACGCAGGTCCTCGTTGTTCTTGGTGCGCAGGCCCCAGCGGACGTAGGCGTCGGAGAAGTTCGAGTCCGAGCGGCCGAACATGTCCAGCGCTGCCGGCCACCAGATCGCGATCTTCTCGTTCGCCTCGGCGAGGCCCTCGGGCGTGGAGCAGATGCGCTTGAGGTTGCTCATGCCGAGGGTCGCGTGGAAGACCTCGTCCTTGTGTAGCCGCTCGGCTACCGAGAGGAGCGGCTCGTAGGGCACGCCCTCCCACGTCTCGCCGATGTAGCAGCCGACGCGGTCGCCGAGGCCGTTGAAGTAGGCGAGGTCGCAGAACGTGTCGATCGGCAGGTGGAACAGGTACTGCTTGATCGGTGCGTCGATCGGGCCGATGCCCAGCCCCTCCAGGATCCGCGCGGTGATCACACCGTGCTCCACCTCCTGCGCCATCAGCTTCGCGAAGGTGGTCTTGAGCCGCTCGGTGGGTGCGAGCGTCATGCACTTGTTCCAGAGATGGCTCAGCAGCGCCGTGAAGTGCGGGTTGGTCGAGTTCTCGAGGTGGTGGCTGAGCATGCGCACCAGCAGCTCGCGGAACTCCTCGGGGAGGTCCGGGTCGCCCTCGCGGTACACGCGCCTGCCAGCGTCGATCTTGTCCGGTTCGGTCACGGTCATGGGTGTGCTCCTCACGCTCGAGGGGACGGTAGGACGGTGTGCGCCATTCAGTCAACCGACGAGTCGGACGAATTATCCGCCGTTCGGCTCTTGACTCGGGAAGGGACGCTCGGAGATTCTTCCGACCGAACGGACGAACGAACTTCCCCCTGTTCCCGACGTCGTGACGGAGGCCGGTATGCGCGAGGACGCCAAGGGCAGCACGTTGGCGGAGGAGGATCTGACCGTCTCCGACGCCACCTTGTCCGCGCTGGGCGGAGCGCTCGGCACCGCGAGCGCGGGGGAGACCGCCACCCTGGTCCCGTGGTTCGCGGCCACGGTCGGCGGCGAGTCCACGGCGGTGGAGGGGCTCGGGCTCGACCTGTCCCGCGCGCTCCTCGCGGGCATCGGCTACGAGTGGGAACGGCCCTTCGTCCCGGGCGAGACGGTGCACGTGCGCGTCGCGGTGGAGGACGTCTTCACCAAGGGCAGCAACCAGTTCGGCGTGGTCGTCGCGGAGTTCACCGACACGGCCGGCGCGGTGGTCCAGCGCCAGTCGATCACCTTCATCGAGCGCGGAGGCAAGTGATGGAGCCGCAGGAACCGACGCTGCAGGAATCGACGCTGCAGGAATCGACGCTGCAGGAATCGACGCGTGGCCCGCTCTCGCGGGAGCAGATCGTCCGCTTCGCCGACGCG
Source organism: Pseudonocardia sp. (assembly GCF_025965585.1). Lineage (GTDB taxonomy): Bacteria > Actinomycetota > Actinomycetes > Mycobacteriales > Pseudonocardiaceae > Pseudonocardia. The sequence continues at coordinate 21,598 of NZ_JAOPWR010000511.1, forward strand.
GTGGACGACCACAACCCCGTGCACGTCGACGAGGCGTTCGCGCAGGCCGCGGGCCTGCCGTCGGTGATCGCCCACGGCCCGCTGACGGTCGCGTTGGCGCTCGACGCCGTCGTCGAGCAGATCGGCCCGGCCCGGCTGCGCTCGGCGCAGGCCCGGCTCTCGGCGCCGGTGTTCCCCGGCGACGTGCTGAACGTCGTGCCCACGGAGAAGGGCCCTGAGATCGTTCTCGAGGTCCGCAAGGCCGACGGCACCCCGGTCGCGACCATCGCACTGGCCGGGGACGGGATCTGATGGGCTACGAGCACCTGACCGTCGAGGAGCGGGAGGGCGGCGTCCGGATCCTGACGCTGAACCGCCCGGAGCGGCTCAACGCGTGGAACGCCCGCATGCGCCAGGAGATGCGGGAGGCCGTCGAGGAGGCCGCCTTCGACCCGGACCTGCGGGTCCTGGTGATCACCGGCGCCGGCAAGGCGTTCTCGGCGGGCGAGGACGTCGGCGGCATGGGCGACCTCACCGCGCTCGGCACGCGCGGCTTCCGGGCGCACGCGCGCGGCATCCACGCGGTGTTCGACACGGTCGAGGCCATGGAGGTACCCGTCATCGCGGCGATCGAGGGGGTCGCCGCGGGCGGCGGGTTCGAGCTGGCGCTGTCGTGCGACTTCCGGGTGGCGGGGGAGAGCGCGCGGTTCGTCATGCCCGAGGCGAAGGTGGGCCTGATCCCCGGCTCGGGCGGCTGCTCGCGGCTCGTGCGCCACGTCGGCCTGGGCCGGGCGAAGGAGCTCGTCATGCTCGGCGGCTCGTTGAAGGCGCCCCGGGCCGTCGAGCTCGGGCTGGCCACCGAGGTCGTGCCCGACGGTGGCGCGGTGCAGGCGGCCGTCGCGATGGCCGCGCGGCTGGCGAAGCTCGCCCCGCTCGCGCTGGGCATGGCCAAGCTCGTGCTCAACACCTGCACCGACGTCGACGCCGAGACCGGACGCAGGCTGGAGCGGCTCGGCCAGAGCGTGCTCAAGACCACCGACGACCACCGCGAGGGCGCCACCGCGTTCCTCGAGAAGCGCCCCCCGAGCTGGCAGGGACGGTAGGACATGACGACCCTGGAGACCTCCCGCCTCTGGAACGCACCCACCCAGACGGCTCCGCGCGAACTGCTCGACGCGATCCACCTGGACAAGATCCGCCACCTCGTCGGCTGGGCCTACGAGAACTCCCCGCTGCACCGGCGGCTCTACGACGAGGCCGGCGTCAGGCCCGCCGACATCCGCACCTGGGACGACTACCACCACAAGCTGCCCTTCACCGACAAGCCGCACTACGTGGCCGACCAGGAGGCCAGCGCCGACGGCTTCGGCGGCATCGCGCGCGGCCCCGAGACGTGGCAGCAGTACTTCCACACCACGGGCACCACCGGCCGGTTCCTCAACGAGGCCTTCACCCACTACGAGCTGCACAAGGCCGGCTCGCAGTACTGCTACGGGTTGTGGGACCACGGCGTGCGGCCGTCGGACTCGATGTACTTCTGCTTCGACTTCGGCATGTGGATCGGGCTCTGGAGCTTCTACTGGGGCGCCCGCAACCTCGGACTGACGATCATCTCCGGCGGCGGCGCGACCGGCGCGCAGCGCGTCCGGCAGATCCTGGAACGGCGACCGACCATCGTCTGCGGCACGCCGACCTACCTGCTGCACCTCGCGGAGGTGGCCAAGCGCGAGGGCCTCGACGTCCGCGACGCCGGGGTGCGCATGCTCGCCGGTGGCGGCGAGGCGGGCTTCTCCATCCCCGCGACCCGCGAACAGCTGCGCGAGGCCTGGGGCGCCGAGCAGATCTACGACGCCTACGGCGTGGGCGAGGCGCTGTTCATCGGCCAGTCGTGCGCGGAGTGGGGCGGCGGCGTGCACGTCGTCGAGGACGTCTGTCACTCCTACGCCGTGGACCCCGCGTCGGGCGAGCCCGTCACGGGGTCCGACGCGGTGGGGGAGCACGTGCTCACCAGCTACTGCCACTTCGCGCAGCCGTTCATCAAGTACCGCACGCACGATCTCGTCCGCATCGACGACGCCCCCGACCACGGCTGCGGCTGGACCTGGAAGCACATGCCCGGCACCGTGCTCGGCCGCGCCGACTTCATGGTCACCATCCGCGGCGTCAACGTGTACCCGACGGCCGTGGAGAACCTCGTCGGCGAGGTGCCGGGCCTGTCCAACCACTACGAGCTGCACATCAGCCGCGTCGACGGGATGGACCGGATGCTCGTCAAGGTCGAGGCGGGGGCGCCCGGCGCCGACGCCGCCGACCTGGGCGCGGCACTCGGCCGGCACCTGCGCGACCACCTGGGCGTCCGGCTGGAGACCGAGGTGCTCGACGTCGGTGCGCTGCCGCGCTACGAGCTGAAGACCCGGCGGATCTTCGACACCCGCTCGGAGTCCGAACGCCCGATCGCGACCCTGGGAGGTCAGGCATGACCAGCACGCAGATCCCGGAGCAGCGGACGGCGGACGCCCTCGGGGAGGAGGTCGAGGCGCAGCGCGAGCGGATCGTCGCCCTGCGCGACCGGCTGCTGGCCGAACAGGACGGCGCGGCCAGCCCCGCGGTGGCGCGGGCACTGGAGATGGCCGACGCCTACGTCTTCCTCGCCCTGGGCTACCTCGGGCACACCGACGAGCTGTTCCCGGGCGAGATCTAGGCCGTGTCGCTGCTTAGACTCGCAGGATGAGCGGCTCGTCGGAGGCTCCGGAGGTGCCGCGGCGGCGCCCGGGCCGTCCGCGCCTCACCGAGCCCTCGCCGGAGTACCGCCAGCGCCTCGAGGAGATCATCGAGACCGGTGCGCAGGTCTTCCACGACCGCGGCTACGACGCCGGCTCGCTCGACGACGTCGCCGCTGCCCTGGACCTGCGCAAGGCCAGCCTCTACCACTACCTGCGCAGCAAGGCCCAGCTCCTGTACTTCATCTTCGACCGCGCCATCAGCCTCTCGTTGCAGCGCCTCGACGAGATGGCCGACATCGCCGACCCGCGCGAGCGGCTCGCCACGCTCATCGCCCACCAGGTGCGGATGGTTGCCGAGGAACCGAGCCTGTTCTCGGTGTTCTTCGACCAGCGGCCCCGGCTCGACGACGCCTTCGAGGCCGAGATCCGGCAGAAGGAGCGCGCCTACGTCGGCCGGATCGCCGCCATCGTGCAGAGCGCGGCGGACGCCGGCGAGCTTCCGCCCGTCGACGCCCGGCACGCCGCGCACGCCGTGCTGGGGATGACCAGCTGGATCTACAAGTGGTTCGACCCGGTCCGGGACGACCCCGACCGCGTCGCCGAGACGATGACGAGTCTCGTGCTGGGGCAGCGGCCTCCCCCGTCGGCTCCGTCCCGGTGACCGACCGGCCGGCGTTCGTGCTGCACGACCACCGGAAGCCCCGGCCGCACTACGACCTGCGGCTGGAGGAGGACGGGGTGCTGCGGTCGTGGGCCGTGCCGCGGGGCCTGCCGACCGAGCCGGGGCACAACCGGCTGGCCGTGGCGGTCCCCGACCACGAACTCGATCACCTCACATACATCGACGCCGACAAGTCGATCGCCGACACCGGGTGGTGGGAGGAGCACGACCGCACCGACCGCCGGATCCTGTTCACCCTGCACGGCCGCGAGGGTGCGGTGCGGTACGCACTGATCCACACGTCACGGGACTGGCTGCTGCACCGGGTGAAGGATCAGGCCGGCGACCGGTCGGGGCAGGCGGCGGGCACCGGCTGAGCCGCGGGCACCCGGGCGCGGCGGGCGGCCAGCAGCCCTTGTGCCGCGAGTGCCGCGATGCCGAGTGCGACCACCACGATGCCGTAGACCTCGGCGGTCGGCCGCAGCCCGACCAGCCCGCTGGCCACGCCCGCGATCACGGCCGGGACGCTGAAGGCCAGGTAGGCGATTGTGTAGGCCACGGCGAACAGCTCCCCACGCTCGGCGGGCGCTGCGATGCGGGCGAGCGTGCCGAAGGTGCCGAGCGCGGCGGCGCCGAACCCGACGCCGGCGACGACCGTGCCGGTGGCGGCCAGCGCGACCGAGCCGACCTGGATCCCGACGAGCGTGACGAGTGTGCCCGTCGCGAGCAGCACGGACGCGGCGGTGAGGACGCGTGCCACCGGCACGCGCCGCAGCGTGAACGCGGTGACCGCGCCCGTGCCGCACAGCAGCGTGACGACGAGGCCGCCGACGAGGTGGTCGTGCAGCCCGAACAGGACGGCCGCCACCGACGGGCCGAGCGAGAGGTAGAGCCCGCCGAGCGCCCAGCTGGCGATCAGCGTGGGCACGACGGCGAAGAACTCCGGGCGCAGCCGGGGCGGGACGCCGACCCGCGGGCGCAGCGAGGCGAGCCCCCCGGGACGGCGCGCCGAGGTCTCCGGCATGCCGGCCACGACCAGGGCGGCCGCCACCATCCCCGCCAGCAGCAGCGCGAACACGAGGTGGGTCGGGGCGGGCGCGAACTGCACGAGTGCGCCGCAGCCGATCGCCCCGACGGCCAGGCCGCCGACCGTCGCGACGCCGTTGGTGGTGCCGGCGCGGCCGGGGGCGTGCGGGGGGTCGAGGTCGACGAGGGTGGCGCCCAGCGTCGTGATGGCGGCGCCGGTGGCGATGCCCTGCGCGAGGCGGGCGATCAGCAGCACCGGCACGCCGTCGGCGAGGAGGAACAGCACCAGTGCCGCGGCCTCCAGCGCGATCGCGGCGGCGAGGACGGGGCGGCGCCCGACGTGGTCCGACAGCGCACCGACCACGAGCACCGCGCCGAGCAGGCCCAGCACGTAGACGGCGAAGACGACGGTGAGCGTGGCGGCGGAGAAGCCCCAGTTCTGCTGGTAGACGACGTAGAGCGGGGACGGCGCGCTGGACGCGGCCATGAACAGCACCGTGATCGCGGTGAGGGCCGCGAAGGAGACCGGGCGGGACAGCATGAGCGCTCCCTGTTGATGCAGTGATCGTGGCTTTAGCGACCGTACGCTTAGCGCAGCGATCAATGCAATAATGGCGTTCGTGACCGCGAGTATTCCCACTCACACCCGCCCCGGCGGCCGATCCGCCCGCGTGCGGGCCGCCGTGCACCGCGCCGTCGAGGAACTGCTGGCCGACGGTGGGCCGGATGTGCTGACGATCCCGGTGATCGCCGCGCGGGCCGGAGTACACGCCACCACCGTCTACCGGCGCTGGGGATCGGTCGGTGAGCTGCTGGCGGCCGTCGCGGCCAGCCGGTTCAGCGGCGACATCGTCGTGCCCGACACGGGCACGCTGCGCGGCGACCTCGAGACCTGGGTGGGCGACGTGGTCACCGACCTCGCCGACCCGGACACGCTCGCGCTGATGCGCGCGGCCATCGGGGCAGGGGAGCGGGGCGGCTGCGCGTGCACTGCCGACCGGCACGCCCAGCTCGCCGCGATGCTCGACCGTGAGCGTTCCCGCAGCGGCACGATGCCCGACGTCGAGCGGGCGGCCGACGCGCTGCTCGGCCCGCTGTACTACCGCGCGATCTTCACCGAGCGCCCCGGCGACGCCGGGTGGGCGCGGGAGCTCGTCGCGTCGTTCCTGTCCTGAGACGCCGGCAGCCCGCCTCCCCTACAGGGAGACGGGCTGCCGGAAGAAGAGGTGGATCAGACGACGCGCACGCCGGTGGCCTGGGGGCCCTTGGCGCCCTGGCCGACCTCGAACTCGACGCGCTGGCCCTCGTCGAGCGAGCGGAAGCCGCCCGCGTCGATCTCGGAGTAGTGGACGAAGACGTCAGCGCCGCCCCCGTCGACCGAGATGAAGCCGAAGCCCTTCTCGCCGTTGAACCACTTCACGGTGCCCTGTGCCATGCGATGTGCTCCTAGCAGATGGTGATGGGTTCCGCACTGTGCGGATGCCCGGTCGACCCTGGTGGTTTCCGACCGGCGTCCTTGTGACGTCAATCCTCGCCCACCATCTCGTCCCTGCGGGCGTGCATGACACGACAACCGAAACTGACGACCTCGTGACGAACACTACGCGCTCATGCGCCACCGGCGTCAGCCGGTACGCGGTAGTAGCCCCGGAGCGCCTGCGCGCGCCCGGCCATGGTCCGTACCGCTGCGGCGTAGTACGGCTCGAGCGGGTCGCGGTACAGGGCCCACGCGTAGGAGACCGCGGCCGGCGCGGCGATCGCGGCCAGGGCGATGCGGCGACTTCTCATGGGCCGACGGCAGAACGAGCCCGACTGCGGAACGAGCATCGTGCCGCCGTCACCCTGATCGCAAAGGGTGCGAAAGGGATTGTCCGGACAACGGTGAGTCCGCCCCGGCGGCCCGGCATTTCCCGGCGTACGGTCCGGCGGATGTTCGGTTCGAGCAGTGCGGAGCGCGTCCCGTTGACGCCCGACCAGCGCAACTCCTTCACCGCCGCGCTGCTCGGCTGGATGATGGATGCGTTCGACTACTTCATCGTGGTGTTCGTCTACGCCGACATCGCGAAGGACTTCGGCGTCTCGCTGACCGAGATGGCGTTCCTGACCACGGCCACGCTCCTCATGCGCCCGGTCGGGGCCGTGATCTTCGGGCTCTGGGCCGACCGCAAGGGCCGCCGCGTTCCGCTGCTCGTGGACGTCACGTTCTACTCGGTGGTCGGCTTCCTCTGCGCCTTCGCGCCGAACTTCACGGTGCTGCTCGTGCTGCGCCTGCTCTACGGCATCGGCATGGGCGGGGAGTGGGGCCTGGGGGCCGCGCTGGCCATGGAGAAGATCCCCGCGAAGCGCCGCGGCTTCTTCTCGGGCCTGCTGCAGCAGGGCTACTCGCTGGGCTACCTGCTGGCGTCGCTCGCGTCCTTGCTGGTCATGACGGGTCTGGGGCTGTCGTGGCGCTGGCTGTTCGCGCTGAGCATCATCCCCGCGCTGATCAGCCTGCTGATCCGCACGCGCGTGCAGGAGTCCGAGGTCTGGCAGGAGACGCGCGAGAAGATGCGCATGACGCAGTCGTCGTTCAAGGACGTGCTGTTCAACCGCACGGTGCTGCGTCGCTTCGTCTACCTGATCCTGCTCATGACCGCGTTCAACTGGATGAGCCACGGCACGCAGGATCTCTACCCGACGTTCCTGAAGGCCACCGACGACGGCGGGGCGGGCCTGTCGGTGGCGACGGCGACGTGGATCGCGGTGATCTACAACGTCGGCGCGACGATCGGTGGCGTCGTGTTCGGCTCGCTGTCGGAGCGGTTCGGCCGGCGCTACACGATCGCGTTCGCGGCCGCTCTCGCGCTGCCGATCGTCCCGTTGTTCGCGCACTCCACCACCGCGGGATTCCTGTGTCTCGGTTCGTTCCTGATGCAGATGATGGTGCAGGGCGCGTGGGGCGTGATTCCGGCGCACCTGACGGAGATGTCGCCCGACACCATCCGCGGCTTCTATCCCGGCGTCACCTACCAGCTCGGGAACTGCCTGGCCGCGTTCAACCTGCCGATCCAGCAGAGCCTCGCGGCGTCGCACGGCTACCCGTTCGCGCTCGTGGTGACGGTCGTGCCGGTGCTGATCGCGGTGATCGTGCTGACGCTGGTGGGCAAGGAGGCCAAGGGCATCGAGTTCGGCGGGAGGCTGGGCACCTCGCCGTCGGACGCGGCCGCGGTCCGCTGAGGCGGTTCCCGGGGCGGGACGGCGCCGCCTGGCCTACCGGGAGACGGGCACCGGCCGTCCGCTGGTGCTGGTGGACGGCGCAGGGCGATGCGGCGGGGTTCCTGCGGCCGCTGGGCGGCGACCCCGGCGCGCTGCTGCGCGTGCCGCACACGGCGGTGGACACGCCGCGTTCCGCCCTGGCCCGCCTCACCGTGGCGACGCTCGTCCACCACCCGGCTCGAGGCCCGTCACCTCGCCGCCGTCAGCCGCATCGGGAGCGAGCCCCAGGCGCGCAGGGTGTTGTTGTGGTGGCGCCGCGTCGGACCGCTGATCTCGATCGTCCCCACCCGAGCGGCCAGAGCCGTGAGCAGGGCCTCGGCCTCCAGCCGGGCCACGTGCTGGCCCACGCACTGGTGGATGCCCATCCCGAACCCGACGTGCCCGGACGGGTCGTGGCCCAGGTCGAAGACGTCCGGCTCCGGCCAGTGCCGGGGGTCGCGGTTCGCGGCGGCGAGGAACATGAGGATCTTCTTGCCGTCCGGGATCACCGTGTCGGCCACGCGGATGTCGCTGGTGGCCGTGCGGAAGAACGTCTGCACCGGCGCGCCCCAGCGGACGGCCTCGTCGAACGCCACCCGCGCGAGGTGCGGCGCCGACCGCAGCCGCTGCCACTGGTCGGGGTGGGTCGCGAGCGCGTGCAGCACGGCGGCGAGGCCGTGGACGGTGGTGTCGACGCCCGCCGACAGCAACGACCGCACCACGAGCGGCGCCTGGTCGGGGGTGATGTCCCCGCGGTCGGCCGCCGCCCAGATCTGCGCGCCGAAGCCGTCGGCGGTGAGGACGGCGCGGGCGCACTGGTCGTTCACCCAGGCCCCGAGCCGCGCGGCGTCGGGCGTGGCCTCGGCCACCAGGTCGTTGTGCGGGCCGAACGCGTTGAACAGGAAGTCGCCGTACGGGAGCAGGTTCTCGCGGCCCTCGGCGGGGATGCCGACGGCGTCGGGGAACACCGTCAGCGGGAACGCCTCGGCCAGCGCCGGCACCGCGTCGATCTCGGGACCGGAGGCCAGCACGGCGTCGACGAGGGTCTCGGCGGCGGCGAACCACCGCTCCCGCAGCCGCCGCAGCGCGCGCGGCCCGAGGATCGCGCTCAGCACGCGGCGCGGGGCGTCGTGGCCGGGCGGGTCGGCTTCCAGCAGCAGGCTCGGCGGGCGCCACGGCTTCTCGGTGCGGAAGTTCGACAGGCCCACGCCCGCACCGGACTGGAAGCCCTGCCAGTCCACGAGGGCCGCGTGCACCTGCTCGTAGCGGCCCATCGCGTAGGTGTCGTAGCGCGACAGGTGCACGACCGGCCCGGCGTCGCGCAGCTCGGCGTGGAACGGGAGGGGGTCCTCCAGCACCTCGTGGGAGAAGGGGTCGACGTCCGTGGCAGGCAGGTCGTCGTTCGTGGCCAGGGTGATCACAGGTCCAGCACCAATCTGTCGCCGATCGAGCGGGAGACGCAGACGAACATGCAGTCGCCGGCCGCGCGGTCGGCGTCGGCCAGGATCGAGTCGCGGTGGTCGGGGACGCCGGCGAGCACCGCGGTCTCGCAGGTGCCGCACGTGCCCTGCCGACAGGACGAGAGGACGTCGGCGCCGGCCGAGCGCACCGCCTCGAGCACCGACAGGTCCGGTGTGACGGTCACGACGGCGCCGGTGCGGGCCAATTCCACCTCGAACGGGTCCGCGCGCACGGGCGCCTCCTGCTCCTGCGCGACGAACCGCTCCACACGCAGCGTGTGCTCGGGCCAGTGGGCGCACGCGGTGTCGACGGCGTCGAGCAGCGGGGCCGGACCGCAGCAGTAGATCCGCACGCCGGGGCGCACCTCGGCGAACCACGCCGGGAGGTCGATGAGCCCCTGCTCGTCCTCCGGCACGAGGTGGACGCGGTGGCCGTACGCCGCGAGCTCGTCGAGGAACGCCATCGACGCCCGCCGCCTGCCGCCGTAGACGAGGTCCCACTCGGCCCCGAGCAGCTGCGCCTGGTGGATCATCGGCAGCAGCGGCGTGATCCCGATGCCGCCCGCGACGAACAGGTAGCGCTGCGAGGGCACCAGCGGGAAGTGGTTGCGCGGGCCGCCGACGCCGACGCGGTCACCCACGCCGAGGTGGTCGTGCACGTACGCCGACCCGCCCCGGCCGTCGACCTCGCGCAGGACGCCGACGCGGTAGGAGTGCGCGTCCCAGCGGTCGCCGCACAGCGAGTACTGGCGTACCGAGCCGTCGGGCAGCACCACGTCGATGTGGGAGCCCGGTGTCCAGTCCGGGAGCCGGCGCCGTTCGGGATGCTCCAGGGCCAGGACCACCACCCCGTCCGCCACCTGCGTCTTCGCCGCCACCGCGAGTGTCACGACGTCTGCGTCGTTTCCGGACATCGTCGGATCGTGCCGGTGCCGCGACGTGGGCCGCGACACGCTTCTCATTGAATGGGAGCCCGCCCGATCCCACGCGCCGCCGCCATCAGCACGGGGACGACGGAGCGCCCGTCCGCGTCGTTGGGGACGATCGCCGCCACCGCGGCCACGACGACGCCGCGACCGTCGCGCACGGGTACGGCCACGCCGAGCGCGGCGGGGTGGATGTGGCCCGGACAGAACGCGTGGCCGGTGCGGCGGACGTCGGCGAGCACCGCGCGCAGCCGCCCCGGGGTGGTGATCGTGTGCTCCGCGTAGCCGGGCAGCGGACCGCCGAGGACCCTCTCCTGCAGCTCACGGGACCCGTGCGCGAGCAGCACCAGCCCCGACGACGACGCGTGCAGCGGCAGCCGCCCGGCGATCCGCGTGTAGTTGATCACCGCTCCGGGGGCGGAGAGGCGCTCCACGAACAGCACCTCGTCGCCGTCGAGGACACCGAGCTGGGCGTGGTGGCCGACGAC
>NZ_JAOPWR010000424.1 GCF_025965585.1 Pseudonocardia sp.
GCGATGTGCAGGTCGGTGCCGCAGATGCCGCACCCGGCCACCTTGACCACGACGTCGCGCGGCCCGGGCGCCGGGTCCGGAACCGTCTCGACGGTCACCGAATCGGCACTGATGACAGCTGCTCTCACTACTTCACCGCTCCCAACGAGAGTCCTTGTACCAACTTGTCCTGTGCCGAGAACCCGGCGATGAGCACCGGGAGCGACACGACCACCGCGGCCGCGCACACCTTGGCCAGGAACAGGCCCTGGCTGGTGATGAAGCTCGTGAGGAACACGGGAGCGGTCTGCGCCACCGTCGCCGTCAGCACGCGGGCGAACAGCAGCTCGTTCCAGCTGAAGATGAAACAGATCAGCGACGTGGCCGCGATCCCCGGCAGGACGATCGGCATGACGATCGTGCGCAGCGTGCGCAGCAGCGAACACCCGTCCATCGACGCGGCCTCGAGGATCTCGACGGGCACCTCGGCGAGGAACGACCGCATCATCCACACGGCGATCGGCAGGTTCATCGACGTGTAGAGCACGATGAGCAGCCAGATGTTGTCGAGTGCCCCGATGGTGGTCGCGATCAGGTAGATCGGCAGCAGCCCGGCCACCACCGGCAGCATCTTGGTGGAGAGGAAGAAGAACAGGACGTCGGTCCACTTCCGCACCGGCTTGATCGACAGCGCGTATGCCGCCGGGATCGCGAAGACCAGCACGAGCGCCGTGGAGAGCACGCTCGCGGTGACCGAGTTCAGCAGCGGCGGCCACGGGCTCGCGCCGCCGTCGAAGAAGTTCGCGTAGCCCTGCACCGTCAGCGGCGCGAACACCGACGGCGGGTTCGTCGCCGCGTCGGTCTCGCTGTGGAACGACGTCAGGATCATCCACAGGACCGGCAGCACGAACAGAATGCCGACGATCCAGGCGACCACGCCCAGCAGCACTCCCGACCGCCTGCGCCGGCCACCGGCGGTCGTGTCGGCCGCAGCGGTGCGGCTCACCCTCTCGTCCACTGCGGTCACCGGGAACCCTCCTCACGGAACAGCGACGACACCGAGCGCAGGGCGAAGGTGGCGATGATGATCGTCCCGATGACGACCACCACACCCGCGGCCGAGGCCCGTCCGTAGTCGTGTGCCTGGTAGAAGATCTGGTAGATCGTGTAGGGCAGGTTCGCGGTGCCCAGCCCGCCGGACGTGATCGTGAAGACGGCGTCGAAGTTCTGCACGATGTAGATCGACCCGAGCAGGCCGCCGAGCTCCAGGTACTGCCGCAGGTGCGGGAACGTCATGTGCCGGAAGACCTGCCACGAGTTGCACCCGTCGATCTGCGCGGCCTCGATGACGTCGAGCGGCTTGCTCTGCAGACCGGCCAGGATGATCAGCATCATGAACGGCGTCCACTGCCACACCAGCGCGGCCACCACGGACGTCAGCGGCGCGATCGTCACCCAGTCCGGCTGCGGGGCAGCTGCGCCGAAGATCCACCGGAGCACCCCGTTGAACAGGCCGTACTCCGGGTTGAACAGCGCCTGTTTCCACACGAGCGCCGCGGCCACCGGCACGATGAGGAACGGCGTGATCATCAGGGTGCGGACGATGCCGCGGCCGAGGAACGCACGGTCGAGCAGGAGTGCGATGAGCATCCCGAGCACGAGGCTGACCAGCACCACCGAGACCGTCAACAGGATCGTCGTGAGGATCGCGTTGCGGGTGTTGACGTCGGTGAGCACGCGCGCGAAGTTGTCGAACCCGGCGAACCCGATGTCGTCGGGGTAGTAGGCGTTCCAGTTCATGAACGAGATGACGAGCGTGCCGACGAACGGCAGCTGCGTCACGATGATCATGAAAATGAGGGCGGGCAGCAGCGGTGCACGGCGGGCCCACTGCCCGGCCCGGCGCAGCGAGTCGCCGCCGTTGCCGGACGCTCCCGTCACCTCCGCCGGTCGTTCCGCAACGGTGCTCATGAGGATCCTCCCGCGAGGCGCGCCCGGTAGGACTTCGCGACGTCGTCGGCCAGCTGCTGGCCGCGGTCGAGCGCGTCGGTGACGCTCTCCTGGCCGGCGATGGCGGAGCTGATGTCCTGTGAGACCTGGGTTCCGAGGTCGGGGAACTCCGGGATATCGACGAACTGGATACCCGGCGCCGGCCGCGGCTGGACGCCCGGGTTGTTCGGGTCGGCCCCCTCGATCGCGGCCTTCGTCGGCGCGGCGAACGCCTGCGACGCGGCCAGGTACTGCGGGTTCTCATAGGTGGAGGCCCGCTTGCCCGAGGGGACGCTCGACCAGCCGATCTGCTGGCCCACCAGGTTCTCGTAACCCTTGCTCGACGCCCACGAGACGAACTTCCAGGCGGCGTCCTTCTTCTGGCTCGCCTGCTGGATGGCCCACGACCAGGTATAGAGCCAGCCCGCGTTCTGCGTGTCGACGACGGGCGCCGAGGCGTATCCGATCTTGCCCTTGACCGGGGAACCGTCGGCCTCGAGCGAACCCGCCGCGGACGTCGCGTCGTACCACATGGCGACGTTGCCCTGGATGAGGTTGTTGAGGCACTCGGTGAACCCGGCCTGCGGGGCGCCGGTCTCGCCGTGGGCCCGCACGAGGTCGACGTAGAACTGCACGGCCTTCGTGTATGCCGGGGAGTTCACCTGCGCCTGCCAGTCCTTGGTGAACCACGTGCCGCCGAACGTGTTGACCACCGTGGTCAGCGGGGCGAAGACCTGGCCCCAGCCGGGCTGACCGCGCAGGCAGATGCCCTTCATGTTGGGCTGCGCGCCGTCGACCTTCGCGGCGATGTCGGCCACCTGCTGCCACGTGGGCCTGGCCGGCATCGTGATGCCCTTGGCCGCCAGCACGTCCTTGCGATACATGAGGAACGACGACTCGCCGTAGAAGGGCTCGCCGTAGAGCTTGCCGTCGTCACCGGTGAGCGCCGTGGTCATCGGCTTGAGGATGTCGGCCTGGTCGAACTGCGGATCGGCTGCCACGAAGGAGTCCAGCGGCGCCACCCAGCGGCTGCGCGCGTAGATCGGGATCTCGAAGTTGCTCAGCGTGGCCACGTCGTACTGGCCGGCCTGGCTGGAGAACTCCTGGCTCGCCTTGTCCCGCAGGTCGTTCTCCGGCAGCACCGTGAAGTTGACGGTGATGCCGGTCTGCTTCGTGAAGTTGTCCGCCGTCAGCTTCTGCAGGTCGATCATCTGCTGGTTGTTGACCATCAACACGTTGATGCTGTTGGGTCCGCCGCCGCCGACTCCTCCGCCCCATCCCGCGCAGGCCGAGCTCAGCATCACCATGCCGAGCACCGCCGCCACCATCCCCGACCGCTTCATTGCGCCCTCCCGCCGACGTCATGACCCTGCCGCTCAGATGAGCACGGCCCTGATCACACGATCAGGGTGTGGCACGGGTCACCAGGAGTCAATGGGTTGTGCAAGAATGGGCATCGAAGCGCTCAGATGAGCAATTGGTGGGTGATCATGGTCGCCGCGAACGGGTCCCGGGGTCCGGCCCATCTCGTCCTGTCGGCGTCGGTCGCCCGCCGCTACTACCTCGACGGCCGATCGAAGATCGAGATCGCCGAGGAGTTCTCGCTCAGCCGGTTCAAGGTCGCCCGACTCCTCGACGACGCGCGCAGCAGCGGGCTCGTCCGCATCGAGATCGGGCACCCCGGCGTGGTCGACGTGGAGCTGTCCGGGCGGTTGATGGACGCCCTCGGCCTGGCCCACTGCGTCGTCACCGACACCCCCGACGAGCACCCGGCGGCCCTGCGCGAGCACCTCGGCGCCGCCGCGGCCGAGCTGCTCACCGAGATCGTCACCCCCGACGACGTGCTGGGCCTGTCGTGGGCGCGGTCGGTCAGCGCGATGGCCACGGCCCTGCGCGAGCTGGCGACGGTGCCGGTCGTCCAGCTCACCGGAGCGCTGGCCCGGCCGGGCGTGGACGACAGCTCGATCGAGCTGGTGCGCGAGGTCGCCCGGGTCTCCGGCGGCCCGGCCTACTTCTTCTACGCCCCGATGGCCGTGCCCGACGCCGCCACGGCGCGGGCGCTGCGCCGCCAGCCGGAGGTCGAGCGGGCGTTCTCCCTCATCGGGTCGGTGACGAAGGCCGTCGCGGGGGTAGGGGCGTGGGAGCCGGAGCAGTCCACGCTCTACGACGCCACCGGCGAGGCCGAACGCGCCGACCTGGCCCGGCGCGGGGTGTGCGCCGACGTGTCCGGCGTACTGCTCGACGCCCACGGTGACGCGGTGCCCGCCGATCTCACCGAGCGGATGATCGGCATCACCGCCGAGCAGATGCGGGCCGTTCCCGAGGTGATCGGGATCGTCTACGGCACGGCGAAGGTGCAGGCGGTGCTGGCGGCGGTGCGCGGCGGGCTGGTCGACAGCCTCGTCACCCACTCGACGATGGCCACCGCCCTGATCGCGGCGGCCCCGCGATGATGACCGAGGTCCCCCTGCTCGGCGGCACCGCCAACCGCGGCCTGGTGCACCGGGTCGGCGACACGGTGCGCCGGCCGCTGCGGCCCACCAGCGCCGCCACCCACGCCCTGCTGCGCCATCTCGAGGACGTCGGGTTCGACGGCGCGCCGCGCGTGCTCGGCATCGACGACGCCGGGCGCGAGGTGCTCACCTACGTGCCCGGTGACGCGGTGACGGTGCCGCTGCCCGACTGGGGCCTCACCGACGACGCCCTGCGCAGCACCGGGGAGCTGCTGCGCCGCTTCCACGACGCCGTGGCGGGCTTCGATCCCGCGCCGCACACGTGGTCGCACCCGACGCCGGCGGCGTTCCGGGGCGGCGGGATCGCCCACAACGACCCCAACCTCGACAACGTCGTCTTCCGCGACGGCCGCGCCGTCGCCCTGATCGACTTCGACCTCGCCGCACCCGGCTCCCCGGTCTGGGACCTCGCCACGGCGGCCCGGCTGTGGGCGCCGCTGCGCTCGCCGTCGGACGTGCACGACAGCAGGCGCGGGCGCGGGCTGGAGCGGCTGCGCATTCTCGTCGACGCCTACGGGCTCGACGATCCCGGCCGCGCGCTGCTCGTCGACGCCCTGCGGGACGCCCACGCCTGGATGGTCGCCATCGTCCGCGACGGAGCCCGCGACGGGGTGCCCGGCTTCGCCGCGTACTGGACCCCCGACGCGGAGCGGCGGGCGCAGCGCACGGACGCGTGGATGGAGCGCAACACCGAGGCGATCCGCGCGGCCCTGGCCCGCTGAATGCCGCGCCCTGTGGCGGATCAGAGCCGGGTGAAGACCTCGGTGCGCAGTCGCTCCAGGGCGTCCTCGCGACGCGCGCCCGTGCCCAGCAGGAAATCGGGCACCAGGAGCTCGTCGACCCCCGCGGCGGGGTAGCGCGCCACCGTGTCCAGCACCTCCGCCGCAGAGCCCATGATCACGGGCCGACCGGCCTTCTCCAGCCGGTCCTTCCGGGTCCGCGCCTCGGCGTCGTCCGGCTCGACGATCTCGATCATCGCCTGGGTGGACCGGCGGACCGTGGCGGGGTCGCGGTCGATGCGGGCGCAGTGCTCGGCGAACACCCGACCCTTCTGCTCCGCGAGCTCGGGCAGGCCCCAGTGGTTCCACTCGTGGGCGTACCGGGCGACGATGCGCAGCGCCACCTTCTCCCCCGCCGCCCCGATCAGGATCGGCAGCTCCTTCGGCTTCGGCTCCAGCGGCGCGTCGGCGAGCTGGTAGTACGTGCCGTGGAAGGTGGTGCGCTCCTGACCGAGCAGCCCCGTGACCACCTGGCAGGCCTCCTCGAACCGGGCCAGCCGTTCGCGCACCGGCGGCAGCTCGATGCCGTACGCCTCGTGCTCGTTGATCTGCCAGCCCGCGCCGATCCCGAGCACGAACCGGCCGCCGCTCATCTGGTCCAGCGTGGCCGCCTGCTTCGCCACCACGGCGGGATGCCGGTAGGTGTTGCCCAGCACCATCGACCCGATCCGCACGCGGGACGTGGCCATCGCGAGCCCGGCGAGCACCCCCAGGCACTCGTTCATCGGGCCGGACCGGTCCTCCCCGTTGGGCATGAAGTGGTCGGCGACCCAGATGCCGTGCCACCCGGTGCGCTCGGCGTAGGTGGCGGCGTCGAGGACGTCGGTCCAGGGCCGGCCGGAGTTCGGCCAGAGTGAGTAGTCCACCCGCCGACCCTACTGACGTCGCAGCCCGTGGGGTGTCCTCGCAGCGCGCCGGCGGGCTGCGACGAGCGCGTCGGGCTGCGAGGTGGCCCCGGGCAGCGGCTGCCGTGGGCGCAGAGGCGTGCCAACATCAGTCCCATGGCCGAGTACGAGCGCCTGGGCGAGGCACTGGGCACCGACTTCTTCTCCGTCCGTGACCAGTTCACCGGTGAGCAGTGGGACAGGTTCATCGCCGTCCGCAAGTTCGTCGACGACGAGGTGCTGCCCGACATCGGGGAGTACTGGGAGAAGGCCGAGCTGCCCTGGCACCTGTTCCGCAGGCTGCCCGAGCTGAAGATCGTCGGCGAGGACATCCAGGGCTACGGCGCCGCCGGCATGAGCCCGATGGCCTGCGGGTTGGTGCACATGGAGCTGCACCGCGGCGACGGCTCGCTCGGCACGTTCCTCGGCGTCCACGCGGGGCTCGCCATGCAGTCGGTGGCGATGTGCGGCTCCGACGAGCAGAAGGAGCGCTGGCTGCCGGCGATGTCGTCGCTGGCGAAGGTCGGCGCGTTCGCGCTCACCGAGCCCGACCACGGGTCCGACTCGATCGCCCTGGAGACCACCGCACGCCGCGACGGCGACCACTGGATCCTCGACGGCTCCAAGCGCTGGATCGGCAACGGCACCATCGCCGACCTCGTGGTGGTCTGGGCCCGCGACACCGACTCCGGCGAGGTCAAGGGCTTCGTCGTCGAGACGCCCGCCGAGGGCTACGAGGCCAGTGTGATCACCGGCAAGGTCTCGCTGCGCTCGGTGTGGCAGGCCGACATCGAGCTGAAGGGCGTGCGGGTCCCGGACGAGAACCGGCTGGCGAACGCCGCGTCGTTCAAGGATTGCGCGAAGGTGCTGGCCAACACCCGCGGCATCTGCGCCTGGATGGCGCTGGGCCACGCCACCGCCGGGTACGACGCCGCCCTGCGCTACGCGATGACGCGCAGGCAGTTCGGCAAGCCGCTCGCGTCGTTCCAGATCGTGCAGGAGCGGCTGGTGCACATGCTCGCCGACCTCACCGGGATGCAGCTCTACTGCATGCAGCTCGGACGCCTCGCCGACGCCGGACGCCTCTCCCCCACCGTCGCGGGCCTGGCCAAGATGAACAACACGCGCACCGCCCGGAAGATCCTCTCCGAGGCCCGGGACCTGTTGGGCGGCAACGGGATCCTGCTCGAGCACCACGTCGCGCGGCACTGGGCCGACATCGAGGCCATCCACACGTTCGAGGGCACCGAGACCATGCAGACGCTGATCGTCGGCCGCGACATCACCGGGATCGGGGCGTTCGCCTGAGCCGTTTCCTCAAGCGGTGCCGAACTCCTTCTTCCACGCCTGGTAGCCGCCGTCGAGGTCGGTGGCGTTGTGCAGCCCCAGATCCTGCAGGGACGCGGCGGCCAGGCTCGAGCTGTAGCCCTCCGAGCACACGACGATCCAGCTGACGTCGTGGTCCGTGGCCTGCGGGATCCTCGCCTCGGACGTGGGGTCGAGGCGCCACTCGATGTGGTTGCGCTCGATCAGCAGGGCGCCGGGCAGCTCGCCCTCCTGCTCGCGCTGCCAGCCCGGCCGGGTGTCGACGAGGATCGCGCCCCGCTCCACCATCGCGGCGGCGCGCTTCGGGCCGGGCCGGTCGAGGCGGGCCCGGGCGGCGGCGAGGACGTCGGCGATGGTGGTCATCCGACACCTTTCGACGAACCGGACCCGGTGAGCTCGCTGCGGGTGCGGCGCAGGCGCAGCCCGTCGTCCACCGCGTAGTAGGACATGGCCGTCAGCGGCGGCGAGTAGGCGTGCACGCTGACCGCGGGCGTCACCTCGTGGTTGCCGACGTCGTGCACGTGGCCGAGCGGGAAGCCCGCGCTGCGCCCGGCCCGCAAGGAGCGCGACCGCAACCCTTCGGTCGTCCACCGCTGCTCGACGAGGCTGCCCGACACCACGGTGAGCGCACCGAGCGAGCCGGCATGGTCGTGCAGCTCCGCGGCCTGCTCGGTGGCCCAGCTGATCAGCCAGACGTCGACGTAGGGGTCGGTGCGCAGCAGCTTGTACCAGCGGCGCTCGGGATCGACCCGTACGAGATGGGCGCCGGCGCGCACCTCGTCGGCGATCTCACGGGTGAGTGCGGTGAGGTCGCTCAGGCCCAGCGGCGTGGGTGCGGTGGAGCGGGCATGGCGGGGCGCGTGCAGCAACACGGGAGGTACTCCGGACTGGGTGTGGCGAGCGAGCGGACGGGAAGGTCAGCTCGGGGGACACCACTGGTCGAAGCAGTTCGCACGACGTCCACCCCAGATCTCTCCGAGGGTGGCGGCGGGGGGCATGGGCCCATATCAGCACAGGCCGGGTCCGTGGTGCCACCTCGTCCCAGCCGCCGGGAGCGGTACACAGGAAGTCCGTATCAGACGACCGCAAATGTCCGGGCGTTTTCGGCGTCGGCGAGACTGGGGCCATGGCAAGCCTGCTCGAGGACGGCAGCTGGGAGATCCAGGGACGGCGGGTGACCTTCCCGGTCCGCATCACCGAGGCGTCGGCGGCCTGCGCGACGTACCTGGTGCGCACCCACCGGGCGCGGCCGCTCGTGGCGGGCACCGGCCTGGACCTCGTGTCGGTGGCCGGCCGCACGCCGCTGTTCCTCGTGCTCGTCGACTACCGCGTCAACGACCTCGGCGACTACGACGAGGTGGGCGTCGCGTTCCTCGCCCGGCACCGCGGCCGCGTCGGCCCGTACATCAGCCAGCTCCCCGTCACACAGGGGTTCACGATGGAGGCGGGCCGCGCTCTGTGGGGGCTGCCGAAGTGGCTCGGCCGGGCCGAGCTGTCGATCGTCGGTCGCGACGCCACCTGCCACCTCACCGACGACGCGGGCGCACACGTGCTCACCGCGGCGATCCACACCCTGCCCGGCCGGCTGCCGCTGCCGCTCCGCGGCGGGCTCTCCGCGCTCGCCCCCCGCGGGGACGAGGTGCTCGTCAGCCCGGTGCGCGCCCGGCTGAGCGGCGTGCGGCTCGGCCGCGGCGGCAGCGTCGTGCTGGGCGCCGGACATCCGATGGCCGACGAGCTGCGCGCGCTGGGCCTGCCGCGACGGCCCCTGCTGACCACGATCGTCGACCGGGTGGCCTTCGACATGGACCGCGCGGAGTCCGTGCCGCGCTGACGCCCCCGGTGATCAGCGGTGCGCGGCGAGCCACTCCCGCAGGTCGGTGAGCGGGCCCTCGCGCTCGGGCTCGTTGTAGATCTCGTGCCACAGCCCCTCGTACCATCGCACGGTCTGGTCGGGGGAGCCGCTGGTGGACTCCAGGAGCCGGGTGCCCTCCGGGTCGGTGAGCTCGTCGTGCGTGCCGTGCTGGAGCAGCAGCGGGAGGGTCAGGCCCCGGGCCCGCTCGGGCAGCACGTCGAACTGCGAGAGCAGCGCGAGCGACAGCCCCAGCGTCGGATGGCCCCGGTGCACCAGGGGATCGGCCTGGTACGCGGCCACCACCGCGGGATCCTTGCTGATCTTCGTGAGGTCGACGACCTTGCTCCGCAGCGTCGGGACGACCTTCGCCAGCCCCTTCAGGACGGGCCTCACGAACGCCGGTACCGACGTGTTGGCGAGCGCCGGTGCCGAGAGCACGAGGCCCCGCAGGTCGGCCTCGTGGTCCAGCGCGTAGGCGAGCGCGATCTGCCCGCCCATGCTGTGGCCGAGCAGGATCACCGGCAGCCCCGGGTGGAGTGCGACGACGTGCCGCCGGAACGCGTCGAAGTCCGAGAGCCAGTCGTCGTAGGCGTCGAGGTGGGCGCGGCGCCCGCCGGACCGTCCGTGACCGCGGTGGTCGAGCCCGTAGACCGCCCACCCGTCGGGTGTGACGGTGTCGACGACGGTGCCGTAACGACCCGAGTGCTCCCCCAGACCGTGGCAGATCAGGAGCACGCCCGTCGGGTCCACGGGCACCCAGCCCTGCCAGAACAGCTCGACCTCGCGGGCGCCGGCGAGCCTGCCCTCGACGTGCTCCGGCCGGTCCGCCATCAGCGGCGGCCGATCATGATGTCGTCCGCGTCGCTCCCGGCAGGCTGGCCGGCGGGCAGTCCGACCGGGTCGAGGTCGACGTCGTGGCACGAATCGGTCTCGTCGGCGACGTTCAGCAGTACGGCCGCGGGCTCGCACTCCACCGCGGTGACGGACAGGCCGTACTCCCCCGCCGCAAGGTCGGTGATCCGGTACTCGCCGCCCTGGCCACTGTGGACACTGTCGACGATCTCGCCGTCCTGCACCAGCGTGAGGTGCGCGCCGACGATCGGGCCGTCCTCGCCGAAGACGGTGCCCGACACCGACGCCGACCGGGCGAGCAGCACCTCCGCGTCGACCGGCGCGTCGCCCACGGTGATGGCGACGGCCCCCGGCTGGTGGTCCGGGGCGGCCGACACGAGCACGTAGCTGCCCGGGTGCGGCGCCTTCATGTCACCGCGGCCGCCGCCGCCGGCGACGGCGACGGCGACCTCCCGGCCTCGGTCGTCGAGCAGCGTGACGCCCGCGCCCTCGATCCCGGCGCCGTCGCGGCCGACCACCCGGAACGCGACGGGCTGGTCGGCCCCCTCCACGAGCTCGGCCGCCGGCGGCAGCGCCGACGAGAGCGACAGCGCGGCCCCCTCCTCGGCCAGGTCGTCCGAGGGAGCGCAGCCGAACGTGCGCAGCAGGGCGAGATCGGCGGCGGCCTGTTCCGCGGCTGTTTCGGCGGGGGTGCGACGGAAGGGCGCCAAGTCGAGCTCCTCGAGAGCAACAGCAGGGAAAGGATCAGCGGTGGTGGGCGCCGCGGCGGCCGGCGGCGGCGCGGCGGGCTCGGCGACAGCGGCCGGCTCGACTGCGGCGGGCTCGACTGCGACGGGCTCAGCAGCGACGGGGGGCTCGGCGACCACGGCAGGCTCGGCGACCACGGCAGGTCCGGCGGTCGCGGCGGGCTCGGCGGTCGCGGCAGGCTCGGCGGTCGCGGCAGGCTCAGCGGTCGCGGCAGGCTCGGCGGTTGCGGCGGTCGCGGGGGCCAGGGCGTCCACGGGGTCCGGTTCCGGCGTCGCCTCGGTGGAGGAGGCGGTCGGGGCAGGCGCGGCCGCGGCGCGGGCCGCCCGGGCGGCGGCGAGCTCGTCGATCGGCTCGACCGGGCCGGTGGCCCGGGCGTGCCCTCCGCGGGTGTCGACGAGGTCCGGGCTCAGGGGCGGGAGGACCACGGTCCGGAAGCGGGGCTCCGGCGCCGCAGGTCGGCGGGAGTCGTCGTCGGACAGGCCGGCCTCGTCGGCGTCGATCACGGCCCGGTCCCGCCACCACGACCGGTCGTGTCCCGACTCGACCGCCCCGGCGGGCGCTGCCGAGAGGACGCCCTCACCGGCCGCCATCCGCGCGGCCCGGTTCCACGGGGTGTCCGTGGCCGGGATCTCGGCCGGCACGGCAGCCGGTTCCCACTCCGCCGCTGCCTGCCCGGTCGCAGCGGGCTCGGCCGCCGCCGACCCGGATGCTCCGGCCTCGGAGACCGCGACGCCGGCCGTGACGGGGACCGGCGACGCGGCGGTCCCGGCCCGGGGCTCGGGCACGTGGGCGGCGGACGCCGCTGCCGTCGCCGGCAGAGCGGGCCGGTCGGCCGCGGCCAGGGGTTCGTCGGCCACCGGGACGGGCGTCGTCCCCGGTTCCGCGGTCGCGGTCGGTGCCTGCTCGGCCTGCTCCGTGGCACCGGCCCGCTCGGCCCGCAGGCGTACGAGATCGGCCACGGTGCGCGGACTCGCCGCGTCGGCGGCGGTTCGGCGGCGCAGCAGCCAGATCACGAGCGCGACGGCCAGGGCCACCAGAGCCAGCGCGATCACACTCAGCGTGCTCATTCCGGCACTCCCCGCTCCATACGAACTTCGACAGAACCTAGCATCTCGACCACCCTGGGAGCGGTAGGCGGCGACGGAGTGTTACCGCAGCTCATGGGCATGATCACGACTAGGCTGCCGACCTTTGGGAACGCGGCGAGCGGGGAACGGAGCGGAGTGGACACGGATCTGATCGAGCTGGCGGCGGCACACGGCGTGGCGACGGAGTACCGCGACGGTGATCGGCGGCCGGTGACCGTGGATGCCGAGGTGGTGGTCCGCGTGCTGGGTCTGCTCGACGTCGACGCCACCACTCCCGACGCCGTCCGCACGGCGCTCGCCGAGGCCCGCGCGAGGGCCGCCGCGGGAGCGCTCCCGGGCACGATCGCCCCCCGCTCCGACCGGGCCGGCCCGCTGCCCGGCCCCGGCGTGCTCGTCGACGAGGCGGGCACCCGGCGCGACGTCACGGAGATCCCGGCAGGCCTGGAACCGGGCTGGTACCGGCTCGAGATCGACGACCGGACGGTGACTGTCGTCGTCGCGCCGCCCGCGCTCCCCGAACCGCGCCGCGCGTGGGGCTGGATGCTGCAGCTCTACGCCCTGCACTCCGAGGAGTCGTGGGGCATCGGCGACCTCGGCGACCTGCGCACCTTCACCACCTGGACCGGCGGCGAGCACGGCGCCGGCGCGGTGCTGCTCAACCCGCTGCACGCGATCACCCCGGTACCACCGGTCCAGCCCTCGCCGTACACGCCGTCGAGCCGGCGGTTCGGCACGCCCCTGGCGCTGCGGATCACCGACCTCGACGCCTATGCGCGTGCCGACGCGGCCACGCGCGCCGAGGTCGACGCCCTGCGTCCGGAGACGGTCGGCGATCGCATCGCGCACGACCGGGTGTGGGCGGCGAAGCGCGCCGCAGCCGAGCTGCTGTGGCGGGCGGACGGCCGCCCGGAACCGCGGGACGCCCCGGAGCAGTTGTGGGAGTTCGCGCGGTACTGCGCACTGGCCGAGCGGTTCGGCGGCCGGTGGAGCCTCTGGCCCGAGGAGCTGCGGCATCCCGGCGCACCGGGCGTGGCGTCGATGTGCGCCGAGCTCGCGCCACGGGTCGCGTTCCACGCGTGGCTGCAGCATCAGGTGCAGCTCCAGCTCACGGCGGTGCGCGACGCGGCGCGGGCCGTCGGCGTGCAGGTGGTGCACGACCTGGCCGTCGGCTGCGACCCCGAGGGTGCCGACGGCTGGGCGCTGCAGGACGTGCTGGCGATGGGCGTCCGCGTGGGGGCCCCGCCGGACGCGTTCAGCCAGCAGGGCCAGGACTGGGGCCTGCCGCCGTGGCGGCCCGACCGCCTCGACGCCACCGGCTACGCCGCCTACCGCGACCTCCTGCGCGCGCTGGTCCGGCAGGCCGACGGGCTGCGCATCGACCACGTGGCCGGACTGTTCCGGCTGTGGTGGGTGCCGCCGGGCGAGACGGCCGATCGCGGCACCTACGTCTACTACGACGCCGAGGTGATGATGGCCGTCCTCACGCTGGAGGCGCACCGGGCGGGCGCGCTCGTGATCGGCGAGGACCTCGGGACGGTCGAGCCGGAGGTCACCGAGGCGCTCGTGGAGCGCCGGATGCTGGGTTCGTCGGTGCTGTGGTTCGCCCGTGACCGCGACGCGCCGGGCGAGCCGATGCTGCCCCCGGACGAGTGGCCTGCGGAGTCGGTGGCCACGGTCTCGACGCACGACCTGCCGACAGCCACGGGTTTCCTGCGCGGCGAGCACGTGCGGATCCGTGCGGAGCTGGGCCTGCTCGACGACGTCGCAGCTGAGGAGGCCAAGGCCGCGAAGGAACGCACGGAGCTGCTGGACCTGCTGCGGGGCGAGGACCTGATCGGGGCGGATCCCGACGAGGACGAGCTCGTCGTCGCCATCCACGCACTGCTGGCCCGCAGCCGTTCGCGGCTGGTGCTGGTCTCGCCCTACGACGTGGTGGGCGAGGTGCGGCAGCCGAACCTGCCGGGCACGGTCGACCAGTACCCGAACTGGCGGCTCCCGCTCCCCGTCTCGCTGGAGGACCTGCAGGCCGACCCGCGTGTGCGGGTGGTGGTGGAGCAGCTCCGGCAGACCCGCTGACGCGCAAGAATTTCGCCACCCGCGGCGCCGAGTCGGCCACGGTGCTGGCGAAGGAGTTCCCGGTCAGCCGCCAGGCCGTCGTTCAGCACCTGGCCGTGCTCGATGCGGCCGGCCTGGTCGGCCCGAGCCGGCACGGCCGCGAGGTGCGCTACGGCCTGCACCCCGACCAGCTGACGGCCACGGCGGCCTGGCTGACCGCGCTGGCCGGGCGCCGGGAGGACCGGCCGGCGCGGTCGCGGAGATCGCCGAGTCGGAGCCGACCTGACGGTGGGGATGGCAGGAGCCACCTCACCGGGCCATCATCGTGGGCGTGGAGTCGAGCCGACTGGACCGCTGGCTGTGGTCAGTGCGCCTGACCAAGACCCGCCCGGACGCCGCGGCGGCCTGCCGGGGCGGGCACGTGCGCGTCAACGACAAGCCCGCGAAGCCCGCCACCCCCGTGCAGCCCGGCGACGAGATCCGGGCACGCGTGAACGACACGACGCGCATCGTCGAGGTCGTGAAGGTGATCCCGCGACGCGTCGGCGCGGTCGACGCCGCCACCTGCTTCATCGACCGGACGCCCGCCCCGCCCCCGGAGGCCGCGATCCCGGTGGCCCGTCGCGAACGCGGCGCCGGACGTCCGACGAAGCGCGAGCGCCGCGTCCTCGACGACTTCCGCACCGGGCGTCTCTAGGCGCCCCGGGCCACGCGCACGGCGGGCCGCTCCGTCCGTTCCCGGAGCCCGATCGCCCCCACCGACACGATCACGACGACCGGACCGAGCCTCCGGGTTCCGGTGAGCCGCGTCCCCGGCAGCCACACGGGAAGACCGACGCGGCCACCGGGAACGCCATCTCCGCCTGCGTCGCGCAGAACGCGGAGCGCTCGCCGACATGGATCGCCTGGTCCGACGTGCCCGGCACACGATCCATACCGCCGGTCGGCGTATTCGGTTGGGCGTCCGCCGCACCGGGTAAGCCCGTGCCATCGACATCGACCGCCCGGCCTCGCTCCACCGCACATCGGACCGACTGAGCCTCCGCCTCGCCGGTCCGTCCCTGCGCGGGCAGCTGCGGTGGGTCCGGCTGCGGATGGCCGAGTGGGCCACGAGCGCCGGCATGCTCCCCGACGACGTGGACGACCTCGTCCTCGCCACCTACGAGGCCCTCGCAAACGTCGCCGACCACGCCTACCCGCAAGGCCCGGGCGAGGCCTGGGTGGAGGCCGGCCTCGCCCCTCCCGACGAGGTCGTGGTGGTCGTCAGTGACCGGGGCCGCTGGCGCCCGCCGCCGGCCGACCCGGGGCTGCGCGGCCGGGGCATGACGCTGATCGCCGCACTGACGGAGCGTGTCGCGGTACAGCGTGGAGACGCCGGTACGAGCGTTGTGATGCACTGGCGGGTGTGATTGCGAAGGAGATCCGGGCCCAGGTCGGCGACATCTGCCGTGCGCTGCGCCGCGACGGCCTGGTGGTCGGCACGGCCGGGAACGTCTCGGTCCGCGTCGACGATCTGGTGGCCGTCTCGCCGAGCGGCCTGGACTACGCCGACCTGACGCCCGAGCTCGTGGGCGTGCACCGGATGGACGGCACGGCCGTGGCCGCTCCCCTGCGCCCGTCGAGCGAGCTGCCGCTGCACCTGCAGGTCTACGCCCGCACCCGGGCCCGCGCGGTCGTCCACACCCACGCGCCCGCGTCCACCGCTCTGTCCTGTGTGGTCGACGAGGTGCCCGCGTCGCACTACTACTCCGCGATGTTCGGCGGCCCGCTGCGGGTGGCGCCCTACGCCACGTTCGGCAGCGACGAGCTGGCCGACAACGTCGCCGGCGCGCTGCACGGCCGGGCCGCCGCACTGATGGCCAACCACGGCGCTGTCGTCACGGCGGCGACGCTGCCGGAGGCGCTGGAGCTCGCGCGCTACCTCGAGTACGTCTGCGACCTGCACCTGCGCGCGCTGTCCACCGGTCTGCCCGTGCGCACGCTGCCCGACGCGGAGATCGAACGCGTCGCGGGCCTGCTCGGCGACTACCGCCAGTCGGCACCCGTCGGAGCCCACGCGTAGGAACGCACCGTCCAGGGCCACAGGCGGGCGGGAGCCCGATCGGCCCCGCCCCGCCCGAGCTGCGTGCGATCAGCCGGTGACCGGCAGGTCGGCCTTCACGATCTCGGGCTTGGGGGCCTCGGGAGTCGCGGCGGGCTCCGGGGCCGGCGCGGACGGTCCCGCGTCGTCGCCGTGGTCGTCGCCGGCCGGCCGGTCACCGTGCTCGTCGTACCAGCCGCAGGTGGCCGACCCGATCGTCACGGTCTGCACCGCGCGTCCGCCGGTCAGCGTGCCGGTGAGGCCGCCCAGCACGTCACCGACGGTGGACGCGTCGGCCGGCACCGGCAGGCCGAGCTTGTCGAGACCGGGCAGCGCCGCCTTCTCGTCGCTGGTCAGCGGCGCCTTCGGGTCGTCGCGGCCGGGCAGCACCGTCAGCTCGATGCCGGTGACCGTCAGCGAGCCGTCGGGGTTGCGGGTCTGGTCGCCCAGGGTCACCGTCAGCAGGGGCGAGACGTCGATCCTCTGACCGGCGATGGGGTTCTCCGGGAGCTTCGTGCCCAGCACGGAGCCCTTGATGATCTCCAGCGCGCCATCGCCGCCCTTGCAGGACGTGGTGACGAGGTCGGCCTTGAGCAGCCCCAGGACGTTGACGCGGGCCACGGACGTCGTGGCGGCGCCCGGCTTCGCGTCCACCGTGAGGACGCCGACCGAGAGATCGTCCGCCGGCGCGAGCTTCAGCAGCTCGTCGTGGGCGGGCTTTCCGTCGCGCGACTCGACGTACGGGATCGGGTCGACGGTGATGAGGCCCGAGGCGGAGATGCCGTAGGCCGAGGAGTCGGGCCCGGCCTCGTCGGCGACGGCTGCTGTCGAGCCGAACAGCAGTGCGGCCGCCGCGGTGGCCGCTCCGACGGCGGCCACACCGGCGCCGGCGAGCTTCTTCCCGTTCACGTGGGTTCCCTCATCCTTCGTCGCCTCAGAGTTGATCGATCGACACGAGGGTGCCGAGCGGCACCTCCGTGAGCTTCTCGAGCGCGGCGGCGGGCACGCGGACGCAGCCGTCGCTGCTCGTCGTGCCGAAGACGTCCGCGCTCGGCCAGGTGTGGATGGCGACGGTGCCGGGACCGCCGCCGAAGGTGTCGTGGGTCGGGCTGTGCGTCCCGAGCGGCAGGATCACCGGCGAGTAGGTCTGCTTGTCATCGGTGAACGCGCCCAGCAGGAACGTGCGGCCCGCCGGCGTCGGCGCGGAGGCCTTGCCGGTGCCGACCGCCCAGGTGTCGGTGACCGTGCCGTTCGTCACCAGCTCGAGCGTCATCGAGCGCAGGTGGACCCTGATCGCGTACGGGGTGGTGGCGCGCTCGACGTCGGCCGAACGGATCCAGCCGGTGGAGCCGTTGGGCTTGGACTGCAGCAGCACGTGCACCCAGCCGGCCTGCTCCCCGATCACCGGGAGCCAGGTGTTGCCGAACTGTGTGGTCTCCATCCGCGCGATGGCCGTGCCGTTCGGCGCGTCGTGCACCGGGGTCTCCCGCACGGGGTGGACGACGCCGTCGGTGGTCCCGGCGACGTCGGTGTCCTGCGGAGCACCTTGGACGGTGGTGTACGTGCTGCTCAGGGGTAGCCGGTCGGCCGCAGGGTCCACAGCGGACGCGGACGGCGGCGCGGCGGCAGCCCCGGTCAGCGAGGACGACCCCCCGCTCGGGCTGCCGAGACCGGACACGCTGGCGACCACGAGGAACGCGGCCAGGGCGGCGGCCCCGATCCATGCGTAGAGCCGGCCACGCGACGGACGCGGCTTCCGGCCGCGCGGCACACGCGGCGGCTTCGGAGCGGTGTGGAGGGCCACGGCTACCCCATCGGACGTGTCGGACAGGAGGCGCCACGTCCGAGGTCACCCGAAGTGACTGCTCTGCGGGGTCGTCCGGTCGCGGTGCGCGCAATCCGTCAAACGACGCGCGCACCAACGAGTTACGCAAACATGTCAGAACGGCTCGACTTGGCATGATCCTTACGCTCTGCAATCGATCGACTTCCGTGTGTCACCACGGGGGAGCCGACGATGTCCAGGTCGAGCGGTACTCCCGGGCGCGCAGGAACGGGGCCGGTGGTCGTCGAGGACGAACAGGCACGCACGCGAGGGTCTTCACCCCGTAGGCCTTCGTGCGGGAACGCGGCGGCGTGCCGACGGCGAGTACCGCCCCCGGGCTCAGCACCGGGACGCGGACAGCGGGCCTGACCCGATCCCCCGACCGCCAGGCCCGCCGCTCCTCGTCTACGCACCCTCGTCCCGCGACCGGGAACGGGTCCTCCAACACCGTCCCGGACCCGCAACGCCGTAGGCGTAGTGCCCCGTTCAACGCCCACGGGCCGTGGGCGATGTCCACCCACAGGTGTCGGGTTCGGGCGGCCTGCCGCGCGGAGCGTGACCATCCGCGGGACCCCGCCGCACCGGGGTTGCCGAACCCGGGGGGCTGCCCTAGCGTCCGAAGGAGCCTGCGCAGAAGAGGACGTCAGGATCCCACTGGCCTCGGTCCCCTTTTTCCCGGCTCGGAACCAGAAGCGGAGGAAGGGTGCGTCTCCGCAGTGCCCTCGGCGCCGCTCTCGGGATCGCCGCGGTCGTGGGGCTCGTGGCGGCCTCCAGCCCGGTGGTCACCGCAGCCCGGGCCGGCGCGGCGGCCGGCACGGCTCCTCCCACCACGCCCTACCTGTTCGACGACGAGTTCGACGGCACCGCCGTCGACACGTCCGTCTGGAGCGTCCTGGACCGCGGCGGCGACGCGAGCAACCACGAGTCCCAGTGCTACCTGCCGCGCAACGTCACCGAGAGCGGCGGGTACCTGCAGATCACCTCGCACGTCGACTCCTCCTGCGGCGGTTATCGCTACACCTCCGGGATGGTGCAGTGGAGGTCGTTCGCGCTGACGTACGGCACCGTCGAGATCCGGGCCAGGCAATCGGGCGGGCGGGGGTCGTGGCCGGCGCAGTGGCTGCTGGGGGCCGACTGCCAGAAGGCCAACGTCACCACCCACGAGAACCTCGGCGGCTGCGACTGGCCCGCCCCGGGATCCGACGAGATCGACATCGCCGAGTTCAAGACGAGCGGGCCGGCGAAAGTCATGCAGAACGTGGTGTCCGGGAGCAGCCCGTTCCGCTCGTGCACCACGGGCGTCGCGAACGCCGCCACCACCTGGCACGTCTACTCGCTGACGCGCACTCCGCGATCGCTGACCTGGAAGGTCGACGGCCGCACGACCTGCACACAGACGACCATCGTGCCCACCGACCGGATGTTCCTCATCATCAACAACGCCATGGGCGGCGACGGCGGCGGCGCGATCGACGGCGCCGACTTCCCGCAGACCATGCTGGTGGACTACGTCCGCGTGACCGGTCCGCAGGCCGCCGCGGCGCCGTAGACTCCGCGCCCATGGCGGCCGCCGGACGCGACCGGGTGACGGTGTCGGTGGCCGAGCTCGTGGGGGTGCTGTCGCTCGCCGCCGACCTCGGCCTCGGCCAGCCGATGGAGCACCTCACCCGGTCCTGCCTGGTCGCCGTCCGGCTCGCGGAACGCATGGGCCTCCCCGAGGCCGACCGCGAGACCACCTACCACCTCGCGCTGCTGGCGTGGGTCGGGTGCACCGCCGACTCCCACGAGACCGCGTCCCGGTTCGGTGACGACATCACGCTGCGCGCAGGTGTCTACGACGTCGAGATCGGGAGCCCGCCGATGCTCGGCTACCTGCTGCGACGAGCGGGATCCGGTGGCACGGCGCTGCACCGCCTCTGGGAGACCGGTGGGCTGGTGCGCAGCGGGGGCGGTGTCGTCCGGCAGTCGCTCGTGGCGCACTGCCAGGTCACCGGCCGGTTGGCGGCCCGGCTGGGCCTGGACGAGCGGTTGCAGCGCTGCCTCGGCCAGACGTTCACGCGCTGGGACGGGCGGGGCGTGCCGGCGGGCGTCGGCGGTGCGGGGATCGACGTCGCGACGCGGCTGGTGCACCTCGCGGACGTCATGGAGGTGCACCACCGCCGCGGCGGCATCGCCGGCGCGCTCGGCGAGGCCCGCAGGCGCAGCGGCGCCACCCTGGACCCGACGGTGGTGGCCGCGTTCGAGCGGCACGGCGCCGCGGTGTTCGACGGCCTGCCCGCCGAGTCCAGCTGGCCCGAGCTGATCGCCGCAGACCCCGCTCCCCGGCCCCTGAGCGGCTCCGATCTCGACGCCGGGCTGGAGGCGCTGGCCGACTTCGTCGACCTCAAGTCACCCTGGTTCGCGGGACGGTCGCGCGGCGTCGCCGACCTCGCGGCCGCTGCGGGCCGGCGCTCCGGGCTCCCTGCCGCCGAGGTGGTGGAGCTGCGCCGGGCCGCGCTGCTGCACGACCTGGGCCGCGCCGGGGTCCCGAACACGATCTGGGACAAGCCGGGCGCCCTGACCGACCTGGAACGCGAGCGCGTCGAGCTGCACGCCTACTACACCGACCGGATGCTGCGCCGCGTCCCGGCGCTGGGCGGGGCGGCCGCGATCGCCGCGCTGGCACACGAACGGCTGGACGGCTCGGG
The DNA here is from genome assembly GCF_025965585.1 of Pseudonocardia sp. Taxonomy (GTDB): domain Bacteria; phylum Actinomycetota; class Actinomycetes; order Mycobacteriales; family Pseudonocardiaceae; genus Pseudonocardia. The sequence goes on from NZ_JAOPWR010000424.1 coordinate 20,657, forward strand.
CTACCACCGTGGCCTGACGGGGGCGTCGATCCCCGCGCCGGCACGGCTGCTCGCCGCCGCCGACGCCTACCACGCGATGACCGAGCCCCGCCCGCACCGCGACGCCCACGCTCCCGCCGCGGCTGCGGTCCTGCTGCGGGCCGAAGCACGGGAGGGGCGCCTGGACCCGAGGGCCGTCGAGGCCGTCCTCGGCAGCGCGGGCCACCGGAGCCGGCGGGCGGCGGGCGGTCCCAGCGGCCTCACGCAGCGCGAGGTGGAGGTGCTCGTGTTGCTCGCGCGGGCGGCGTCCACCCGGCACATCGCCCGCGAGCTCGGCATCACCCCGAAGACGGCGGGCAACCACATCGAGCGGATCTACAGCAAGATCGGCGCGAGCACGCGGGCGGCCGCGGCGCTCTACGCGATGCAGCACGGTCTGCTGCGCACCCTCGAACCGGTCGAACCGGACGGATCCTGAGGAGAACTCCTCACGACGGCGACCCCCGCCGCTCCTAGCGTCGGTGCCATGAGCACCAAGGCAGTGATCAACCTGACGACCGGCCTGGAGGACCCCGAGCGGGTCACCGTGGCGTTCCTGACCGCGGTCGCGGCCGCCGAGCAGGGCCGCCCGACCATGATGTTCCTGACCAAGGAGGCCGTCCGGCTCGCGGTGCCGGGCGTCGCGGTGGCCACGGCGTGCGAGGGCTGCCCGCCGCTGACCGAGCTACTGGACCGGTACCAGCAGGCGGGCGGCCGCTACCTCGTGTGCCCGATCTGCGTGCACGCCAAGAAGTTGGACGGCACGTTCGTCGACGGCGCCGAGATAGGTGGCACGGTCCGTTGTGGCAGTGGATCGGCGACGAGGCCGCCACCACGTTCAGCTTCTGACGGCCACGCGGGCGACCGGCTTGTTCTACCTAGGGCCTAGGTAGAGTTAGGACATGGCAGGTGGAAACGGGCCGCGGATGACGTTGCCGACGCAGCTGGTACTGCGCGCGCTGATCGCCGACCCGACACGCGCGATGTACGGGCTGGAGATCGGCAGGCTCGCCGAGCTCCCGTCGGGCACGATCCATCCGATCCTCGCCCGGCTGGAGGGCTACGGGTGGCTGGAGTCCCGGTGGGAGGACGTCGACCCGCAGCGGGAGGGACGCCCGCGGCGGCGCTACTACCGGCTCACCCCCGACGGCATCGCGCACGCGGCACGGGCGCTCAACCGGACCACCACGCCGGCACCGCTGCTGGAACGCCTCAACCCCGGCCGGGCCGGTGCGACGTGAGCGCACGTGGGCTGTTCGGTGTCCACGATCTCGCCCGTCCCGGGGTCTATGCCCGGGCGCGCGTCCGCGACCTGGACCGCGCGCTGGTCCGGGCGCTCAACCGGGCCCGTGCGCTGGACTACCAGCTCCCCCGCGGCCGGGTCGGCGAGCTCACCGCCGCCCTCGTCGGCGACCTGCAGCAGGTGCGCCGGCAGGCGCGGGAGTTCGCGACGGAGCTGGAGCTCGAAGACCCCCGTGCCCGGCAGCTGATCCGCGGGCTCACCCTCCTGCGCGATGTCGCCCTGCTGGACGGGCTCGACCACGGCGGCCATGTGGCCAGGGCCCGCTCGCTCGCCGCCCGGCTCGACGACGACCTCCACCGGTTCCGGACGTTGTCGGAGACGCTCACCGACGCCCGGGAGCGCGCCGACGCCCGCGCACAGGCCGCCACCTCGTGGACGACCGACCCCGCGGCCCCGCCGGCCCGGATGGCCGCCGGACTCGTCGCACAGGCGGTGCGTGCCCTGCCGGCCACCGATCGGGCGCGCTGGCGCGAGGAGTTCGACGCCGAGCTCGCGGAGCTGGCCGAGGCCGAGGTACCCCGCCGGGCCCAGCTCGGCCACGCGGTGCGGCTGGCCACGCGCGTGTGGTCGCTCCGCCGGGCGCTCCGCACGCCGTCGCCCGCGGAAGGACGGGCCTGGTGAGTGTGCTCGCCGCCGAGGGTGCCGTCACCCCCGGACAGCACTGGACCGGCGAGCTCCTCGGCTTCACCCTCAACCTCGACACGATCGTCGGCACGCTCGTCGCCGGGGTGATCGTCTGCGGCCTCGGCCTGTACATGGCCCACCGCGCCGTCGCGGGGCGGCCGAGCGGGCTCCAGGTGGCGTTCGAGGTGCTGGTGGCGTGGGCACAGGACCAGACCGAGGAGCTCATGGGCAGGCGCGCGCCGCGCGGCGTGGTCGGGCTCGCCATCACGCTCTTCGCGTCCATCCTGGTCAGCAACTGGATCGCGGTGTTCCCGAGCGAGCACTGGGTTCCGCCGCCCACCGCCGACACGAACCTCACCATCGCCCTGATGCTGTTGGTGATCGTCTGGGTGAACGTCATGGGCATCCGCACCCACGGTCTCGGGCGCCACTTCCTGGTCATCGCCGAGAAGGGCCCGTTCGAGATTATCACGCAGTTCTTCGGGCGGCCGCTCTCGCTGGCGCTGCGGCTGTGGGGCAACATCTTCGCCGGCGGCCTGATGGTGTCGCTGATCGGGCTGTTGCCCGTCTCCGTGCTGTGGCTGCCGAACGCGGCGTGGAAATTGTTCGACCTGTTCATCGGCCTGCTCCAAGCGCTGATCTTCGCGCTGCTCACCCTCATCTACTTCGCCGAGGCGATCGAGACCGAGGAACCCGTCTCGAAGTGAGACCCCGCTCAGGCGCCGGAGCGGAAAGCTGACCGAGGTGGCGTCCAGCGGCCGGCGATCGACCGACTCCGACGGCCTGCCGATGGTGGCCCGGTGGGGGTCGGAGGACCCGTCGGCACCACTCGTCGTCGCCCTGCACGGCAACGGCACGAGCGAGCACTCCCTGATCGAGATCTCGCCGTGGCTGCCGCACGGGCCCGTCGCGTACGTGTCGGTGCGAGCGCCGATCGAGCAGGGCACCGGCTACTCGTGGTTCCTCGCCGCCGGCGACGGCGCGGGCGGCCCCGATCCGGAGTCGCTCACCGAGACCTCCCGGTGGTTCCTGCGCTGGCTCGACACCGAGGGCGACCCGGACCGCCCGATCCTGTTGCTGGGGTTCCGCGACGGTGTCACGCTCGCCGGCGCGCTGATGCTCGAGGCGCCCCACCGGTTCTCCGGAGCGGCGCTGCTCTACGGCGCGCTCCCGTTCTCGGGGGAACGGGGCAGGCTCGCGGGCATGCCGGTGTTCCTCGCCCACGGCTCCGACGACACCCGGACGCCGGCGCACCTGCTCGCCCGCACCTGGGACTGGCTCGCCCGGGAGAGCGGTGCCCCGCTGTGGGCCGAACGCGTGCCCGGCGGCGACCAGCTCGCCGGGAAGGTTGTCGGCGACCTCGGCACGTGGCTGGCCGACCGTCTCGACCACCTCCGCGCCCACGGCGAGAACCCCGTGCCGGACGGCGACGAGCCCGAGTGGCCCACGCTGGGCGGCAAGCTCCCGCACCGGGCGGGCGAGCCGCCCGAACTGACGTCCGCGATCCCGCAGCACCAGCTGACGCAGACCGCTCCCCCGCACCTGCAGTCGGCGCTGTGGGCCCGGCTCGCCGCGCTCGACGGCGTGACGACGGGTCCGACGACCGTCGGCGTCGAGGGGATCCGCGCCCTGTTCCTCGACCGCGCCATCGCGGCCGGCCCGGACGCGGCGTTCGTCCTCCCGGATCTCGGCGAGTTCGCGCACCTGCATCCCGAGCCCGACAGCAGCCTCCACGTCGTGCTGCCCGATGCGCTGGCCTACGACGCCCTCGCGAAGGGCTGGGCGGTGGCGCACCCCCTCGCCGGGCTGCGGCTGAGCCGCGGGATGGTGCTCGTCCCGGGACCGCGCGACGAGTCCGAGCTGGACATCGTCGCTGGTATCACGGCCGCATCCCACCGCTATGCGTCCGGCTGACCGGGAGCACGGAGCAGCGCCCGCTCCCGGGCACGGGATGGGCGCTGCTGCCCTGTCACAACCCCGGACACCGTGGCCTCGTTCCCCGGGGCCGGCACATCGTCAATCTTGATGAGACTCGGGGCGGGGGCCGCTGGGCCGATCGATGAGAACGCGCCGCGGACTCCCCCGCGTGGGCGACCGTTCCGTCCGCAAAAGCCACATTTAGCCACACGGGTGCTTGCTCATCCGGCCGCCGCGCGGCACCGTCGACAGAACCGGGCCCGGACGGGAAGGAGCACGACGTGCGCGAGGTCGAATCGGACCCCTTCTCCGCGTCCCGGTACTGCGTAAGCGTCACCTGCAGCCGAGACGGCCGGTCGCACCAGATCAGCGACGTCATACTCGCCGACGAGCTCATGCGCGGCTCCTCCGGGATGACCGCCCTGTGCGGACGCACGATCGTCGCCGCGGCCCTCAGCGACCCGCCCGGGCCGCCGTGTCCGCTGTGCACCGCGGCGCTCGAGCTCGACCGCCCGCGGTCACGGCGTACCTGAGAGCCGAGCCCGGTCAGCAGGACTCGCTCAGCTTGGCCGCCCCGAAGTCGATCAGGGTGCCGGAGGTGATGGTCGCGCCCGGGCTCACGTTCTGGTCGCAGACCTTCCAGTCGCGATCGAGGATCTGACGTCGCCCCGCTCCGGTCGCGTCGTGCGACTTCGTGATCGCGATGCCATACGAGGTGAGGGTCTGGATGGCGTCCTGGGCGTCCTGCAGGCCCGTCCCGACGAGATTCGGCATCGTCCAGCTCGTCGCCACCGGTGCCGCGGCGATGGGGGTGGGCTCAGCCACGCTGGAAGTAACGGCGGCAACAGGCGGAGTGGCGGCGGGCGGCGCGATAGCCGGCGCAGCCGCACCGCACCCGCCCAGAGCCACGAGCGCGATTGCCATCAGCACGGGTGCCGAGAGTCGCGATGAAGGACTGCGCATGGGAGCTCCGAGGAGAGAAGGGACAACCACCTCGTCGCACTGCGTCACGATGCCGTTACACAGAGACCCGCGATTCGCACATCGGTGGGCCCCCGAGGGATCGAACCCCGAACCCGCCGATGAAAGGATCGGGGGCCAGTCTGCTCTCGGCCGTACAACTACCGTTCGCCTTGAGCCACAGTTGGCATGCTTGCTCGGGCTGCACGCCCACGACTGACGTTCAATGAAAGGCTCATGAACAGAAAGTCCACTGTGGACAGGTCGCCGACCCCGCCCTGCGCGCCGAGCTGGAGGCCCACCGGATCGGGTATGTGCCGGCCATCGGCTGCGACCGCCGTGTCCCGACTGCGGCCTGGCAAATGCGCGCCGACGAGGTCGCCGCTGGCCTGTCACGCCGGGCCTGGCAGCGGCTCTCCGGCCAGCCGAGGGTAAGAGGCGGCCCTGAAGAGTGAGCGCTGATCACCCACCCCCGACCCAGCAGAGCCGGTGGACGTCGGGTGCTGGAACCCGATGGCGACTGCCTCGACATGCCCCTGACACCGAGATTGGCGTAGATGTTGAGGGTGTGCCGTTCCACCGTGCGCACACTCAGGACCAGGTGCGCACTGATCGCCCTGTTCGACATTTCGGTAGCGATCAGTTCGAGGATTTCCCGTTCCCGCGAGGTCAGCCCGCCAGCTGCCGCGGTCGTGCCCCCGGCGGAACCCGCGAGCTCGCGCCTCCCTCAGTGCAGGAATCCCAGGAGGACCTGCACCAACGCATCGACGTCACCGTCATGGGTCAGGTGCGCGGAACCGTCGAGGAACAGCGCCCCCGACGTCGAACGGTAGGTCGTAGAGCTCGCCGAGCACCGAGACCCCGCCGTCGGCGACCGGCCACAGCGCGGGGAACTTGTCGCCGACGAAGTAGAACCGGTACTTCGGTGCGGTACGCACCTCGCCGACGAAGGCAGAAATGCCGCTCCGGAAGATCCACCACCCGGTTGGCGCCCACACGGCCGAAGAGAATAAGGAGTTCGCCGAGATGAACCTCACTGACCACGCCGGAGACCGGCTCACACACGGCAAGCCCAAGGTCAACGGCGTGGAGATCCACTACGCGATCGGCGGCGCCGGCGACCCGGTGTTCTTGCTGCACGGCGTGCCCAAGACCATGTCGTACTGGCGCCACGTCGTGCCGTTGCTGACCCCGCACTACACCGTCATCGCGGTCGACAACCGAGGCTTCGGCGGCTCCCAGCGCCCCCTGACCGGCTACGACACCGCCACGATGGCCGGTGACGTCGCCGAACTGGCCACCCACCTGGGCTTCGACCAGTTCCGCGTCGCCGGCGAGGACTGGGGCGCGGCCATCGCCTACGCCGTCGCCGCCTTCCACCGGCCCCGGGTGCAGCAACTGGTGTTC
>NZ_JAOPWR010000426.1 GCF_025965585.1 Pseudonocardia sp.
GCCGTGTAGCGCGGCGCCGGCTTGTACTTCATCTGCAGGATGTAGTCCCGGGCGCCCGGGATCCGTTGCACCGCACGGAAGAACCCGTCCCGCACGATCTCCGTGGCGCGGTTGCGCGGCTGGTACATGCCGCCCACCCGGGTCGCGAACGACACCATCGCGGTGGCGTGCCCGCGGCGCTCCGCGTCGTAGCCGCCGAGCAGCGAGGGCCCGGCGCGGCCCGCCGTCACCGCGGCGAGCTTCCAGGCCAGGTTCGTCGCGTCCCGGATTCCGGAGTTCATGCCCTGCCCGAAGAACGGCGGCTGCAGGTGGGCGGCGTCGCCCGCCAGGAACACCGGTCCGGCACCGAAGGACGCGGCGATCCGCGAGTGATGCCAGTAGACGCGCCTGCCCTGCACCTGCGGCAGCGGCCCCGGATAGAACCCCCGCAGCAGGTCGGCGACGAACTCCTCGCCGGCGGCCCGCTCCTCGTCCTCCCCCGGCAGCAGCTTGAACTCGAACCGGCGGTGCCCGTAGGGCAGCGGGATCGTCATGGTCGGCCGGTCCGGGTCGCAGAACACCGCGGAGTACGGCGCGTCGAGGGTGTCCCCGGAGACGTCGACGACCAACCAGCGGGACGGCGCCGTGCTCCCCTCCAGCGCGATCCCCAGGGACTCCCGCACCATGCTGCGCCCACCGTCCGCGCCCACGACGAACCGGGCGTGCACGACGAACCGGCCCGCGTCGGACTTCGCGTCCAGCCGGACCCCGTCGCCCGTGCGCTCCAGCTCCGTGACCTCCGTCCCGGTGTGCAGCGCGACGTGCGGGAACCGTTCCAGGCCCCTGCGCAGCGTCTCCTCCAGCAGCGGCTGCAGGAAGAGGTTGCGGCGCGGCCAGCCGTACGGGCGGCCGCTCGGCCCGACGTGGGCGAGCACGCGGCCGGACGAGGAGTGGTAGCGGATGGGGGCGTTGCGGATCAGGTCCGGCAGCACCCCGTCGATCACCCCGGCGGTCTGGAACGTCCGCAGCGACTCGTCGTCGACGGCGACCGCACGCGGGTACGGGGTGACCCCCGGCTCGCGGTCGAGCACCACGGTCCGCACGCCGAACGTGCCGAGCAGGTTCGCGAGCGTCGCCCCGCAGGGCCCAGCGCCGACCACCGCGACGTCGGTCTCGATCTCCACAGCCTTCTCCATTCGCTCAACGCACCGTCAGATCGGCGTCGACGACGAAGCCCCGGTAGCCGTCGGCGGCGATCTCCTCGCAGATCCGCCGGTACTTCCCGACGCCGCCCGCGTAGGGCAGGAACACCCGCGGCTTGCCGGGCACGTTGGCGCCGACGTACCAGGAGTCCGCCTGCGGGTAGAGGGTCCGCTCGGCCGCTCGGGCCACCTGCGCACTCCACTCCTGCTCCGCCTCCGGCGTCGGCTCGACGGTCCGGCAGCCGCGCTCGCGCAGGGCGACGAGCAGGTCCGCCACCCAGTCCACGTGCTGCTCGATGGCCAGGAACATGTTGCAGAGCACGGCCGGGCTGCCCGGTCCGGTCAGGGTGAACAGGTTGGGGAAGCCCGCGGTCTGCAGCCCGAGGTGGGTCCGAGCGCCGTCCGCCCACTTCTCCCGCAGGGTCACCCCGTCCCGGCCACGGACGTCGATCCGGACGAACGAGCCGGTCATCGCGTCGAACCCGGTGGCGAGCACCAGCAGGTCGAGCGGGTGCTCCTCGCCGTCGGCCGTACACAGCCCGGCCTCGGTGAGACCGGTGATCGGCGCACGTCGCACGTCGACGAGCCGGACGTGCGGCAGGTTGAAGGTTCCGTGGTACCCGGTGTCGACGCAGATCCGCCTGCTGCCGATCGGGTGCCCGGTGGGCACCAGCTGCTCTGCGACCGCGGGGTCGTCAACGGCGGCGCGGATCTTGTCCTCGACGAACCGGGCGGCGAGCCGGTTGGCCTCGGGATCACGGGTCACGTCGTCGAACGAGCCGAGGAAGGCGAAGCCGCCCAGGGCCCAGCGCTCCTCGAACCGCCGGTCGCGTTCCTCCTGGTCCACGGCCAGGGCGGACTGACGGTTGATCGGGACCGTCGAGCCGGTGAAGGAGCGGCGGGCCTGCTCGCGCAGCTCCGGGTAGCGGGCCTTCACGTCCCGCACGTACGCCGCGTCGAGCGGCTGGTTGGCCGCGGAGATGCTGTAGTTCGCGGTCCGCTGGAAGACGGTCAGGTGTGCGGCGCGCTCGGCGAGGTGCGGAACCACCTGGATACCGGACGAGCCGGTGCCCACCACGCCGACGCGCAGGCCGTCGACCGTCGTGTCCTCCGGCCACGACCCGGTGTGCACGATCCGGCCCCGGAAGCGCTCCTGCCCCGGGAACCGCGGGACGCTGGCCGCCGAGAGCACGCCCGTGGCCAGCACCAGGAAGCGGGCCGTGATCCGCTCACCGGCGTCGGTGTCGACGTGCCAGCACGTGCCCACCTCGTCGTAGACGGCGGCGGTGACGGTGACGCCGAACGCGATGTGCGGGCGCAGGTCGAACCGGTCCGCGACGTGCTCGGCGTAGGCGCGCATCTCCGGCTGTGTGGGGTAGCGCTGCGTCCACTCCCATTCCTGCGCCAGCTCCGGGGAGAACGAGTAGGAGTACTCGAGGCTCTCGATGTCGCAGCGCGCACCGGGGTAGCGGTTCCAGTACCAGGTGCCGCCGACGGCGTGCCCGCGCTCGACCGAACGCACCGAGAAACCCAGCCCGCGCAGCCTCTGGATCGCGTACATCCCACCGAAGCCGGCCCCGACGACGAGCACGTCGAGAACATCGGCAGCACCGTGTGCGGGCCCGCGGGCATCGTCACCCATGCCGTCGACACTAATGCACATACCGTCAGAATAGGGGCCGATCAGGCCTGTGGCAGGCGGCCGACCCGGTCATCCAGCAGCGCCTTCCGGGCCGCGTCGCGGCGGGTCGGGATGTGCGCCGTCGGCCAGAGACCCTCGGCAGGCCGGTGGTCACGCAGGAGCTGCTTCGCGACCGTGACCTGATGGACCTCGGTGGGCCCGTCCGCCAGCGCGAGCGACTGGGCGGTGAGGATCATGCTCATGAACGGCATCTCGTCCGTCACGCCGAGGGCGCCGTGCACCTGCACCGCGCGCTGTGCGACGTCGTGCAGGACCTTCGGCGTCAGCACCTTGATGGCGGCGATGTCCTTGCGCACCTTCTGGTAGTCGTCGTACTGCTCGATCTTCCAGGCGGTGTTCATCACGAGCAGGCGGAACTGCTGGACCTGCAGGTAGGACTCGGCCAGGTGCAGCTGCACGGCCTGCATGTCCGCCAGCACCCGGCCGCGGGTACGCCGCGACAGGGCCCGTTCGGCCATCATGTCCAGCGCCTGCTGGGCGAGCCCGACCGTGCGCATCGCGTGGTGCACCCGGCCGCCGCCGAGCCGGGTCTGCGCGACGCCGAACGCGTCACCCTCGTCGCCGAGCAGGGCGTCGGCCGGCACCCGGACGTCCCGGTACTCGATCAGGGCGTGCGAGCCCTCGCCCTCCGGGTCGCCGAAGAGCGCGACGTTGCGGACGATGTCGACGCCCGGGGTGTCCGCCGGCACGAGGAACATCGACATCCGGTTGCGCACGC
>NZ_JAOPWR010000476.1 GCF_025965585.1 Pseudonocardia sp.
AACATCCAGGCCCACGCACGTACGCTCCATCAGCACCGGCGCCTCCCGTAAATGCGGCACCGCCACCCGCCGTGACGGTGACCCGCGCCAACTTACGAGCGAGGCGCCGGCCCCTCATACGGTCTAGATCTGTGGAAGGGGATGACGGCCGATGCTCGTCATCTCCCTTCTCACCAATGTGAGCTGCGGGCCCGCGGCAGCGGTCTGGAGATCGTGCTGCTCGTCCTCGGATCAGTTCTCCTCACCCGCGCCGCGCCGTGGGTCCGGGAGCTGGTGATCCGGTACGTCGACGCTCGCGACGGCGATACGGACTCCCTGGTCTGCTCCGAGGCCACCGACACCGACACGCGTTGATCCACATGTTCGCCTGGGTGGCGTTGGTGTCATTTACCGCGTGGCAGTGGTGCTGATCGTGGCGCGGCTCGGCATCCCGCTCAACGGGCTCGTGGCCCCCGCGACGATCGTCGCGGGGGCCTTCGACTGGCGGTCAGCGTGCAGGACCTGCTGGTCGGCTTCTTCAACATCGCCGAGCGCCAGTACGGGTTCGGTAACCTAGTCCGGGTCTCTACCACCGGCGTCGGGACCGACGCGACGGGCACCGTCGGTGATCTGTGTCACCCGGCTCCGCTCCGTCGACGGCGAGGTGATCATCGTGCCGAACGGCCAGATCTCGAGGACGGTCACCCTGTCCCGGGACTGGGCCCGCGCGGTGATCGACGTGCCGATCCCAGCCACGGTCGGGGTAGGACGGGCCACGGAGGTCCTGCAACAGCTGGGCGCGGATACCGTACGCGGATCCTGAACTGCGTCGCTACTCCTCGATACCCCGACGCCCCCGCAGACGGCACGCCCCAGCTCACCACGAGACCTGCGACGCCGGCGTCGGGTCCGGGTCGCCGTGAGCCATCCTCAGCGCGGACCCGTTCCATAGATCAGATCCCCGTCGGCCAGTTGATGCACTTGCGGAACTCCGGCGATCGGCCGATGTCAGGGCGATGTGCGGCCCACCGAGACCGCCGGCTTCCTGGTCTTTGGGCGACTCGTCGGCGGTTGCGCTCAGACGTAGTAGCGGTAGATGGGCTGGGCTATCAGTGCGGGTTTGGATGCACCCTGGATTTCGACGATGCAGTCGGCCATCGCGTCGATGCCTCCTTTGACATCTTTGACCTCGACGAGGGTGGCGCCGAGGCGGACTTTTCGATCCGACGGATACCGGTGCCGTGAAGCGGACCTTGTTAAGGCCGTAGCTCACCATCATCGCGATGCCGTCGATCTGCAAGATCTCGCCCCACAGCGGGGTCAGGAGTGACAGAGTGAGGTAGCCGTGGGCGATGGGCCCGGCGAATGGGCCTGTCCTGGCGGGGTCGGGGTCGATGTGTATCCACTGGTGGTCGTCGGTGGCGTCGGCGAAGGTGTTGACGCGGTCCTGGGTGACCTCGTGCCATTCGCTTTGACCGAGGTGTTCGCCGACGAGGGCTTTGATCTCGTCGATGCTGTTGGCGGTGCGGGCCATCGTTCACTCCTCGCGGGTTGCTGCTTCTGCGGTGTGGGATCGCTATGGCCTGACCCGAGCCGGCATATGCTCGAAATGGCCTGTCGACTCCTGCTCTGACCGCCTGTCGGGCCAGCGGCAGGGATGCTTGGCCCCCTTTGCCCGGTCGAAGGGCCCGGCCGCCGCCGTGGGAGTCGCGGCGCGGTCGTTGGGTACGAGCCATGCCATCGTGCACATCGCCGATTCGGCCCGCCCCGGATCGAGGTGAAGGACGCTGCCCATAGTGAAAGGCTTCTGGCGCCATGACGGATGGCCCGCTGTTGCAGGACGCATGGCTCTACCGGCGGGCATTACCGGCCCAAGAGGGTGGCCCCACTGCCCGGGCCCGCACCGACCCCTTGAGGGAGCCGTCCGCGGGATCGAGTCGATAGAGCAACCCACGATCCTCCGGAGGTGCCGCGGATGCCGGCCAACTCGTTCACATCGTTGACGCCACTGTCCTTCCTCGAGCGTGCCGCGGACGTCTTCGCGGACAAGACGGCGATCGCCTACGGCGACCGCCGGACGAGCTACAGCGAACTTGCCGCCGAGGCGACACGCCTCGCGCATGCCCTGCGGGCCGCCGGCGTACAGCGCGGCGACCGGGTCGCCTACATGTGCCCGAACATTCCCGAGATGCTGGTGGCCAACTTCGGCGTGCCGCTGGCCGGTGCAGTGATGGTGCCGGTCAACACCCGGCTCTCCGCGGAGGAGGTCCGTTACATCTGCGACCACTCCGGGGCGAAGGTGCTGGTGGCCGACACCGAATACCTGCCGGCGCTGGCCCCGGTGCTGGACAGTCTGCAGACCGTCACGGATGTCGTGGCCGTCAGCGACCCGCTCGGCCCGGCCCTGCCCGGTGCCGCCGAGCACGCCGCCGTCTCCTACAGCGAGTTCCTGAAGCGTGGCTCGGGGGAACCGCTGCCGTGGACGGTCGAGGACGAGCTGGACCTGATCTCGATCAACTACACGTCGGGGACCACCGGCACACCCAAGGGCGTGATGTACGCCCATCGCGGCGCGTACCTCAACGCGCTGGGCGAGATCATCCACCAGCGGTCCGATCCGGAGAGCGTCTACCTGTGGACGCTGCCGATGTTCCACTGCAACGGCTGGTGCACCCCGTGGGCGATGACCGCGATCGGTGCCACCCACGTATGCCTGCGCGCGGTCCGCGCCGACGAGATCTGGCGGCTCCTCGACGAGGAGTGCGTGACCCATCTCGCCGGCGCACCCACGGTCCTCACGGTGATCGCCAACGCGCCGCAGGCGCACCCGCTCGACCGGGAACTGGTCGCGACCGTGGCCGGCGCCCCGCCCAGCCCGACGGTGATCACCCGGATGCGTGAGCTGGGCGCGCGGATCGTGCACGTCTACGGCATGACCGAGACCTACGGCCCGTACACGATCAACGAGTGGCAGCCCGGTTGGTCGGCACTGCCGCCGGCAGACCAGGCGCGCCGCCAGGCCCGCCAGGGCGTCGCCATGCTGCAGGCCGACCCGATCCGGGTGGTCGACGAGAAGATGAATGACGTTCCGCGCGACGGTCGGACGATGGGCGAGATCGTCATGCGCGGCAACAACGTCATGGTGGGCTACTTCGGCGACCCGCAGGCCACCGCGAACGCCTTCCGCGGCGGGTGGCTGCACTCCGGGGACTTGGGTGTGCAGCACTCGGACGGATATGTCGAGCTGCGCGACCGGGCCAAGGACATCATCATCTCCGGCGGCGAGAACATCTCGACGGTCGAGATCGAGCACGCCATCGAGATGCACCCCGCTGTGTCCGAGGTCGCCGTCATCGGCGTCCCGGACGAGAAATGGGGAGAGCGACCGAAGGCCTTCGTTGTCCGCCAGCCCGGCACGGAGATCAACGAGACCGAGCTGATCGGCTACCTCCAGGCACACATGGCCCGGTTCAAGGTGCCCAAGGCGATCGAGTTCGTCGAGGACCTGCCACGGACCTCGACCGGGAAGACACAGAAGTTCGAGCTCCGCGAGAAGGAGTGGGCCGGCCACACCAGCCGGATCCAGGGATGAGCCCAGGGATGAGCACCGACATGCTGGCAGACGAGACCTACGCCGAGGACATCCTCACCACCACCGAGATCGGCCGGTCGTTGGGTACCGACTACTTCGGCCTTCGTGACGAGTTGACCGACGCCGAGCGCGACTACCTGCGGCGCACCCGGGCGTTCGTCGACACCGAGGTGCTGCCCGTCATCAGCGGCTATTGGGAACGGGCGGAGTTCCCGTGGGAGCTCATCAAGAAGATGGGTGTCCTCGGCATCGTCGGAGACGGCATCGAGGGATACGGCTGCCCTCCGATGAGCCCCGTCGCTGCAGGCCTGATCCACATGGAGCTGAACCGGGGTGACGGCAGCGTCGGCACTATTCATGCCGTCCAGGCCGGGCTGGCGATGCGGTCGATCTGGCTGCTCGGTTCCGAAGAACAGAAGAACCGCTGGCTGCCGGGGATGGCCCGGCTGGACCTGCTCGGAGCCTTCGCGTTGACCGAGCCGGAGCACGGCTCCGATGCGGTCGCGCTGGAGACCACTGCCGTCCGCGACGGCGACGGCTACGTCCTCGACGGGGAGAAGCGCTGGATCGGCAACGCCACCTTGGCGGACGTGATCGTCGTCTGGGCACGTGACTCCACGGACGGGCAGGTCAAGGGTTTCCTCGTCGAGAAAGGGGCTCCTGGGTACGACGCCCGGGTCATCGAGGGCAAGGGCTCGGTACGGGCCGTGCTGCAGGCCGACATCACGCTCACGGGGGTTCGGGTGCCCGACGGCAACGTGCTCCCCGGCGCACGCACCTTCAAGGACGCCGCCCGGGTGCTGGCCTCCACGCGGATCGCCGTCGCCTGGGGTGCTCTCGGCCACGCCGTGGCGGCCTACGAGGCCGCGCTCGTCTACACCAAGCAACGCACGCAGTTCGGCAAGCCGCTCGTGCGCTTCCAACTCGTCCAGGACCAACTGGTGAAGATGCTCGCCGAGGTCACCGCCATGCAGCTGTACTGCCTGCGCGTGAGCCGCCTCGAGGAGCAGGGCAAACTCACCGACACCATCGCCGCCCTGGCCAAGATGAACAACACCCTCAAGGCCCGCGAGGTGATCGCCGACGCCCGCGACCTGCTGGGCGGCAACGGCATCCTGCTCGGAAACCACGTCATGCGTCACATGGCCGACATCGAGGCGATCTACACCTACGAGGGCACCGAGCACATCCAGACTCTGATCGTCGGACGCGACATCACCGGGGTCAGCGCCTTCACCTGATTGGCGACCGTGACGCGAAGCGCCACCGCTCGGCCTGAACGTGTCGTCTGCGTGGTGAGCACCGCGCTGGTGACACGTTCGACGGGCTCGGCCGATCGCGCAGCATCGAGCGGTCGAGTCACGCGCTCACGTCGATGCCGTGTCGCGCGGCCAGAGCCTCCAGGCGTGTGCGGTGCAAGTGCGCTTCACCGGCTTCGGTCCTCGACGCGTCCCCACCCGGGACGTCGGGCGCGGGTGCCGAGCCGGTCCTCCTTGCTCCGGTACACGATGTACGGGCGCCAGAGATATCCGATCGGGGCGCTGAAAGCGTGCACGAGACGGGTGAAGGGCCACAGGGCGAAGAGCCCGAACGCAGCGAGTCGTCGATCTCCACTGCGTTGAAGTCCATGGGTGTCTCCCTCGTTGGCGATGTGCGTTCGCCACTCGTCGTTTGCCGCGACAGCGGGTGTCAGATCTCGGTGGCCCGTCGGAAGTGAGGAGGTCCCCGACCGGCCTGCGGGGTACCTCGGCCACCGGCCAGCCGTGGCCGATGCGCAGCACGGCCTGCGGTGGCCGGGCGCCGCCGATCAGGCGGCGCAGCTCCTCCCGGGTGCGGGGCACCTCGACGATGTGGGAGAGGAACGATGTGGCCAGCCCGTTCGCCGTGGCCGTGAGCAGCACCCGTTGCAGCGCCTGGCCCACCTGCACCTCCGCGGACGGGCCGCTGAGGTGCGAGCTGAGTATCGCGATCACCGGTTCGGACTCGAAGTCCTTGCCGAGCGTCCGGTCCGGGCCCGTCCCGGAGTGAAGTCGCGCAGCACCCACTTGTCCTGCGGCTCCGGCAACGCACCACCGGCGTGCGCAGGCACTCCCTCGCGGCGTTCGGGAGCGACGGCGACCCAGCCGGCGAACTCGGCCCGGAAGACCGGGTCGGCGTCCTGCTCGCGATGGGCGCGGGCGGCGATCCTGCGGAGCGTGGCCCGTTGCCCGGGGTCCTGCACGACGTGCAGCCAGGCGCCCTCGTCGAGCGCTGCGCGACGCAGGGCGTGCAGTGAGGGGGTGTCGACCGGGACGTCGGTGTAGGGGTGCCGGTTGGTCCGCCGGAGCGGCACCGCACGGAGCAGATCTCGTTGTTCGGGCGTCGGCTCCTTCGTCCCACCGTGCCTGATCACCGCGAGCAGGTCGCGCCGCGCGCGGTCCGGGAGGATCGTGACGATCGGCCGGATGTCATGGCCGTGCAGCGCGAGCTGCAGGTTGAACAGCGCCGCGCCGCACCCGATCCGCATCTCACGGCCGTCGGGATCGGCGACCACGGGGTTCCGCCGTGGATCGGCGTGCAGCTCGATCGTGTGGGGGGTCACCGAGAACTGCCACGGCTGGCTGTTGTGCAGCGACGGTGCACGGCCTGCCGTCCTCAGGAGGTCCGCGACCTGGGCGGAAGAGAGCCCGAACGTGCCAGGGATACTCCGCGCCGCATCCCGGGTCGCCGGTCCTTGTGTCATTGCTGAGGTTCATCCGCCGATGCCGACCCGATCTCGTCGGGCTGAGCGACGCGGAGCTGGCGAGGATGGGGGCGCTGCCGGAGGGCAAGGGGCTGCTCGGGCAGGTCATGCCGGGTGCAGATCCGCTGCGCCTGGCGGAGCTGAGCCGGCACGAGGCGTCGGTCGGGTTCCCGCCGCACCATCCCGCGATGCACACGTTCCTCGGTGTGCCGGTCCGGGTGCGGGACGCGGTGTTCGGCAACCTGTACCTCACGGAGAAGAACGGAGGCGGGGAGTTCACCCCCGACGACGAGGTGGTCGTCGGCGCCCTCGCTACGGCGGCCGGGATCGCGGTCCAGAACGCCGACCTGTTCGAGCAGAGCCGGGTGCGCCAGCAGTGGCTGGAGGCGTCGGCCGAGATCCGCAGCGAGCTGTTGTCCGGCGCGAGCGAGGAGGACGCGCTGCGGCTCATCGCCCAGCGCGCGCTGGAGCTCACCGCGTCGGACGCCACGCTGATCGTGCTGGGATCCGATAGGCGTGGTCCGGGTTTCACCGTGGGTGCCCACTGCGGCCTCGGCGAGCCCGGCCTGGTCGGGCTCCGGCTGGACCTTGACGATCCGCTGCTCGACGAGGTCGTGCAGGGCAGCAGCGTCGTCGTCGTGCCGTCTCCGGGAGACCTGCTGACCGGCGCCGCGGTCGAGGTGCCGGACTTCGGGTCGACGGCCGCGGTACCGGTGCGTTCCCATGGGGACGTGGTCGGGGTCCTGGTGGCCCTGCGCCGGCGGGAGGCCGTGTCGTTCCTGCCCGGTGAGGTGCCGCTGCTCGGGTCGTTCGCGGCGCAGGTCACCCTCGCACTCGAGCTGGAGGAGAAGAACCGGGCCGCGCGCCAGCTCGACGTGTTCGCCGACCGCGACCGGATCGCGCGCGACCTGCACGACCAGGTCATCCAGCGCCTCTTTGCCACGGGCATGGGACTGCAGAGCGTGCTGCGGCGCAGCAACGACCCCGACGTGCTGCGCATCGTGAGCCGCGCCGTCGAAGATCTCGACCAGACCGTCCGGGAGATCCGCACGGTCATCTTCGACCTGCATACCACGGGTGACGGAGCGGGGGCGAGCCTGCGCCGCAGCCTGCTGGACGCTGCGGCCGAGGCGGCGCACGGATGCGGTCTGGTGCCGGCGGTGCGGATGTCGGGCGCGATCGACCCCCGCGTGTCCCGCGAGGTCGGGATGCACGCGGTGGCCGTGGTCCGGGAGGCGGTGAGCAACGCGGTGCGGCACGCGGGCGCCGGCAGCGTCACGGTCACGATCGAGGCCGAGGAGGACCTGCTCGTCGACGTGCTCGACGACGGTGTCGGGATCGACCCAGCCGTGGCCCGCAGCGGGTTGCGCAACCTCGACGAGCGGGCCCGGGAGTGCGGGGGCGAGCTTCTCGTGCGCCCCGGACCGCACTGCGGGACCCGGGTGAGCTGGCGGGTCCCGCAGGGTTGATCGCGCGGCCGCGAGATCAACGGTGGTCGGTGCGGCCGAGTTCCGTGGCGTAGACGGCGGCCTCGGTGCGGCGGGCGAAGCCGAGCTTGTGCAGCAGCGAGGACACGTAGTTCTTCACGGTCTTCTCAGCAAGGAACATCTCGGCACCGATCTGCCGGTTGGTGAGCCCGTCGGCTATGAGCCCGAGGATGCGACGTTCCTGTGGGCTCAGCGACTCGTAGCGCGGGTCGGTCGGCTCGTCGCCCTTGCGCAGGCGCTCCAGCACGAGCGCGGTGGCCCGCGGGTCGAGCAGCGACCCGCCGGCGGCGACGGTGCGGACAGCGCCGACGAGATCGATGCCCGCAACCTGTTTGAGGAGGTAGCCGGAGGCGCCGGCGACGATCGCGCCGAAGAGGGCCTCGTCGTCGAGGTAGGACGTCAGCATCAGGCACGCGGGGGGCGGGGTGACCGACGAGCGCACGTCCCGGCACACCGAGACGCCCTCGCCGTCGGGCAGGCGGACGTCGAGGATCGCGACGTCGGGGCGCAGGGCGGGGATCCGGGCCATCGCCTGGGCCGCGGTGCCGGCCTCGCCGACGATCTCGATGTCGTCCTCGGTCTCGAGCAGCTGAGCGATACCCCGTCGGACGATCTCGTGGTCGTCGAGCAGGAACACGGAGATCGTCACAGGTGTGGCTCCTCGGAGGGTCGGGTACCGACGGTAGCCGCGACGACCGGTTCGTGTTCGGCCATCAGCTTCCGGTGGATGTCGGTGGTCAGCGTGTGGATCGCCCGGGTCAGTTCGGTGTTGGCCTTCAGCTCCAGCTCCTCCTCGACGAAGTCGTGGTCGGCCTTGGCGTGCTGAACTCCGACTGCCGGTTCTGGCCGATCATGACGAAGGCCGACAGGAAGATCGCCTCGAGCGACACCACCAGAGTCAGCGTCGGCCACGGGGTGGACTCCACGAACAGCATCCAGACGACGAACACGACCGCGTGGACATAGACGAACGGCATCGAGCCCGCGAACGACGTGATCGCGTCCGCGACGCGGAGCTGGACGTCGGACGCGCGACGCGCGCGATGGGCGAGGATCACCGGGTGGTGGCGCGGAGCTGTTGATCCGGTCCGTGGCACAAGCGTCCTTTCCCGTCCTTTCCGGAGTGGTTCGTTCCGATCATAGGATGGTGACCGGGGCGGACTATGGCCGTTGGTCACCGCGGGAGGGGGTCGGTGGTCCCTGCCCGCGCGGCATCGATACGGCGAGTATCCAGGCATGAACCGAGTCGAGGAACGGATCGCGCCGGAAATCGTCGTCGAGGTGCGCGGTGAGATCACATCGGATCTCGCCGACTACGCGCGGGAGCGGATGGCCGAGGTGCTGGTACACGTCGGACCGGTGCTGCGGGTGCATATGCGGGTGGTGCGGCACGGTGATTCGGCGCGGGAGAACCCGGTCACCGCACACGCCAACGTCGATCTCGACGGCAGGCCGGTGGTGGTGCAGGCCGCCGCGGCGAAGCCCCGCGCAGCGGTGGACCTGCTCGTCGAGCGCATGCGTCACCGGCTCGGACGGATACCGCGTGATCGACGGCCGCGCCACCCGCATACCGGCGTCCAGGTCGGGCCGCGGCTGGTCGAACCGGAGATCGTCCGACACGCCGCGAGCAGCCCGAGCCGGGGGCCGGGCGATGTGCGGTGGGCCGGCGCCCGGACAGGGCGTGGCGCAGGTCGTGCAGGGCACCGGCGTAGCGGCGCAGCGGCCGGGGAACCCTGTCGGGAGGGACGACGAGCAGGGTGCGGACCTCGTCCAGCGGGGCGGTGAGGTCCCGCCAGCGCCGGACGAACGGCAGCACAACCACAGCGGCGGCATGCGGTTCCAGAAGCCGAAGCCGCGCGCTCACCGGCCGGGACGGGCCGGATACGTCCGCGGCAACCACGGCGATAACGGGCTTGCGACCGGCCGCCCCGGTGACGAGGTGAGCGGCGCGGCCGACGCGGACGAGCGAGTCACCGGTTGCCCGGCAGACCAGGACGTCCACCGAGCGGCCGTCGTACACGCCCCGATCGGACGCACCGAGCGCCGCCGCCACCGTCGTGGTGCCTACCCCGCCCGCAGCTCCGGCCACCGACATCCGGCCGTCGCGGGCCGTCCGTCGATGGCGGCGCAGTCCCGTAGGAGCAACTGTGGCGGGTTCCGTCGACGGCACGGTCATCGCCCACCTCCTCGTCTCGATTCGAGGTCGGACCATCGGGGTCGGGCGTGGCTGATCGCGTGGCGACGCGTGGTCACGTCCGCGAGGTGTCGAGGGGCTACGGCCGGCCACGCGGCGGCAACGCGACGACCACGACGCAGACCATCGGCCTGCCGACACTGCTCGGAAGTGAGATATTCGATGTGGAGAGGGAGCCGGCGGCATGGGATGGATCCACGACTCCGGGTACCGCCCGGCCTATGCCCACGAGGGCTATCCGGCATCGGTCCTGCTCGACGGGACCGACACCGGCAGTTCGTCGCGGCAGATCGAGCCCAGCGTCGTCGGCTGGCGTGCCGCCTGCGAGTGTGGCTGGCGTGGCGGGCAGTTCTACCCGCGGGCCGAGTGGCCCAGCTCCACCGGGATGGCGCCGGAAGGGGTGGAGGGCTGGCAGTCGGGCACCGGCACGTTCTCGGAGTGGCAGCGCCATCTCGACCGCGCGCTTCCCGAGCTGGCCGTGCACGATCTCGCCCGCACTCTCGCGGTGACCGAGATGCGATTGCGGGAGGCGGTCGACACCGCCCGCCGGGCAGGGCTTTCCTGGTCGCGCATCGGTGCTGTCGCTGGGATGACCGGCGAGCAGGCCGTACGGCGCTTGAGCATCGAGCCGCGGTCGGCCCCGCCGCGCGGCCCGATCCACGACCGGCGCGACAGGATGCCTCCGCGCCATAAACCCGCGTCGCGTTGACCGATGGTGTGGCCGTCGGCGCTCGTCGACCCCGGCCGTGGCCGAGCGTTTGTCATGTCGTTGGACCACTCGGCGACCGTGAGCTGGCGTCCACGCTGTGTCGATACTGGGCCCGGGTCGTCGGCGAGCATCGGTTGGTCCGCGCAAGTTGTGCGGCGACCGAGCTCGCGCGGCGCGGCGACTCTCGTCACCATACGTAGCGCACTCCTGAGCCTGAGAGGCCGTCACTCAATCCCGTGAGCGCCCGTCCACAAAGGACTCCGTGTGGCACATCCGTGGCACATGAGAACGAAAACGGCGGTTGACGTTGGCAGACGCCGGAAGGCATCTGCGCAGGTCAACCACCGTTTTCGGGGTCTGTCAGCAGGTCGCGAACCTGCAGGAATCAGACGTCGTAGTACAGAGCGAACTCGTACGGGTGCGGACGCAGGCGGAGCGGGTCGATCTCGTTGTCCCGCTTGAGCGAGATCCACGTCTCGATCAGGTCGGGGGTGAAGACGCCACCCTCGAGCAGGTAGTCGTGGTCGACCTCGAGCCGGTCGAGGACCGCGGGCAGGCTGC